>DATITN010000351.1:0-9844 GCA_035467795.1 Arachnia sp. | reverse complement strand
GGGGTGCCCTCCGCGAGCGGACCGGCGTAGCACTCGTCGAGGATCTCCTTGGCGACGGCGCCGCGGGCCAGGTCGTCGGGCAGGCCGTAGACGAGGCGGTCGGGGTGGAGCGTGTCAGCCACCGCGTAGCCCTCGCGCAGGAACTCCGGGTTCCACGCCAGCAGCAGGTTCTTGCCGGACTCCGCCAGCGCCACCTCGATCTCCTGCGCGGTGCCGACGGGCACGGTCGACTTCCCGGCCACCAGGACCGGCCGGCCCCCGGCGGGCGCCTCGGCGTGCTCGACGATGGTCTGCACCGCCTGTCGGACGTAGGTCATGTCGGCGCCCAGCCGTCCCTGAAGCTGCGGAGTGCCGACGCCGATGAAGTGGATCTCGGCATCCCGGATCTGGGCTGGGTCGGTGGTGAAGCGGAGCCGTCCCGAGGCCACGTGCCTGGCGAGCAGCTCGGGGAAGTCCGGCTCGTGGAACGAGGGCTTCCCTTGGGCCAGCAGCGCCACCTTCGCCTCGTCGACATCAAGCCCGACGACGTCGTGGCCGAGTTCGGCCATGCAGGCCGCGTGCACAGCGCCGAGATATCCGCATCCGATGACAGAGATTCGCATGGCCCTAAGGGTGCCAGACCGGGACCTCACCGCAGCTGAGGACACCATGAGGATGGTCTCATCGTGGCGCCCGATGCCCCTTTTGGCGCCCCCCGTGGCGGAACCGGCCCGGGCAGGCAATGATGGGGTACGGGTACAACAACGGAGGTTTACATCGTGGAAAACTTGACCGCGCGCGACACCATCGAAGGCGGCAACACGTCGCTCGGCATCGAGCTGGGCTCGACCCGCATCAAGGCCGTCCTGATCGGCCCGGACCACCAGCCGCTGGCCACCGGTGGCCACGAGTGGAAGTCCAAGCTCGAGGGCGGATTCTGGACCTATGACATCGACGCCGTCTGGGCGGGGCTGCAGGCCGCGTACGCGGACCTGGCGGCGAACGTGCAGGCCAGCCACGGCGTCGCGCTGGAGACTGTGGGCTCGATGGGCTTCTCCGCGATGATGCACGGCTACATGGCCTTCGACGCGGCCGGCGAGCTGCTGGTGCCGTTCCGGACCTGGCAGAACACCACCACGGGCCAGGCGGCTCACGCCCTCACCCAGCTGTTCCAGCACAACATCCCGCAGCGGTGGAGCATCGCGCACCTGTACCAGGCGTTCCTGGGCGCTGAGGAGCATGTGGGCTCGATCGATTACCTGACCACTCTGGCCGGCTACGTGCACTGGCGCCTCACGGGTGAGCGGTCCCTCGGCGTCGGCGACGCGAGCGGCATGTTCCCCATCGACACGGCCACCGGCCAATTCGACACCGACATGCTTGCGCAGTTCGACGAACTGGTGGCCGACCGGGGCTACGGGTGGAAGCTGGCCGACATTCTTCCCGCCGTGCTGCCTGCCGGCCAGGGCGCCGGTGCCCTGACCGACGAGGGCGCCCGCCTGCTGGACCCGTCGGGCCGGCTCCGGGCCGGGATCCCGTTCGCCCCGGCAGAGGGCGACGCGGGCACCGGGATGGTGGCCACCAACTCCGTCGCCCGTCGCACCGCCAACGTGTCCGCGGGCACCAGCATCTTCGCCATGGTGGTGCTCGAGGGGCCGCTGAAGGCCCTCCACGAGGAGATCGACCTGGTCACGACCCCCGCCGGCGACCTCGTCGCCATGGCGCACTGCAACAACGGCGCCGTGGATCTGCAGGCGTGGGTGGGTCTGTTCGGTGAGGTCGCGGCGGCGCTCGGCGCCCAGGTGGACACGACCACGCTGTTCGAGACCCTCTACACGGAGGCGTTGAAGGGCGATGCCGACGGCGGGGGCATGTTGGCCTACAACTACCTGGCCGGCGAGCACGTCGTCGGGCTCGAGGCGGGCCGGCCGATGTTCGTGCGGACCCCGCACAGCTCGTTCACGCTGGCCAACTTCATGCGCACCCACCTCTTCGCGGCGCTCGGCGCGCTCCGGGTGGGGATGGACATCCTGCTCAAGGACGAGGGCGTGGAGCTCGACTCGATGTTCGCCCACGGCGGCCTGTTCAAGACCAAGGGTGTGGCGCAGCGGTTCCTGGCCGCGGCCATGAACACGCCGGTCTCGGTCGGCGAGGTCGCGGGGGAGGGCGGCGCCTGGGGCATGGCGCTGCTGGCCGCGTTCCAGCGCTCCGGCGAGGGGTCGCTGGCGGACTGGCTGGCGTCGTCGGTGTTCGGCGGTGCCGAGATCGAGACCGAGCAGCCTGTCCCGGCCGACGTGGAGGGCTTCGACGCCTTCATGGAGCGCTACCGCGCAGGTCTCGCGATCGAGCGGGCTGCGGTGGACTCGCTGCACTGAGGCGCGGGCACCGCTCCCGCTCCCGCCGGCTGAGGAGTGAGGAGCGGAGCTCCGAACCTCGAAGCCTCAGAAACGCAACCCTGCAGACCGCGGGTGGGTGACGTCGTGGGGCCGAGGCGCTCGGGTTGGGGCCGCCGCGCCGTCGATGCGAGAATGTCGATCATGCAATCCCTCCCCGCGCTCCTCGACACCCGCCTCCGGGACCTCACCGGCGTCGACCCCGAGATGCGTCCGGCCACCAAGCCCCAGTTCGGGCACTTCCAGTCCAACGTCGCGCTGCGCCTCGCCAAGCAGGAGGGGCGCCCGCCCCGCGAGGTCGCCGCGGACATCGTCGCCCGGCTGGACGTCGAGGACCTGTGTGAGCCGCTGGACATCGCCGGCCCCGGCTTCATCAACTTTCGCATGCGCTCCGACGTCCTCGCCGCCGCCGCCACCGCCCTCCTCGAGGACCCCCACGGCGGCCTCAACCCGGTGGCCTACCCGCAGCGCGTGGTGATCGACTACTCGGCCCCCAACGTGGCCAAGCAGATGCACGTCGGGCACCTGCGCACCACCATCATCGGAGACTGCTTCAACCGCGTCCTCAGCGCGCTCGGCCACACCGTCATCCCCCAGAACCACATCGGCGACTGGGGCACGCAGTTCGGCATGCTGATCGAGCAGGTCCTCGACGAGGGCATCGATGCCGGTGCGCTCACCCTCGACGAGGCCGACGCGCTCTACAAGCGCGCCGCGGCCCGTTTCCGCGAGGACGAGGAGTTCGCCACGAGGGCCCGCGCGCGCGTGTCGGTGTTCCAGGGCGGCGACGAGGAGTCGCTGGCCATCTGGCGTCAGCTGGTGGACATCTCCAAGCCCGCCTTCAACGAGGCCTACCGCCGCCTCGGCATCCTGCTCACCGACGACGACCTCGCCGGCGAATCCACCTACAACGACGACCTCCCAGTCCTGGTGAAGGAGCTCGAGGAGTCCGGGGTCGCGGTGGTCGACGACGGCGCGCTGTGCGTGTTCGTCGAGGGCTTCGAGGCCCCGCTCATCGTCCGGAAGAGCGACGGCGGCTACGGCTACGCCACCACGGACCTCGCGGCGATCCGCCGTCGGGTCCGCGAGCTGAAGGCGGACCGCATCATCTACGTCACCGACGCCCGCCAGGGCGGCCACTTCGCCCAGATGTTCGCCGCCGCCCGCAAGGCCGGATTCCTCCCCGGAGACGTGACGGCCCAGCACGTCGGCTACGGCATGGTGCTCGGCCGCGACGGCAAGCCGTTCAAGACCCGCGACGGCTCGGCCGCCACCCTCGGCTTCCTCCTGGACGCCGCCGAGGAGGTGGCCGCCCCCAACATCGCGCTGGCCGCGATCAAGTACGCCGACCTCTCCAACGGCCTGCAGAAGGACTACACCTTCGACGCCGAGCGCATGGTGCAGACCACCGGTGACACGGGCCCGTACCTGCAGTACGCGCATGCGCGCGTGAGCCAGATCCTGCGCAAGGCGGAGGCCGAAGGCATCGGCTGGGGCTCGGTGACCACCCTCGACGAGTCCGCCGAGCAGCAGTTGGCCCTCCGGTTGAGCGGCTTCGGTGACGTGGTCGACGAGGTGGCCCAGTCCCTGCAGCCCCACAAGCTGTGCGCCTATCTTTACGACCTTGCCGGCGCGCTGGCCACGTTCTACGAGGCGTGCCCCGTGCTCCGTTCCGAGGGCGACGTGCGCTCCTCGCGGTTGGCGCTGTGCGCGGCCACGCAGCAGGTCCTCGCCCGCGGCCTGCACCTCCTGGGGATCGACGCGCCAGAACGCATGTGACGCGCCGACGGCGGGCCACCCTCGGATGGGTGCCCGCCGTCGAAGCTTTGGTGTGGGGTGAAGAGGGCTACTCGGTGTCGGCCACGTCGGCCGGGTTCGCGTCCGCCACCGCCGGGATCATCGACAGCACGTCGGGGTGATCGACTGCGTCCTTCGCAGCCAGCGCCGCGCCGATGATGCCGGCCCGGTTGCGCAGCTTCGCCGGAACCATGGGGGTCTTCAGGTTCAGGAGGGGGCCCCACTTGTCCCAGTCCTTGGAGACGCCGCCGCCCGTGACGAACAGGTCCGGGGAGAACAGCATCTCGATGTGGCTGTAGTACGGCTGGAGGCGCTCGGTGGCCCACTCCTCGTAGCTGAGCCCCTCCTTGTCCTTGATCGACGACGCGGCGCGCTTCTCGGCGTCGTAGCCGTCGAGCTCGATGTGGCCGAGCTCCGCGTTCGGGATGAGGACGCCGCGGTAGATGATCGCCGCGCCGATGCCGGTGCCCAGGGTGGTCAGGATGACCAGGCCCGGGTGGTCCTTCGCGGCGCCGAAGTGCACCTCGGCCAGACCCGCGGCGTCGGCGTCGTTGACGAGGACCACTTTGCGGCCCAGCTTGTCCTCGAAGTACTCGTCGGCCTTGAACCCGCTCCACTTCTGGTCCAGGTTGGCCATGAACGGCACCCGCCCGTGCAGCACCGGCGCGGGGATGGTCAGGCCCACCGGGTTGTCACCGATGACTCCCGCGAAGTGCTCGATGATCTCGCCGACCACGGCGGCGACCGCCTTCGGGGTGGACTTCTCGGGAGTGGGGATCCGCAGGCGATCTGCCGCGAAGTCTCCCTGCTCCAGATCAACGGGCGCGCCCTTGATGCCCGAACCGCCAACGTCGATACCCAGGAAGATGCTCATGCGCGAAATCGTAGCGTGAGCGCCCCCGGTGGCGACGGCGGCTTCCGGATCAGACAGCCGCGACGGCGACGCGGGCCGCGCGGCCTCGGGCCAGTTGCTCGTCGAACAGCCGCCGTGCCGCCGATTGATCCAGGTGATACAGGCGCAGCGACACCGGCCCGTCCGTGGTGTGCACGGCGATCATGGCCAGCCGCAGCCTCCGCTGGAAGGGGCCCTGGTGCAGCGACAAGGACTGCATCCGCCGGTGCGGCACGATCGACATCGCGTGTTCGATGAGCCCGTGATGGGCCACCAGCACATCCTCGCCCACCCCCCAGGTGTGCTGCGAGTGTGACAAGGGGGTGAGCCAGCGCGCCCGGTCCGGCTGCGGGGTGGGCTGGATCAGGTTCAGGTCCATCTCCGGCCAGATGGCGTGCAGCACCGTCATCACCTCTGGCCATGTCCCGAACGGCAGCACGATCGAGTTCGACGAGCCGCTCTCCTCGCCCGACGGATCCCCGTAGCCGAGCACGGTGACCGTCACCCGGTACAGCCCGGTGAGGCGCTGCAGCAGGTCCTGGTGGATGACCACGCCCTGGATCCGGTCCGGGCGGAGCCCCTGGGCGGTGGTGGATCCGAGCCCCCGGGAGATGCGCAGGGTGTCCCCCCGACGGGTCATCCGGAACCCCCAGTTGCGGCCCACGTTGGACCACGCCCACCCGCCGAAGGCCAGTAGGGCGCCGAAGGCGGTGATCGACGTCTCGGACCAGAGCGACATCCCCACCACGAGGCCCGCCACCAGGAGGGCAGCCACGGCGGGCGACGACACCGCCGTGCCCAGGATCAGCGTGGCCGGAGTGACGGCGTGGACCAGGTCTTCCGGCTGGTCATCGGCCGTCGCGGACGGAACGGCCTCAGGTGCCTCAATGCCGTCGGGCGTCGACACGGCCAGGGGTCCGCGCCTGGCCAGGCTCATCCGGGCCAGCAGATGCTCGCGCAGCGATTCGGCCCGCGACTTCGTGAGGAAGGCCAGCGTCAGACCGCCGGCACCGCCGACGTCGATGTGCACCTTCGCGAGGCCGAGGAGCCGCGCGACGAGGGGCTGGGCGATGTCCACCGACTGCACCTTCGTGTAGTCCAGCCTCGACGACGAACGCGAGATGAACGCCCGCTCCACGCGGAACTCCTCGTCGTCGACGATGAACGCAGTGGTCTTCCACGCGAAGATGCCGTACACGCCGGCCACCAGCGCGGCACCCACCGCCAGGAGGCCGAAGAGGAGGGCCTGCCTCGACAGGTCCCCCAGGCCGTTGTCCAGCTCGCGGACCAGGAACACCAGCGACGCCGCCAGCACGATCCCGCTGTGCGCCAGCCCGGTCAGCGGGCTGGGATGCTCCACCAGCTTCGGGGGCGCATCCGGGACAGGGACGACGGGCACGGGGGTGAAATCGGTCATCAGATTCCGGCCTGCTGGGTCTCCCCGCGCTCGATGAGACGGTTGCGCAGCGCCGCCGCATCGTCTGGGGCGAGGCCGGGGATGGAGACGCTGCCCTGCGTCGAGGAGGTGATCATCTCCACCGTCGCCAGCTTGAACAGGCGGTCGATCGGGCCTGAGTGAAGCTGGACCAGCTGCATCCGGCCGTAGGGCACGCATACGAGGCGGCGGTAGAAGAGGCCGCTGGTGAGGTAGACGTCCGTGTCGCGCTCGGCGTAGCCCCACCGTCGGAAGGCGCGCGGAGCGCGGATGAGCCGCCAGGAGAGCAGCGCGGCCCAGACGCCCACCACCGCCCAGCCCAGCCACGACGGGCCGAACAGGAAGGCGACGACGGCCGGGGCCACGAACATCAGCGTCCACACCACGGGGATGAGGATCAGCTTCATCCGGAGATAGTTGGGAGAGAGTCGCTGCCAGTGCGTGTCCGGCGGGGCGAAGAGGGTCTCGCTCACCGGATGAACCGCTCGTAGCGACGGCGGTCCATGCCCGGTCCGTACACCTTCAGTTCTCCCATGAACACCGTGCCGACCAGGTTGATCCGGATGCCGTCCGGGCGGGGCAGCAGTCCCTGAACCTTCGATTCGGCCATGATCAGGCTCATCCCTGACAGGTTGACGTCCACGCCCTCGGGCACGCGAATCTTCACCTCGCACAGGCCGCCGCCGACGTGCAGGGTGACCTCTCGCTGCTCGAAGGCCGCTCCGATCAGATCCAGGCGGATCTCACCCAGCCAGGCGTTGAGCTGGACGGAGGAGCCCACCAGTGCGACGCGGCCCGGGTTGTAGGTGGACATGAAGGAGTTCCCGCCGGTGAAGGCGCCGGCGGTGAGGACGCCGGGCGGGGGTGTCGCGGGGAGGTGCGGGGGCACCGGCGAGGGCGCGGAGTAGTGGGGTGCAGGAGCCATCGGGGCGGGCCGTTCGAACGCGACGAGGTCCGTGGTGAGGCCGTTCAGGTCGCCGAAGGTCTTCGCGTCGTAGGCGCGTGCGATCCGCTCGGCGTGCTCGTCGAAGGTGAGGCGGCCGTCGGCGTAGGCCGTGTTGAGCAGTGTCGCGACGACCTCGCGGTCCTGGTCTGCGCAGCGCAGTACGTCGAGGCGGTTCGGTTCGGACATACCCCCAGTCTAGGACTGTCGCCGTTCGGCCAAATCCCTGGTGGGCCCCCACCGCCGGTTGAGCCGGTCGGGCGCCGCCGACCGCGTCGAAACTCCTGGACACGGTGGGTGGTGGGGGCCGGGCCGCCCATGATGCCGGCGGCGGCGCTTCGCGCAGCCACCCCGTCATCAACGCCCACCCAACCTGCCCCGACCCCCACCACCCACCGCTCGTTGAGTCAGGGTCGCCCCTGGCGGGGCGCTGCCGACCGCGTGGAAGCTCCTGGCGCACGGGTGCGGTGTCGCGGTGTGGTGTCGCGGTCCCGAGTGGTGATGTGGGCTCGGCCCCGGTGCTTTGGGATTCACCGCAGGTTCGGGGCGCGCTCGGTAGGGTTGGGCCAGATACGAGGAGGCCTGTGATGGGTGCGAAGAAGCGAGTGGGAATCCTGACCGCGGGCGGCGACTCGCCCGGACTGAACGCCGCGATCCGGGGCTTCGGTAAGTCCGCGATCGGCGAGCACGGAATGGAGCTGATCGGCTTCCGCGACGGCATCCGCGGGCTCGCCGAGGACCGATGGCAGGTGCTCGACGCATCCGCCCTGTCCGGCATCCTCACCATCGGCGGCACCGTGCTCGGCACCTCACGTGACAAGCCGCACAAGATGATGGTCGACGGCGAGGTCCGCGACATGGTGCCCACCATCATCGAGAACTTCGAGAAGAACAAGCTTGACGCGCTGGTGTGCATCGGCGGCGGCGGTACGGCCAAGAACGCCAACCGGCTCATGCAGGCGGGCCTCAACGTCATCCATCTGCCCAAGACGATCGACAACGACATCGCCCACACCGACACCAGCTTCGGCTTCTCCACGGCGCTGGGCATCGCGACGGAGGCCATCGACCGCCTCCATTCGACGGCGCACTCCCACCACCGCGTGATCATCGCCGAGATCATGGGCCACAAGGCCGGCTGGCTGGCGCTCGGCTCGGGGATCGCCGGCGGCGCAGACATCATCCTCATCCCCGAGATCCCCTATGACATCGACTCGATGGCCGCCTCCATCAAGAAGCGCGCCCAGTCCGGCCGCAACTTCTCCGTCATCGCCATCGCCGAGGGCGCCCGCGACATTCAGGACACCGCGGACCTGCAGGCGGCCGAGGCGCTGAAGAAGGCCGCGTCCTCGCCCGAGGCCAAATCGGCCGCCGCAGCGCACAAGGCCTCCATCGAGGCAAGCCACCGCGACAACGCGTTCAAGGTGGCCACCGCACTCGAGCAGGCCACGGGCCTCGAGTCCCGAGTCACCATCCTCGGCTACGTCCAACGCGGCGGCATCCCGGACGCCAACGACAGGCTGTTGGGCACGCTGCTCGGCTCCGCGGGTGCGGACCTGGTGGCGGCCGGGGAGTACGGAGTCACGGTGGCATCGCAGGCAGGCGAGGCGGTGCCTGTGCCGCTCGGTGACGTGGCGGGCCACCTCAAGGTGGTCCCGAAGGATCACGCCTGGCTCAGGGCCGCCCGCGGAGTGGGGACCGGACTCGGGGACTGACCTGCAGGAAGCTATCCAGAGCGCGGCTTGTGTGGATATGCGCAGTAACCGCGCTCTGCGCAGAATCCTGCAGGGCCGGGCGGGAGCGCCGCCCTTGAAGCGGGGTGATCAGCGGGTGGCCTCGGCCAGCAGCTCGAGGATGTGCACGTAGGTGCGGCCCGTCGCCCGCGACATCGCGATCTCGCACGTCCGGTTGAGTGACGCGTAGGCGAAGAACCCGTCCTTGACCTCCGCCGCCTGGTCCCGGGTGGCGCTCTCGGTCAGCTCGGGGTGCAGGAGCCCCCGGTCGCCGGCGAACCCGCAGCACCCCCACGACGGCGGAACCGTCACCTCGTCGCTGATGAACTCCGCGATCCGGCGCAGGTCGTCGTTGACGTCCATCCGCGTCGACGAGCAGGTGGGATGCAGCACCAGTGACGGCAGGGAGCGGGTCACCTCCAGGCGCGGCAGGAGCTGCTGCGCGGCGAACGTCACCACGTCCACGACGGTTGGCGTCCAGCCCTCCGTCATCCGCGTCAAGGCGTCCGTGCAGCTGGACGCATCGACCACGATGGTGGTGTCGCCGCCCCATTTCAGCGCCGAGCGGACGCGGCGTTGCATCGTCTCGTAGCCGTCGGTGTAGCCCTTGGCCCTCCAGGGCGAGCCACAGCACAGCCCCTCGGCGTCGAGCAGCGACACCGGCACGCCCGC
>DATITN010000350.1:0-2721 GCA_035467795.1 Arachnia sp. | reverse complement strand
CGGTCCCGCTCGTGGGCGGGCATGCGGGTGGCGCCAACGAGCTGGCCAGGCGCATCGCCGAGGCGACGGGGGGCACGCCGGTGCTCACCACCGCCACCGACGCGCTCAACATCCCCGCCCTCGACACGCTCGGGTGGGCGTCTCACGGCGACGTCGCAGGCGTGACCCGCGCGATCCTCGACGGTCGCCCGGTGCGGGTGGAGAGGTCGCAACCGTGGCCGCTGCCCCCGCTCCCCGCCAACGTATCGGCGGACGCTGAGAACCCCGTGGCGAGGATCGTCGTGACCGATGAGCTCCCACGCGCCGAGGTGCCCCATCCGCTGGCTGAGGTGCCGCGAAGCGGCCTCGAAGCCTATGAGGCGGGAGCGTATCCGCCGGCTGAGGTGCCGCGAAGCGGCCTCGAAGCCTATGAATCGCAACCAGCTAGTGGGACTTCAGTGGAGCGTGAGGCCAGCGTTTCTGAGGCTTCGAGGGCGCTGCGCGCCACCTCAGCCAGCGGGAAGGGTTCTCGCGGCACCTCAGCCAACGAAGTTGTCCTCCACCCGAAGAGCCTCGTCGTCGGGATGGGCTGCAACCGCGGCACCGACGTCGCGCACCTCCGCGACCTCCTCGAGCGCACCCTCGCCGACCACGGCCTCGCCATCGAATCCGTCGCCGCCATCACCACCGTCGACCTCAAGGCCGGCGAGATCGGGCTCCTCCAGCTCGTCAAGCAGCTCGGCGTGAAGCTCATCGACTACCCCCCTGAGGAGTTGGCCGGCCAGCCGGTGCCGACGCCGAGCGCGATGGTGGAGGGGCACGTCGGCACTCCGTCGGTGGCCGAGGCATCCGTCCTCGCGCACGGCGCCGATCTGATCGTCCCCAAGCAGCGCAGCACCGACGCGACGTGCGCCGTCGGCCGCATCCCGGCCCGCGGGCGGCTGAGCGTCGTGGGCCTCGGCCCCGGCGTCCGCGACCTCCTCACCCCGCGCGCCAAGGAGCGTCTCCAGCAGGCCACGTTCGTGGTCGGCTACGGCCCCTACGTCAAGCAGATCCGCGACCTCATCCGCCCCGGCGCCCGAGTCATGGCCTCCAAGATGGGCACGGAGGAGGCCCGCACCTCCGCCGCCATCGAGGCCGCCCGCGCGGGCGAGAACGTGGCGCTGGTCTGCGGCGGCGACCCCGCCGTCTACGCCATGGCCAGCCCCGTCCTGGAGCAGGGCACCGAGGGGATCGACGTCGACATCGTACCCGGCGTCACCGACAGTCTCGCCGTCTCCGCCATCATCGGCGCCCCCCTCGGCCACGACCACGCCACCATCTCGCTGTCCGACCTCCACACCCCGTGGCCCAACATCGAGCGGAGGCTGCAGGGCGCGGCCGTCGGCGACTTCGTGGTGGCGCTCTACAATCCCCGTTCCCGGACCCGCACGGCGCACCTGCCGCGCGCGCTGGAGATCCTCGGCGCGCACCGCTCACCGGACACCCCGGTCGCGGTGGTCCAGCAGGCGTGCCGCCCCCGGCAGAAGGTGATCATGAGCACGCTGGCCGAGTTCCAGCCCGAGTGGGTGGACATGAACTCGCTGGTGGTGGTGGGATCGTCGACGACGAGGTTCGTCACCTCGGGCGGCGGGCGGCGGCTGATCGTCACCCCGCGGGACTATCAGTGGATGCCGGACGCGGCGGAGGAGGTGGACGCATGAGCGTGCCGCTGATCATCGCGGCCCACGGCACCCGCGTGGGCGAGGGCGTGGCGCAGTGCGAGGAGCTGGCCGGACTGGTCGCGGAGCGGCTGCCCGGCGTCCCCGTCACGGTGGGCTACGTCGAGCTCGCCGAGCCCACCATCACCGATGCCCTCGTCGACGCGTTGGGCTACGGAGGGCGCCGCGCGGTCGTCGTGCCGCTCATGCTCGGCACCGGCGGCCACGTGCGTGCCGACATCCCGCAGTTCATCGCGGAGGCGAGGGCCCGGGTGCCGGGCAGCCGCGTGGAGTACGCGCGGCATCTCGGCCCGGAGCCGCGGCTGATCGAGGCCGTCGAGGCGCGGCTGGTGGAGGCGGCGGGGGAGTGGGCCCCGGCGGACACGACGGTGGTGTTCGTGGGCCGCGGGGCGCTGGTGCCCGAGGCGAACGCGGACCATCTGCGGGTGGCGCGCCTTCTCTTCGAGCGGGGCGGGTGGGCCGACGTCGAGTCGGCGTTCATCCAGGTGACCCGGCCGGCGTTGCCTGAGGCGCTGGATCGGGCCTACGCGCACGGGGCGCGGCGCATCGTCGTGATGGGGCACTGGCTGTTCGCGGGCCGGCTCAAGGGCTGGACCCGGGAGCAGGCCGCCGAGTGGCAGGGGGCTCATCCGGATGCGGAGGTGCGGGTGGCCGACGTGATCGGGGCGTGCGCGGCCCTGGCCGACGTGGTCGCCGAGCGGTACCGGGAGACGTTGCCGGTGTCGGAGGGCGGGTCGCCCGCCTACCTGGCCGGTCTGATGCTCGGCGGGCGCGACGTGCTCGTCGTCGGGGGCGGGAAGGTGGCCAGCAGGCGGGTGTCGCGGCTGGTGGAGGCGGGTGCCCGGGTGCGTGTGGTGTCGCCTGAGATCACGGGGGCCCTGGAGGCGTTGGGCGCGGCGGGGCGGGTGACGTGGTTGGCGCGGGAGTTCGACGACGCTGACCTGGACGGCACCTGGTACGTCATGGCGGCCACTGATTCGCCGGAGGTGAACGCGAAGGTCGCGGAGGGTGCGGAGCTCAG
>DATITN010000349.1:0-11487 GCA_035467795.1 Arachnia sp. | reverse complement strand
AGGAGGACAGGCGCCACCGTCGCGGCCGTGAATGCGGCGCCGCGGGCACGGTCGTCGGCATACAGGGACTGCTCGACGCGCCCCGCGAAGGTCCCGAACCACGCGACGGGGTGGTGCCGGGCAGGGTCCCCGAGCACGGCGTCGGCCGCAACCCCGAGGACGATGCCGAGCGCGCGCGTGATCACGGCGCCGACGCTAGCAGCGGGGGAGGCGGGTGTCGCGGCGGGGCGTCCCCACCGTCGGAGTGCGATTCCGGGGAGGTAGCCCCATATCCGGGCCAACTCCCCGAAATCTCACTCTCACCACCACGAACAGCGGCAGCGGCACGCCTTGAATAGTGGGGTGTGCTCCCCGCAGCTGGCGTGGTTCCCTTGCCGCGACCTCCCCGGCGCTTCGGCAAGAATGGTGCCCATGACTGCGCACGCACCCACGATCCCCTTGACCGGCGGCACCGCGATCCCCGCGATCGGCGCCGGCACCTGGCCCCTGGACGACGCGGAGGTGCGCGAGATGTGCCTGACGGCGTTCGAGATCGGCTACCGGCTCGTCGACACCGCGGAGAACTACCGCAACGAGGCCGGCGTCGGGCGGGCGGTGCGCGAATCGGGGCTGGCTCGGGAGGACGTGTTCGTCACCACGAAGTTCAACAAGAAGTGGCACCGCGACGCCGTCGCCGGAGTCGAGGGAAACCTCGGCCGACTGAGTCTCGAGTACGCCGACCTCGTCCTCATCCACTGGCCCAACCCGGACCAGGACCTGTACGTCCGCGCCTGGGAGGGGCTGATCGAGGCGCGTGAGCGCGGACTGAGCAGGGCGATCGGGACGTCGAACTTCAAGCCTGAGCACCTGCAGCGGTTGATCGACGCGACGGGTGTCGCGCCGGAGGTCAACCAGATCCAGTGCAACCCGTTCACCGAGCGCGCGGCGGAGCGGTCGTTCCATGAGAAGAATGGGATCGTGACGGAGTCGTGGGCCCCGTTGGCTGCCGGCACCGGGCTGATCGGGCATCCGAGCGTCTGGGAGATCGCGGACGCGCACGACGCCACCCCCGCCCAGGCGGTCCTCGCCTGGCATCTCCAGCAGGGCCTGCTGCCGATCCCGAAGTCGTCGAACCGGGAGCGGCTGGCCGAGAACTTCGGCGCGCTGGATCTGCGTCTGACCGACGACGAGGTCCGGATCCTGACCGCGCTCAGGAGCTCGGACTACCACATGATGGATTCGGACCACTTCGGCCACTGAGTGCCGACGAACCCTGGCATCGATGTCGATTCGAAAGTTATGATTGAACGGCCGTCGTTGCCGATTTCTCCACATTGATCAACTGAGATTGATCATCATCCGAGGAGACCAGATGGAAGCATTCTTTGAGATTCCGGGGCTGAACGTCTACCTCCAGATCGCCGTGACAATCATCTCAATCGGCGTGCACCTGATCCGCACCCGCACCAAGGACCGGAAAGAAACGGTCATCGAGATTGTGACCATCTACACCATCGGACTCGCTGGATGGTTCACCATCATGAGCGGACTCTTCGGCCACATCATCTATGCCGACTCGGTCGCTTCGAGCATCGGCTGGCCGGTGAACAGCGGCTTCCAGATGGAACTGGGCTTCGCCTCTATCGGCATGGGTATCGTTGGGTTCCTCGGGTTCTGGAGGAAGGCATTCTGGCTTCCCTTCATCATCGTCAAGTCGGTATTCATGTGGGGCGCAGGTTTCACCCACATCCTGCATGCGGTTCAGCAAGACAATCTCTCACCCGGAAATGTCGGCGTCATCATCTACTGGGATTTCTTGTTCCCGCTGGTGATGATTGCTCTCTACGTCCTTGATCGCCGTACCCCCGGCGGAGCCTCCACCAGTGGACGGGCAGGGGGTGGCGTTAAAGGCGGGTGAGGAGGTCCCGGACCGCTGCCCGAGCCTCCATCGCGTTCTGGCCGCTGATCTCGCGGAACGCCTCGGTGATCTCCTCGGCGAGGTCGAAGTCGCGACGGATCAGCCAGCTCTGCTGCAGCCCGTCCCACACTGCGACGAACTGGCGCGCCATCCGCACCGGGTCGCGGTCCGGGTGCGCGAGGCCCGCCGCCTGCCGGGCCTTCATGAGGTCAACCATCTCGGCCATGACCCGCTCGTAGTGGCGTTGGAAGAACTCGTGGGCGGGGTGCGCCGGATCCTGAGCGGCCGACGCCAGCGCCACCTGGAGCTGCAGCCGCTTGTCCTCGCTGGGCGAGCGCTGCGCGAGCCGGTGGATGAGGTCGCGGAACTCCTCAGGCGGCGCGAGAGGACGCTCGGCTTCCCGGCCTGACGCCCCAGCCCCCGGCACCAGGAAGCCTTCGAAGTGCTCGATGGCCGCCACCAGCAGGTGGTCGCGGGTGGGGAAGTGGTAGAGCATCGTCCGCTCAAGCATCCCCGCCCTGGCCGCGACCGCCGCCGTCGTCAGGTGCGGGTGTCCCACCTCCATCACCACCTCGTAGGCGGCCTTGGCGATGGCGGCGCGCTTCTCCGCGGACTTCGCGTACGGTCCACGCTTCGCCGGGGTTGTCGACACAGCCGCCTCCTTCAAACTTTCCCTACCCCAAACCTTGAACCCTCAGTATGCCCTGAGTCAACCCTTGACCGATATTGAAGTATGCTGTTCACTACGAATTGAAATCTCGTCGACGCCGACCGCGAAGGACCTCCATGACCCCCTCCCCCGCCTACCGCGACCCCTCCCTCACCGTCGAGGAGCGCGTCGAGGATCTCCTCGGCCGCCTCACCCTGGAGGAGAAGGCAGGCCAGCTGACGCAGTACTTCTACTTCGGCCAGCTCGACACCCCGGAGGCCTCCGACGAGGACCTGGAGGTCCTGCCCTTCGAGCTGCGGCAGTTCCTCGACTTCCCGAGGATGGTGGACAAGGAGATCGCGGCGGGCCGGGTCGGCTCGCTGCTGTTCGTCCGCAACGCGGCCCTGGCCAACCACCTGCAGCGCAGGACCATCGCCGGCAACCGCCACGGAATCCCCGCCCTCTTCGGCTTCGACGTCATCCACGGCCTGCGCACCACGTTCCCGGTGCCGATCGCTGTCGCGGCCAGCTGGGACCCCGAGGTGGCCGAGAAGGGCCAGAAGATCGCGGCCCGCGAGGCCCGCGCCGTCGGCATCCACTGGACGTTCGCGCCCATGGTGGACATCGCCCGCGACCCCCGCTGGGGCCGCATCATCGAGGGCGCAGGCGAGGACCCCTGCCTGGGCGGTGCCATGGCGGCCGCGCAGGTCCGAGGGTTCCAGGGCGACGGCGGCGCCGAGTCCGTCATCTCCGGCCCCAAGCACTTCGCCGGCTACGGCGCCGCCCGCGGCGGCCGCGACTACGAGGACTCGGACATCTCCGACGCCGAGCTGCACAACGTCTACTTCCCGCCCTTCAAGGCGGCCATCGACGCCGGCGCCAAGAACGTGATGAGCGCCTACATGGACCTCAACGGCGTCCCGGCAAGCGGAAACCGCTGGCTGCTCACCGACATGCTTCGCGACGAGCTCGGCTTCGACGGTTTCGTCGTCTCGGACGCCAACGCGGTGCGTTCGCTGCAGACCCAGCACTTCGCCCGCGACCTCACCGACGCCGGCGCCCGCGCCGTGTACGCCGGGCTCGACATGGAGATGGCCATGTTCGACGCCTCCTACACGCGCCTCCCACAGGCGGTGGCCGACGGGCTGGTCGACGAGACCACCATTGATCTCGCCGTGCGCCGCGTCCTCACCGCCAAGTTCGCCGCAGGCCTGTTCGAGCAACCCTTCGTCGATGAGGCCACAACCGCCTCCATCCTCGGCGACCCCGCCCACCGTGATGCCGCCCAGGAGGCCGCCGAGCGCACAGCCGTCCTGCTCAAGAACGACGGCGCCCTCCCGCTGAGGGCCCCGGCCTCCATCGCAGTCCTCGGCGATCTCGCCGACTCGCAGCGCGACATCCTCGGACCCTGGATCTTCGACTTCGACGCGTCTGAGTCCGTCACCATCCTCGACGGCATCCGCCGCCGCGCCGGCGAGGGGACGCGCGTCGGGTACGCGCCGGCCACCGCCGTCGCCACACGGCTCTACCCGTCGATGTTCGACAGCCACGAGTCGGGCGAGCTGCCGCACACCCCCGAGGGCTTCGACGAGGACGCCGAGCTGGAGCGCGCCGTCGCCCTGGCCGCGGAGTCCGAGGTGGCCGTCGTGGTGGTGGGCCAGCCGCAGAACATGATCGGCGAGAAGGCCTCGGTCTCCACGCTCGACCTCCCCGGCCGTCAGCTCGAACTGCTGCAGCGCGTCCATGCCACCGGCACGCCGATGGTGGTGCTGGTCATGAGCGGCCGCCCGCTCGACCTGCGTTGGGCCGACGCGAACGCCGACGCCATCGTCGAGGTCTGGTACCCCGGCGTCCGCGGCGGCGACGCCGTCGCGCGGGTGCTGTTCGGCGACGTCTCCCCTGCCGGACGTCTGCCCTTCACATGGCCGCGTCACGTGGGTCAGGTGCCGATGGTGCACTCCCACTACCGGACCTTCCAGCCCGACGAGGCGGACAAGCGCTACTGGGACGAGGAGAGCACGCCGCTCTACCCCTTCGGGTACGGCCTCACGTACGCGACGGTGGAGTACTCGAACCTGAGTTCGCCCAGCAGCGTCGCGGTGGGCGAGGCGGCCACGGTCAACGTGACCCTCACCAACACTTCCGCTGTGGATTCCGACGAGGTGGCCCAGCTGTACATCCACCAGCGCTACGGCACCTCCACCAGGCCGGTCCGCGAGCTCAAGGGCTTCCAGCGCGTGCACGTGCCCGCGGGCGCCTCAGTGGAGGTGGAGTTCGAACTCGGGCCGGACCAGCTGCGCTACTGGAGCGCCGCCACCCGCACGTGGGTGCAGGACGCCACCGTGATTGACCTGTTGGTCGGCGGCAGCTCTGCCTGCGACCTGACCACCACCGTCGAGATCACCGCCTGACCTGACTGAAGGTTCTGCAGGAATCTACGTGGAGAGCGGCATATGTGCATATAGACAGATGCCGCTCTCCACGTAGATTCCTGCAGGCCCTCGACTCTCCCGAGGCCCTCTCAGCCCACCACGTTGAGGATCCGCACCGGCCCGATCAGTCCATGGTCGCGGACGAACGTCGTCTGCATTGCCTGCTGCCCGGTGATAATCGCCAACACATCCGGCACGCCGTCGTAGTAGCCGCGGGCGAGCAGGCGGTTGTTCAGGGAGCTGGCCACCCGGACCACAAGGTCGTTGTCCCCCGCCAGGACCATGTCGGTCACGTCCACCACAGGGTGGCTGGTGTCGAACCCGACCGGTTCGGACCCGTTGACGCGCACCGACCCCAGGCCACCAGAGGTCGAGCCCAGATCCAGCAGCAGCCGTCCGGCCGGAACCTCATCCAGCCGGACCCGCGCCCGGTATTCACCGACGCCCGACACCTGCGCCCCCACCCCGTCGAGCGACGCCCAGGACTTGAGCTCCCGATCAGCGGACTCCAGCCGGGTCACGGTCGTCGTCGGCCGGACCTCGCGCGTCTCGTAGCCGAGACCTCGATCCTCTGTAATGAGCTCGGGGGCGCCGGCGTCCCAGCTCTCCACGGCGATGGTCCACTCCCTGACGGACGTCACCACCTCCGCGCTCACGGGCTCCGACGGCTCGCCCGCGGCAGACCTGTCGACCATGAAGAGCGCCGTCTCTCCGGGCGCCAGCTTCACCGTCACCACCGTGGAGCCGTCCTCGATGCGCACCCCCCGATGCGCCCGAACCACCCCGCTCCACGCGTCGACACGGTGCACCGCCCCCTCCCCCGACAGCCGGAGGGACACCTCGGTAGGCTCGCCCGTCTCGTACAGGAAGTGGTAGGCGTACAGGTGGAGGAGGTCGCCCTCCTCGCGCAGGTAGGTCAGCACGTTGGGGTTCTCAGCCGAGAACTCGGCCCGCCCGTCCACCCCTAGCCCACGCAGCGCCGCGACCGTGCCCGACGGCTCGTCCACCTCCGCCACGGTCGGCAGCTCACGCACCTGCGCCATCGTCCGCGCCAGCTCGTCATCCCGGCCGTCCAGCCCGGGCGTCCGTGCCGCGGCCTTCGCATGCGTGGTGTAGGCGTTGGCAGCGAGAAGCCTGAGGTCGCTGGCACCGTTGACGATCAGTACCCGCAGTCCGCCCTGCGCCCACTCGAGGAGCCTGGCCGCGACATCGGCGTCAAGCGCCTCCTGGTAGACGATCAACGCCTGGTACCCAGGCCCATCTGGCTGGACGACTCCGTCGCCGAACGACACCTCGGGGTGGAGCAGCAGCGACCCGTCGAGAAACTCGTAGCTCCACCCGGCGTCCTGCATCCCGAGGTCCCGCCACCAGTGGTTCTGGCGGTCCCGCATCCACATCCGGCCGTACGCGTCCTCGTCTGCGGTCCGGTTGCCCTCTGCGTCCAACAGCGTCATGCCGCACATGTTGTCGACGAAGTGGTCGGTGCGCAGGATGCCGACGTCGATGCGCGGCCGACCCTGTCGCAACAGGTACTGATACCGGCCGACCGCATCGTTCCACAGCGGGTA
Organism: Arachnia sp.; assembly: GCA_035467795.1. Classification (GTDB taxonomy): domain Bacteria; phylum Actinomycetota; class Actinomycetes; order Propionibacteriales; family Propionibacteriaceae; genus Arachnia. Next base: position 4,941 of record DATITN010000349.1, on the reverse strand, counting down.
GAACTCGCTGGCGGGCTGACGTGTGTCGAAGCGCTCGGAGAACATCGGCCACATGCCCTCGTGGCCCGGCCACTGCGTCGACCCCTCGGCGCCGCAGGGGCTGGACCAGCCGTGCAGCACCGTCTTGGTGATGCCGGCGGCGAACTGGGTGGCGATGATCTGGTCGTAGAACCGGTGGTCGAGCATGTGGTTGCGGGTGGTGGCGCCGGTCTCCGACGAGTACTGCTTGCCGAACAGGTGCGCCGGCCCGGCCAGCAGTCGGTAGGCGTCGATCTGGGCCCCGAACTCCAGAGACTCGGTCTCGATCCCGTCCACCTCAGGGCCGGGCCGGGTCAGCTCGAACGGGAGGCCGTAGCTGATCTCGGCACGCAGCTGAAGCCCGTTGGAGTGGAGGAACTCGGCGAAGGGCCGCAGCATGTGCTCGATGTAGAGGTCCGTGTAGGTGCCGACGAGGTCATGGCGGACCTTCTCCACCTCGAGGCGATGCCCCTCGTCGGCCTCGTAGTGATAGACCGTCCCCGACGCCATCATCGCCACGGTCCGCACCAGCAACGGCAGCCACGGCGTGACGTCATACCCGCGGCGCGCGCGGAATTCGTCGGCGACGGTGGGCCCCCAGAACATCCCGCCCTGGCCCCAGGTGCTCAGCTCCAGCGAATCCATGTACATCTGGGCGCGGGGGTTGGCAGCGATGTGCCGCGTCAGCTCAGGGGTCAGCACCACATCACGCCAGTAGGCGATGACGGCATCCACCCCGGCGCGTTCCAGGTAGTTGACGGTGTAGTTCACCGACGCTGACGGCGACGCGGTCTGGCCGGTGCCGTGGCGCCAGAAGACGAAGAGCTTCCAGGCCCGTGCATCGGGGGCGGTCCACTCGAGCGACCCGTCGTTGACCTGCGAGGTCAGATCCACCACGTCATCGACCGACAGCACGGAGGCCTCGTCGCCGCCGAGCGGAGCCGCGACGACGGCCTCGAGGTACTGCAGGCTCGGAGCCACGCGGTGACCGGGCAGTGCGCTGTCCTCGCGCTCCTCCATCAGGTCGATCCGCGGCAACTCGCCGCCGAAGGAGCCGCCGCCCGCGACGTCCAGAACAACGTAGTTGAGCTCCTGTGCGGCGGCGGGATGATCAGGATCGATCGAGGGCAGGTTGGCGTTGGACCAGTTTGTGCCGGAGGTGAAGCTCACGGACATATCCCGGGCGGCGAGTTCCTCGGCCACGACGTGGGAGTCGTGTACCCACTCCTCGGCGCCCCAGCCGTAACGGCTGTGGTCGACGTCGGCCTCATCCATGGCAAGAAACTCCATGCCGCCGAAGCCCAGGCGGTGAGCGGCGTCGATCTCCGCGCGGAGGGTCTGGTCGGTGTGTAGGCCCTCAGCGAGCCACCAGCGCAGCTCAGGACGGTACTCGATGGGCGGGCGGCGGAGGGCGTCGAGGTGGATGCTCATGGGTCTCCTGTCGGGGTGACATCGGTGTCGCGCTCGGGCGGTGACTCCCACGGTAACACGCCGACCTACATGTTGGTAGGTCCGTGATCGGAGAGTTCGTGAGACCCTGGGCAGGTGCACACAGACGGACTCCCGGACCCGAAGCGCCGCATCCTTGAAGCGGCGAAGGAGGTGTTCGGCGCCAACGGCTACCGCGGCGGCTCACTCAACGACATCGCCAAGCGATCCGGGTACACCCGGGCGGGGCTTCTGCACCACTACCCCAGCAAGGAGGCGATCCTGCTCGCGCTCCTCGACCTCCGGGACGAACGCCTGAACGTTCTGCGTGACCCCGGTTCGGACGATCGCGGCATAGCCGAAGTCCTGGAGGAGCTTCCGGCGTCCATCGGCCTGATCCTGGAGGATCGGGTCCTGATCCAGCTCGCGCACGCCCTCACCGCCGAGGCGGCGCACCCGGACCATCCGGCCAGGGCATGGGCAGCCCGCCGGCACCAGCTGCTGCGTGAGATGACCACCGCTGCCATCCGTCGCTCGATCGACCGGGGAGAACTGCCCGAGACCACCAATCCGGGCGCTCTGTCGGCAGTCATTCTCGGGGCCGTTGAGGGCGCCGAGGCCCAGTGGCTGGTCAACCCCGCCGTCGACCCCGTGGCCTGTGCCGAAACCGTCGTCACCCTGGTCCACGCGCTGGTGGACACCCACCGCGCGTGAGGCCAGGGAGACTCTGGGCCGCCTAGCCCCGCGACACCGTCGCGGCGTCCTTGACCTCGCCGATCAGCCGCTCGACGACGTCCTCCAGCATCGCGGCACCCACCGTCTCGCCGCCGTCGATCACCATCGCGAAGTGCGTGCCGCCGGCCTGCATCGCCGCCAGCGCGGCCTCGAGCGTCGAGTCCTTGGCGATGGTGGCCAGCGGGCGGATGACCCGTTCGTCGAGCGGCTCATCCGCTTCGGCCTCCTCCAACCCGAGGAAGTCCTTGAGGTGGACGTAGCCGTCGATCTGCCCGTCCTCATCGGCCACCGGGAATCGGGAGAAGCCGGTGCGCACGAACTCGGCCTCGACCTGCGCCGGGGTGACGTCGTGCGGCAGGGTGACGAGCTCGTCCAGCGGCACCATCACCGCCGCCACAGTCTCGGTACCGATGCTCACAGATCCCCTCAGCAGCTGGTGCTGGCGATCCTCGAGCAGCCCCTCCTCGCGTGACTCCGCGATGAAGGCGGCCACCTCGTCGGCGGTGAACGCCGAGGCGATCTCCTCCCTCGGCTCCACCTTCAGCAGGCGCAGCACCGCATTGGCGATCCAGTTGAGCAACCAGATCAGCGGCCGCAGCACGAGCACGATCCCGTACAGGATGGGGCCGAGGATGATGGCGGAGCGTTCGGGACCGGAGATCGCGATGTTCTTCGGCACCATCTCGCCGAGCACCATGTGCAGGAACACGACGATGGCCAGCGCGATGATGAACGCGACGGTGTGCAGGGCGGCACCGCTGATCCCTACAGCGGCCAAAGGGATCTCCAGCAGATGCGCGACGGCAGGCTCGCCGATGGCGCCGAGGCCGAGGGAACACATCGTGATGCCCAGTTGTGCGCCGGCCATCATGAGGGAGACCCGCTCCATGGCCCGCAGCGTGATCCGCGCGGACCACGAGCCGGCGGCGGCCCGCGGCTCGATCTGGGTGCGTCGTGCGGCGATGAGTGCGAATTCGGCGCCCACGAAGAAGGCGTTTCCGATCAGCAGGGCGACTGCGATGAGGATGGCGGTGGAATCAAGCATTGCTCTCCCCCTCCTCTGCATCTTCGACGGTCAGGGTGAGCCTGTCGACGCGCCAACCATCGAGTCTGGTGACCTTCAGCCGCGCGACGGCCGGGGTCGGAAGACCGTCGCCGTCAGGTCTGGTCTCGTCTCGGACGTCGAGCAGCACCTCGTCACCCACCCGCGGGAAGCGGCCGAGCTGCTCGGTGATGAGGCCACCCAGGGTGTCGGACTCGCGGCCCTCGGGCAGTTCGATGCTCAGCGTCTCGCCCGCTTCGTCTGGGCGGAGCAGCCCTGACAAGGACCAACGCCGCTCCTCCAACTGACGGTAGGCGCGGGTGGGGTTGTCCTGTTCGTCGTCGATCTCGCCGACGATCTCCTCCACCACGTCCTCAAGCGTCACGATGCCGTCCGTGCCGCCGTACTCATCGACGACGACCGCCATCTGCACGCCGAGGCGAAGGACCTCGAGCACCGAGCCCAGGGGCATCGTCGACGGCACGGCCCGGATGGGACGGACCAGGTCCTCGACAGTGCGCCCGGCGCGTTCCGCCGAGGGGATGGCGAGGGCGTCTTTGAAGAGGACCACTCCCCGGACGTCGTCGACGCTGTCGCCGAGCACGGGAAAGCGCGCGTGGCCGGTGGCACGGACTGCGTCGAGGACGTCCGAGGCGGTCTCGTCGAGCTCCAGGAAGTGGACGCGGGGACGTGGGGTCATGGCGTCTGAGGCGGTGCGCTCGTTGAGCGCCACGGAGTGCTCGAGCCGCCGGGCGAGATCCTCGCCGAGCAGGCCCTGCTGGGCCGAACGCGCCGCAAGTGAGCCCAACTCCTGCGCGGACCTCGCGGAGGCGAGCTCCTCCTGCGGCTCCATGCCCATCGCGCGGACGATGCGATTGGCGGTGCCGTTGAGGAACCACAGCAGCGGCCTGCTCACCCAGGTGAAGCCACGCTGGAACCCGACCACTGCGCGCCCCACCTTGAGCGGCTCCGCGATGGCCCAGTTCTTGGGCACCAGTTCGCCGAACACCATCTGCGCCATGGTCGCGATGAGGAAGGCAACGGTGAAGGCCACCACGGAGGCAGTTTCCTCGGGCAGGCCGGCGGCGCGGATGGGCACCTGAAGCAGCGCCGCGATCGAAGGCTCCGCGATGAAGCCGACCACCAGGCTGGTGATGGTGATGCCGAGCTGCGCGCCGGAGAGCTGCGTAGACATGGTGCGGAGTGCCTCGCGCAGGGACTTGGCCTTCGGGTCCGTCTCGGCGAGTCTCGCGACGGTGGGGCGATCCACGGCCACCAGGGAGAACTCGGCGGCCACGAACATCGCGTTCGCGGCGATCAGCACCACCACGGCCAGGAGCAGTAGCCACTCGACGATCATCGTCGCCTCACCCCCGTCGAAGGGCTCGGAGACTTCTGGGCGGCCCCGGAGGGCAAAGGACTATGACCGTCGTTCACGCGTCGATAGTACGTGACCCTCGGTGGCCGAACGACTCGTCCGAGACCACACGCACCACCGCCCACGAGCGGCGCGCCGATGCCAGGCCAACCACCGCCACGCCCACGAGCACCGCCGCCACACCAGGCAACCCCAGCTGGGCCCCCAACAGCCCTGCGAGCGGATAAGTGAGGAGGAAGGACGCGTGCGAGAGCGAGAACTGGGCAGCGAACACGGCCGGGCACGTCTGCTCCGTCGAGTTCCTGCGCAGGAGCCGTGCCGACGGCGTGAGCACCGCGGA
>DATITN010000348.1:0-21287 GCA_035467795.1 Arachnia sp. | reverse complement strand
GTTGTTCTTTCCTGTCGGGAACACGGGCCCGGCGCTCCAGCAGATCGAGGAAGCCAAGAAGATCTGCATGCGATGCGTCGTCCGGGAACAGTGCCTGTCATGGGCGCTCGAGGCGGGTCAGGATCACGGGGTGTGGGGCGGTCTGAGCGAGGACGAGCGTCGCGCCATCAAGCGCCGCGCCGCCCGCTCCCGGTTGCGCAACTCCTGAGCCGTCCCTGCGCGGCACACTTGTGGGATGACCGGCAGCCTTCAGAAGGCCTTCGACGCAGCTCCTCGGAGGCAGTTCCTCCCGTTGGACCAGCGCGGGCTCAGTGATCTCGACGCCCCACTGGCCATCGGCCACGGGGCCACCAATTCGCAGCCATCCACGGTGCGCTTCATGCTCGAACTCCTGGACGTCCACCCCGGGCAACGCGTGCTTGACGTCGGCAGCGGTTCCGGGTGGACCACCGCGCTGCTGGCCGAGCTCGTCGGCCCCGATGGACTGGTGATCGGCGTCGACATCGCGCCTGAGCTGGTATCGATGGGCCGCACGAACCTGGGCAGCGGGTGGCCGTGGGCTCGCGTCGAGCTGGCGCAGCCCGGAGTACTGGGTTGGCCCGCCGCGGCGCCGTTCGACCGGATCCTGGTGTCGGCCGACGGGGGCCGGGTCCCCGCCGAGCTCGAGGACCAGCTCGCGCCCGGCGGGCGCATGGTCCTCCCGGCCGACCGGGAGATGGTGGTGGTGCACAGGCGCCCCGACGGCGGCGTCCATCGGCGTCGAGCCAAGGGCCTGTTCAGCTTCGTCCCTCTCCGCTGAGACCTCAGGGGACGAGGGCGGGCACCTGCAGGGCGATCGTGGCCACCGCCCCCTGCGTGTCGTGCCGGTTCTCGATGGTCAGCGTGCCGTGCAGGTCCTTGATCAGGGTGGAGATGATCGCCAACCCGAGCGAGGTCTGATTGCCCAGGATGAAGTCCGCCGGCAGTCCATGGCCGGCGTCGACGATCCGGATCGTCAGAGCGCCACCCACCCGCTCGGGCAGCACCTCGACGTAACCGGAGGAGCCGTCCAGGCCGTGCTCGACGGCATTCTGGCAGAGCTCGGTCACCACCATGGAAAGCGAGGTGGCCATCTCCGCCGGGATCACCCCGAACGACCCCCGTCGCACGGCCTTGACGACGCCGTGGGACGCCGCCAGGTCCCCCACCATGTCCAGAATCTTGTCGCAGACCTCGTCGAAGGCCACCGCCTCACTCAGGCTGTAGCTCAGCGTCTCGTGCACCATCGCGATGGAGGACACCCTCCGCATGGCGTCGCGCAGCGCCTCCTTGCCCTCCGGTGACGACAGCCGGCGCGACTGCATCCGCAACAGCGCGGCCACCGTCTGAAGGTTGTTCTTCACGCGGTGGTGGATCTCGCGGATGGTGGCGTCCTTGGTGACGAGCATCCGGTCGCGGCGGCGGAGGTCCGTCGTGTCGCGGCAGAGCACCAGCATGCCGGCGGAGGTGTATTCGAGCCACAGCGGGAGCAGCACGAAGCGCATCGAGGCGCCCCGTGACTCGACGTCGAACTCCAGCGTGAGCCGCCCGTCGAGGTCGGCGTCCACGGTCTGCCCCATCGATTCGACGCGGTCGCGGAGCTGGCGCGTCAGGTCGCGGAAGTGCTCCCCCTCGATGTCGCCGACGGCACCGAGCCGGCGGAAACCGGTCACCGCGTTGGGGCTGGCGTACGAGATCACGCCGTCCGGCTGGACCCTGAGGACACCGTCGGCCGCGCGCGGCGCCAACGCCTTGTCCGACGGCGTGACCAGCGGGAACTCGCCGCGCATCAGCATCTGGGTGAGGATCTCGGCGGCCTCGATGAAGTTCTCCTCCAGCGCACCGGTGGCTCGCATCCCCATCTGGTTGGTGTGGCGCTCGATGACCGCGATGGGGCGGTCGTGCCGCAGCACGGGGATGGCCCACACGTCGACCGGGATCCCGGCCCCCAGCTCGTTGTCGCTGGTCTCGGCGATGGCGTGGGTCATGAACGCGACCGTCACCTGATGATCGGGCTCGAACTCGATCGTCTCCCCGACGATGTCCTCCTCCAGGGCGGTCGGCCCGGTCACCGGCCGCACCTGCGCGGTGCACGAGAACACCTCGCCCTCCTCGGTGAGGGGCTTCCACAGCACCAGGTCCGAGAAACTGAGGTCTGCCAGCAGATGCCACTGGGAGACGAAGGCGTCCAGCCACTCGTCGTCGGTCAACTGTCCCAGGTCTCGCATCACGGACCCAGCTTGCCATGGATGGGCTTTAGCATGCGCGGGGGTCGATCTGGCACAATGTGGTGTCCTAGCTACTGAAATACAAGGAGATCCTCATGGGTAAGACCGGACGCAAGCGTCGCGCTCGCCGCAAGAACAAGGCCAACCACGGCAAGCGTCCCAACACCTGAGCCGAGGCCCCGAAAACCAATAAGCCCCCGCGGATCCCTGCGGGGGCTGTTGCGTTGTCCCTGTGTCAGTGGCTGCGGGTCACGCGCATCGTCTGGATCCGCGCACTCAGCGTGGCCGGCGCCTTGGCCGCCAGCTGACTGCGCTGGATCATCTCGGTGATCGTGGATTCGATCTCGAAGTTCTCCATACATCGCTCACAGGCGTGAAGGTGCAGCCGGATCAGGTCCGCGTCACCCTCCAGGAGCTCGTTGCGCAGGAACGAATGGACCTGCGAGAGCGCCTGCACGCACTCGTCCATCTCGTCGTGCTCGTGCGAGTGCATGTCCGGATCCGCCATCACCGTCCCCCACTCCTGCGCCCGATGCCGTTGTCGCGTGCGTAATCGGCCAGCAGATCCCGCAGCTGCGAGCGGCCCCTGTTGAGCCTGCTCATCACGGTGCCGATGGGGGTGCCCATGATCTCGGCGATCTCCTTGTAGGAGAAGCCCTCCACATCGCTGAGCAGGACCGCCATCCGGAAGTTCTCAGGCAGCTGTGCGATGGCCTCGGCCACAACCCCGTCCGGGGTCTGGTCCAGGGCCTCCATCTCGGCGCTGCGCAGTCCGGCCGAATCGTGCGAGGCCGCGCGGGCGAGCTGCCAGTCCGAGACCGCGTCGTCGCTGCTGGACTGGGGGGAGCGCTGCGCCTTGCGGTAGGCGTTGATGTAGGTGTTGGTGAGGATCCTGTACAGCCAGGCCTTCAGGTTGGTGCCAGGAGTAAAGGTGCGCCGCGACGCGAACGCCTTGGCGTAGGTCTCCTGGACGATGTCCTCGGCGTCGGCAGGGTTGCGGGTCATCCGCATGGCGGCGGCGTACAGCCGGTCCACATGGCTCAGCGCTTCCTCCTCGAACGCCTCTGCTTCGGCGTCGAAGGTGTCTGCGTCCCCGGGGGCCGCGGCGAGCTCGCTGTCCATCAGAAGAGAGAATAGCGCCCTCGCGACAATCGCCTCCGCCTCGGCCACCACAACTGCGCCGGCTGCGGGCCGCGCGCGCCGGTGCACCAGGGGCTTGACGTTCATGTAGCACCACAACGCACACCCCCGGGGGTCTATTCCCGGCGGTGCCCACGAGATCAGTCGGGCAGCGCCTCGATCAGCTGCGGACCGTCGGTGCCCACCGTGTTGACCGCCCGCGACACCTTCAGGTGGGCCAGCGACGTCGGCGCCTGCAGCAGCGACACCGCCGCCTGAGCGTCCGTCAGCCCTGGATCCAACCAGTGTTCCCTGGCCTCGCGAGGGACAGTCATCGGCATCCGGTCGTGCACCCAGCCGAGCTCGTCGGTGGCCTCCGTCGTGAGGATGGTGGTGGAGGTCAGCCACCCGTCGGGCCCCCTCCAGAACTCATAGAGGCCGGCCATCACCAGGAGGCCGGACGGCGGCCGCAGGAAGTAGGGCTGCTTGACGGGCTTGGCGGCGCCCTCGGGCGTCTCGGAGCGCCACTCGTAGTAGCCGACGGCGGGCAGCAGGCAGCGGCGGGCGGCCGCCGCCTTGCGGTAGGCCGGCTTCTCGGTGACGGTCTCCACGCGGGCGTTGATCATGGTGGAGCCCGGAGCCTTGGCCCAGCTGGGCACCAGCCCCCAGCGGAGCGGCACCAGCTTGCGCGTCACCTGCCCGTCGGAGGCCCGGTCCAGGACGCCCGGCACCAGGTCCGTGGGGGCGATGTTGTAGCGGGGGGCGCACACCTCCGCCATCTCGTCGGCCACGAAGGAGATCTCGAACTCCTCGACGAGCTCGTCGGGATTCGCGGTGGCCGCGTAACGTCCGCACATGCTCGAAGCCTAGTAGTAGTGTGGCCGCATGAGTCTGCTGCGATTTGTTGCCCGGAGTCTGTTCGCCAGCTACTTCATCGCCGAGGGGGTGAAGGCTGTCACCAGGCCCGGTGAGCTCGCGCCGGACGCCGAGCGCTTCACCTCCGCCGTCTCGCCTCTCCTCCAGCGTGTGGTGCCGGCAGACGTCGCCTCGTACGTGCCCGAGAAGGCTGAGACGTGGGTGCGCCTCGCGGGCGTGGCGCAGATCGCGGGCGGCGTGATGTACGCCACCGGGATCGGCCGCCGCCTGGGGGCAGTGCTGCTGGCCAAGGCGTCCGTGCTGAATCTCGCCATCGCCATGCCGGACAAGGACGCCACGAAGGTGGCCAAGGACGCCGCCCGGCCCGAGGTGATGCGCAACGCTGCGCTCCTGGGCGCCGCTGTGCTCGCCGCGCAGGACACCGAGGGCAAGCCCAGCCTGTCGTGGCGGGCTGATCACGCCGCGAAGGTCACCGAAAAGAAGGCCGCCGCCTTGGGCGGTGACGTGAGCCGCTCCGCCCAGAAGGCCGCAGAACGCGCGGAGAAGCGGGCAAAGCAGCTCGCGAAGCGGGCCCGCAGGTCGGCCAAGGCGTTCAGCAAGAAGATCGAGGCCACCGTCAGCTGATGACCTACCCGCTACCCCGTGCCCTGACCCCCGTCGAGGGGGAGGTGCGCGTGCCCGGCTCGAAGTCGGAGACCAACCGCGCCCTCGTCCTGGCCGCCCTGGCAGACGGGCCCAGCACCCTCACCGGCGCGTTGGAGTCGCGGGACTCCGCACTGATGGTCGGGGCTCTCCGGGCCCTGGGCGTGCGCGTCGAGGACCGTGGCGAGACGCTCGTCGTGTCACCGCCCCAGCGCTTCAAGGGCGCCGCGCTCATCGACTGCGGGCTCGCCGGCACTGTGATGAGATTCGTGCCGCCGCTCGCGCTGCTGGCCGACGGGCCGTCGTCGTTCGTCGGTGACCCGCACGCCAGCCAACGCCCCATGGGCCCGCTCCTGGACGGGCTGCGCCAGCTGGGCGCGGTGATCTCCGGCGATGCCCTTCCCTTCACCCTAAGCCCACCCGCCGAGCCACGTTCGACGGCCAACATCGACGCCTCGGCTTCCAGCCAGTTCATCTCCGGTCTGCTGCTCGTCGGCGCCCGGCTCCCCCGCGGCCTGACGCTGAGACACACGGGAGACCGCTTGCCGTCGCGGCCCCACATCGAGATGACGGCCAGCATGCTGCGCGACGTAGGGGTCCAGGTGGTGGAGCAGGATGACCGGACCTGGCAGGTGTTCCCCAGCAGGATCGCGGCCCGCAGCCACACCATCGAGCCGGATCTCACCAACGCCGCGGTGTTCCTCGCGGCCGCTGCGGTCACCGGAGGGCGGGTCACCGTCCCCGGCTGGCCGAGGCGCAGCCTGCAGCCGGGCGCCGTGTTCCTCGACGTGGTCACGGCGATGGGGGCAACTGTGGAACGCTCCGTCGGCACCGCCACGGTCACCGGGACGGGGCGGCTCACGGGCATCGACGTGGACCTCACCACCGCCTCCGAGCTCACTCCCGTGGTCGCGGCGCTGGGGGCGCTCGCCGAGGGCACCACCACCATCCGCGGCGTCGCCCACATCCGTGGGCACGAGACGGATCGGCTCGCGGCGCTGGTCAACGAGCTGCGCCGGTTGGGCGCCGAGGCCGAGGAGACCGATGACGGGCTCAGGATCGTCGGAGGCGGTGAGCTTCGGCCGGCCGTGCTGCACACCTATGCCGACCACAGGATGGTGCACTTCGCCGCACTCCTGGCCCTCAGGGTGCGCGGGATCGAGGTCACGGACATCGAGTGCGTGTCCAAGACGATGCCGCACTTCGCCCGGGACTGGAACGGGCTGGTCCGCCGGTGAGGCACCGGTGAACTCCCTGCGCGAGGACGACCACAGCGGCTTCGACAGGCCCCGCCGTCGCTCCCGGCCCCGCACCAAGGAGCGGCCCGACTACTCTGAGCTCCCCGTGGCCCGAGTCATCTCCGTGGACCGCGGCCGCTACCGCTGCACCCTCAACGGCAACGACGTCACGGCGGTGCGCGGACGGCTGATCGACCGCAAGGGCGGCGTGCTCGTCGGAGACAACGTGAGGCTGGATGGGGACTCCACCGGCGAGGAGGGCACCCTGTCGCGCATCGTGGAGGTGCTGGAGCGCACCACGGTGCTTCGCCGCTCCGCAGACGACGCCGACACCTTCGAACGACCCATCGTCGCCAACGCGGATCAACTGTTCATCGTCACGGCCCTGGCGGACCCTCCCCCGCGGATGGGAATGATCGACCGGATCCTGGTGGCGGCCTTCGACGCCCGCATCAAGCCTGTGCTGTGCCTCACCAAGGCGGACCTGGCCAGCCCCGTCGAGCTGCGGCACGCCTACGAGCCGCTGGGGGTCCCCATCCTGGTGACCGACCCGGAGGCGGACCTGAGCGCGGTTCGTGAGGCCCTCACAGACCGGGTGACGGTGTTCGTCGGGCACTCGGGGGTGGGCAAGTCCACGCTGGTCAACCGCCTGATCCCCGGCGCTATGCGCGCGACAGCGGAGGTGAGCGAGCTGACCGGCAAGGGTCGGCACACCTCCACGTCGGCCATCGCGATGGAGCTCCCCGGTGGCGGCTGGATCGTCGACACCCCCGGCGTGCGCTCCTTCGGGATCAGCCACGTGCAGACCTCCTCGATCCTGGGCGCCTTCCCGGACCTGGCGGAGTTCGCCGAGGACTGCCCCCGTGGCTGCAGCCACCTCACCGGCGTGATCGAGTGCGCCCTCGACGATGCCGTCGCAGCGGGGACGCTGGCCCCGGAGCGGCTGGCCTCGTTCCGCAGGATGGGCCGGGCGTTCACCTGATTCGTGCGCCCGACGCGCTAGGTTTGGCCCATGGCTGTCTCGAAGGACCTCACGGACGATCTGCGCCTGGCGCACCTCATGGCAGACGACGCGGATTCGCTGTCGATGAGCAAGTTCAAGGCTCAGGATCTGAGGTTCACCAGCAAGCCGGACAACACCCCGGTGACGGAGGCAGACACCGCCGTCGAGGAGTCCATCCGCCGCACCCTCGCCCGCACCCGGCCCCGCGACGCGGTCCACGGCGAGGAGTTCAGTGACACCGGAAAGTCGTCCCGGCGCTGGATCATCGACCCCATCGACGGCACCAAGAACTATCTGCGCGGGGTGCCCGTCTGGGCCACACTGATCGCCCTGGAGGTGGATGGGGAGATCGCCGCCTCCGTGGTGTCGGCCCCCGCGCTGAACAGGCGGTGGTGGGCGAGCACCGGCGGCGGCGCCTACACGGGACGCTCGCTCCTCAGCTCAACCGAGCTGCGGGTGAGCCGCGTGGAAACCATCGGTGACGCGTCGCTGTCCTACTCGGACATCTCTGAGTGGGTGGACACCGGCCGCGGCCAAGGTTTCATCGACCTGATGCGCAGCTCGTGGCGGACCCGTGCCTACGGCGACTTCTGGAGCTACATGCTGGTGGCCGAGGGCTCCGTGGACGTGGCCTGCGAGCCGGACCTGGAGTTGTACGACATGGCCGCGCTCGAGGTCATCGTCCGCGAGGCGGGCGGCCGGTTCACCAACCTCGACGGCGTCGACGGCGTGGGCGGACCGGGGGCTCTGGCCACCAACGGTCTGCTCCACCACGCCGCCCTCGAGTTCCTGCGCACCCCCGCCGGCTGAAGCTCCGCGTGGCTCAGAGGACGCGGACGCGCACCGTCTCGTCGAGAGCCTCAAGGTCTGCCAGCAGCCCGTCGTACTTCTCGCCCTGCACGTCGGTGACCACGTAGCCCAACTGGCCACGGGTGGCCAGCGTCTGCGAGCCGATGTTCATGTTGTGCGTGGCGAACAGCTGATTCAGCCGGGCCAAGACGCCGGGCACGTTGTGGTGCAGGTGCACGACTCGCGCCGTCGACGTGGGGCCGGCCGGCACCTCGGGGAGGTTGACGCTCATGGACGTCGATCCGAGGGTCTCGTAGTCGTTGAGCTTGCCTGCGACGAAGCGGCCGATGTCCACCTGGGCCTCCTGCGTCGAGCCTCCCACGTGCGGGGTGAGGATCACGTTGCTGAGTCCCTGAAGCCTGGAGACGAACGGCTCGTCCTTGGCCTTCGGCTCCGAGGGGAACACGTCGATCGCGGCCCCGGCGACGTGGCCGGAGACGAGGTTGTCGTAGAGCGCGTCCAGGTCCACGACGGCCCCGCGACACAGGTTAAGGAACAGCGAACGCGGCCGCATCGCGGCGAACTGCTCCGCGCCGAACATGTCCTTGTTCTCGGGCCGACCGTCCACGTGCAGAGACACCGTCTCTGCCTCTCCGAGCAGCTCCTCGAGGGAGTCGACGCGGCGCGCGTTGCCGAGCGCCAGGCGGTCCACCAGGTCGTAGAAGATCACCCGCATCCCCAGCGACTCCGCCACCACCGACAGCTGAGAGCCGATGTTGCCGTACCCGATGATGCCCAGGGTGCGGCCGCGCACCTCGTGCGAGCCGACGGCGGACTTGTCCCACACGCCCGCGTGCATGTCGCGGTTGCGGTCCGTGAGCCGGCGGGCCATGGAGATGATCTCGGCGATGGCCAGCTCCACCACGGAGCGGGTGTTGGAGTAGGGCGCGTTGAACACCGCGACACCGTGGTCCGTGGCCGCCTCCAGATCGATCTGGTTGGTGCCGATGCAGAAGGCGCCGATGGCGCTGAGCTCCGGCGCCGAATCCAGGACGGCGCGCGTGACGTAGGTGCGTGATCGGATGCCGAGGTAGTCCACCCCTTTGAGGGCGGCCATCAGGTCTCGCTCGGCCAGCGCCCCGGGCCGGGAGTCGACCTCGTAGCCCTTGGCCTGGAGAGCCTTGACGGCGTCGGGGTGGATGTTCTCAAGTAGCAGTGCCTTCACGCTGGGCATTCTAGGCCCGCGCGCCCCGGTGCCCCGAACCCGTCCGCTCGCGGCGTAGGTCAGAGGGTCAGCGTGGCGTCCAGCAGGGCTGCGGTGTAGGGGTGCCGGGGCGCGCCCAGCACGTCGGCGACGGCGCCCTGCTCGACGATCCGCCCGGCGTTGACCACCACCACCCGCTCGCACAGGTGCCGCACGATGGCCAGATCGTGGGAGACGAGCACCAGTGTGAGGGAGCGCTCCTGGACCTCCGCGGTGAGCAGGTTCAGCACCTGCGCGCGGACCGAGACATCAAGCGCCGAGACCGGCTCGTCGGCCACCAGGAGAGACGGGTCGCTGATCAGGGCCCGCGCGATGGCCACCCGCTGCCGCTGCCCGCCGGAGAGTTGATGCGGGAACCGGTCCATCATCTCCTCCGTCAGCCCCACGCCCAGCAGCGCCGCGGCGACCACGTCCCGGGTGGGCTGCGGCACGTCGCCGCGACCGCGGAGGACCGGGGACCGCAACGGTTCAGCCACGATGTCGCCCAGCCGCATCCTCGGGTTCAGGGAGGAGTTGGGGTCCTGGAACACCATCGACGCGGCGGACCGCAGGAAGCCACGGTCCCTCTCCTTCAACCCGACGATGGATCGGCCGTCGAACAGGACGTCCCCGCGCGACGGCGGCTGCAGCCCCAGCATCAGGCGCGCCATCGTCGTCTTGCCCGATCCGGAGCCGCCCACGATGCCGATCCGCTCCCCCCGACCGACCGCGAGATCGACGCCGTGGAGCGCGACGAACGGCTTGCCCGCTCTGCGGTAGGTGACCTCGGCGTCACGCAGCTCCACCAGGCTCATGACGAGACCCCCGGGTAGAAGTCCTCGACGCTGGGCAGCGGTTGCCCGGGCTCCACCCGGTCTATCCTCGCCGACGCGATGAGCCCCTGCGTGTAGGGGTGACGGGGGTGGGCGATGACCTCGTCGATGGTGCCCTGCTCCACGATCTCGCCCCGCAGCATCACCGCCACCCGTTGGCACACCTGGCGCACCACGGCCAGGTCGTGCGAGACGAACACCGCGGCCCTGTCCGCCAGCTGCTCGGCGAGGAGTAGCAGGATCTGGCGCTGCACCAGCACGTCGAGGGCGGTGGTGGGCTCGTCGCAGAGCACCAGGCCGGGCTGGTTGGCCAGCGCCATCGCGATCAGCGCCCGCTGCCGCTGCCCACCTGAGAGCTCGTGAGGATAGGAGTCCGCGATGCGGTCGGGCTCGGTGATGCCGACGCGGCCCAGCCAGGTGAGCACCTCGTCGTGGATGGCGCCGCGCCGCTCGCCGTGATGCAGCGCCACCACCTCGCCCACCTGACGGCCCACCTTCATGGTGGGGTCCAGCGCCGTCATCGGTTCCTGGAAGATCATGGAGATCTCGTCGCCGCGCAGCTTCTGGAGCTCCCGCTCGGGGAGGCCCACGAGCTCGCGCCCACCAAGCCTGATGCTTCCGGTGATCTGGGCGTGGGCGGGCAGCAGGCCCATGATGGCGAGCGCCGTCACGGACTTCCCCGAGCCGGACTGGCCGATGATGCCAAGCCGCTCGCGCTCGTCGACGGCGAAGCTGATCCCACGCAGCGCCGGCTGCTGGCGTCCGCCGAACTCGACGCGGAGGTCTTGGACCTCGAGGTAGCTCATCGGATCTCCCTCAGCCTCGGGTCCAGCAGGTCCCGCAGCCCGTCCCCGAGCAGGTTGAACCCCATGGTGGCCACCGCGATGGCGAGCCCGGGCCACAGCGCGAGCAGCGGAGCGTTGAAGATGTAGCCCTGCGCCTCCCGGAGCATCCGCCCCCAGGTGGGGGCCTCGGGACCGGAGCCGAGGCCGAGGTAGGACAGACCCGCCTCGGCGAGGATGGCGATGCCGATGCTGACCGAGACCTGCACTCCGACGATGGGCGCGATGTTGGGCAGCACGTGCCGCCACGCGACGGCGAGGTAGGGGGTGCCGCTGAGCCTGGCGGCCTCCACGTAGCCCTGGCTCATCACCTGCAGCGTCGCCGCCCGCGCGATGCGCACGAATGCGGGGATGGAGGCGAGCGCGATGGCCATCATGGCGGTCCAGGTGGAGCCCCCCAGCGCCGCCGCGAAGAGGATGGCCAGCAGCAGCGCGGGGAAGCCGTACAGGATGTCTGCGAGGCGCGCGGGGATCTCCCCCGGCCAGCCGCGGACCATGCCGGAGACGATGCCCAACGGCACGCCTATCCCGGCCGCCACCGCCACCGAGACGATGCCGACGAGCAGGCAGATCTTCGCCCCGCTGAGGAGCCGGGAGAAGATGTCCCCGCCCAGGCCGTCGGTGCCCAACAGGTACGGCCAGCCGGGGGGCTGCAGCCCCGTGGAGACCACAGCGTCGGGCGGGAACGGGGTCCAGACCAGGCCGACGGCGGCCATCAGGACCACGATCCCGATCAGCGCGGCGCCCAGGTAGAGCGTGCCGCGCTTCATCGGGCCTCACCGCTTCGCCGCAGCCGTGGGTCGATGATCTGGTAGGCGATGTCGACCAGGAAGTTGATCACCAGCACCGCCCAGACCAGCAGCAGGACGATTGCCTGGACCACGCCGAGGTCGCGCTGCGAGACGGCCAGCAGGAGCGAGGATCCAAGCCCGGGCAGCGCGAAAACCTGCTCGATGATGATGGCCCCCACCAGGAGTGTGGCCAGTTGCAGTCCGATGACGGTCAGCAGCGAGATGGCTGCGTTGCGCAACCCGTGGCGCCACAGTGCTCCGGTGTGTGACCACCCGACGGCGCGGGCCGTGCGGAAGTAGTCCTCATGGATCACCTCCAGCACCGAGCTGCGGACGTAGCGGGAGATGACGCTGGCCTGCACGATGGCCAGGGACGTGACGGGCAGGATCAGGTGCCGGATCCACTCCCCCACCGAGTCCCAGTAGGAGACGTAGCCGCCGGCCGGGAGCCACCGGAGCTGCACCGCGAAGAGGACCACGAGCCAGATACCGGCCCAGAAGGCTGGCACCGCGAGACCCACCTGGGAGAGGGCCGAGACCACGACACCGTCGGCGTGACGGCGACGCACGGCGGCGTAGGCGCCCACTGGGAGCGCGATGAGGATGGCCGCCAGCATGCCGAAGAGGATCAGCCAGGCCGACACCTCCAGGCGCGACGCAATCAGCGGCGCGATGGGCCGGCGGCTGAAGTAGGACACCCCGAAGTCGAACCGCACTGCCCCCCACAGCCACTCCAGGTACCGGGTGAGGAAGGGGCGGTCGAGGCCCAGTTCGGCCCGCAGCCGCTCCGCCTCGCCGGGTGAGGCGTTGGTGCCGAGGATCACCTGGGCGATGTCGCCGGGCAGCGCGTTGGTGGCGGCGAAGATCAGCAGGGACGCGAGCAGGAGGCTCGCGAGCAGCCACGCCACCCGCACGGCCGCCCGGCGAAGGGCCATGGGCTAGCTCCTGGCGGCAATCGTGGTGAGGTCGAAGGCGAGGCTGATCTGGTTGGCCTGGATGCCGGAGATCTCGGGGGTGGTGATGATGAGGTTGGGCAACAGGAACAGCCAGTCCGCGGCGGCGTCGTCGGCGAGGATCCGGGCGGCCTCCTTGAGCTTGGCCACCTGCTCCTCGGGGGTGCCGGCGTCTGCCTCGGCGATGAGCTCCTGGAACTCGGGGTTGTCGTAGCCCCAGTAGTACTCGGGGTTGGCGAACGCGCCGATGTCGCGGGGTTCGACGTGGGCCACGATGGTCATGTCGTAGTCGTGCGCGGTGTAGACCAGGTCCAGCCAGCGGGCGGGGAATTCCAGCTCGTCGAGCTCGACGGTGATCCCCACCTCCTGCAGCTTGGCCGCGATGTAGCGGCCGGCCGGCGGCCCGTAGGGAAGGTTCGGCACCCGCAGCCGCAGGGTGAGGCCGGTGGCGTAGCCGGCCTCCGCGAGGAGCTCGCGCGCCTTGGCCTGGTCGAAGGGGTAGGTATCTGACAGGTCCTCGAACCAGGGGTCCGTGGGCGGCACCATGGAGCCGATCAAGGTGCCCTTGCCGCCCCATGCGGCGTCGATGAGGGCCTCACGGTCGATGGCGTGGTTGATGGCCTGGCGCACCTTGAGGTCCTGCAGCGCGGGGGTGCGGTGGTTGAACCCGAGCACCACCTCGCCGTCGGTGGTGCCCTCGTGGACGGTGAAGCGCTCCTCATCGTCGAACTGGCCGATGGCCTGGGGCACCGTCAGGTTGGAGATGATGTCCAGCTGCCCGGCGAGCATCGCGGTGTTCATGGCGTTGGGGTCCGCGTAGTAGCGGAAGATGACCGATCCGAACCTGCTGGGTGTGGCCCAGTAGCTGGGGTTTGACTTCAGCTCCACAGAGGATCCCTCCTCCCATTCCACGAACTGGAACGGGCCGGAGCCGGCGGGGGTGGTGCTCAGGTTGGCTGCGCCGGTGGGGTCCGTGACTATTCCGGCCGGGCCGGTCATCTCGTAGAGCCACTGGTTCGACGGCTGGTTGAGCGTGATCTCGACGGTGTCCTCGTCGAGGGCTTCAATGGTGTCCACGGCGGCCCACTTGCCCTTGATCTGGTCAGTGGCCGCAGTGCCCCGGTTGCGTTCGAAGCTCTCGACGACCGCCTCTGCTGTGACGTCCGTGCCGGAGGCGAAGCGGGCGCCCGAGTCGATGGTGAAGGTGTAGACGGTGTTGTCCTCGGAGGTGAGCCACTCGGAGGCGAGCAGCGGCCGGATCGTTCCCTCACCGTCGAGCTTCACCAGGGTCTCGTAGACGTTGTAGAGGAGCACGAAGGGCGTGCCCGCGCCTGAGACGGTGATCATGTCCAGACCGGCGGGCTCACCGGTGGCCCCGATGGTGAGGGTGCGCGCCTCTTCTTCCTCCTCGACGGGCGGGCGCGTGCACGCCCCCAGCGCCGTCGACAGCAGAAGGACCAGGACGATCCCCATGGTGCGGGCTCGGCGCATTTCTTGGGTTCCCTTCCGGCAACGGTCAACGGCTGGTTCAGTCTACCCATCGGGCACTCCTGTCACCCGCGACGCTCTCCACGCGCGCAAACATGGCTGAGACGGCAGGATAGGCGCCATGGCGGAGGAGCAGGGGCACGGGTTCTCGTGGCACGACACGGGGCGCGCGCTGCAACGGGCCTCAATCCGGGCTTTCGACGTGTCAGAGCGCACCGCCAGGCGTGGGTGGCGCTCCCAACAGCGGCGCGTCGGGCGGTGGCGGTCGCGGCTGTTCATGATCCTGCAGATCTCGCTGGCAGCCGGGACATCGTGGTGGATAGCCCGGCGCCTGCTCGACCATGAGGAGCCGTTCCTGGCCACCGTGGCCGCCATCATCTGTCTTGGTTTCTCGTTCGGCCAGCGCCTGGGACGCGTTGTGGAGGTGGCCGTCGGGGTCACTGTCGGGGTGTTCGTGGGCGACGTGTTCGTGCACTACTTCGGCACCGGCGTCTGGCAGATCATTCTGGTGGTGGCCATGGCGATGTCCATCACCACCTGGCTGGGGGCGCGCACCCTGATGGTGACGCAGTCGGCGGTCCAGGCGGCGGCGGTGTTGACGGTGCTCCCCGGCGTCGACGCCGGCATCTCACGGTGGCAGGACGCACTCGTCGGATGCGCCGTGGCGCTGCTGTTCGCCACGGTGGCGCCCACGTCACCAATCGATCGTCCGCGAATGATCGCGGCCAAGGTGCTCCACGAGGCGGCCATCACGGTGCGCGCGATGGTGGGCGCACTGCAGAGGCACGATGCCGAAGTGGCGGATCAGCTCCTGAAGCGGGCCCGCGCCACGGAGAGCGAGCTGTCCGCGCTGCTTGCCGCATCGTCGGAGGGTATGGCCGTGGTCCGCACCTCGCCCTTCCTCCGCCGGCATCGTGACGCCGCGCTGCAGGTGGCGGACCTCGTCGTCCCGCTGGACCGGTTCATCCGCAACCTGCGGGTGCTGGCGCGCAGGTGTGCGGTGGCCGCGCACCGGGGTGAGACTGTGCCGGAGGAATACCTGGAGCTGTTGACCGAGTTCGCGCAGGTGATCGACGAGTGTGCGGCCGAGCTGTTCGCCCGCAGGCTCCCCACCGCCAAGCTGGATGCGCTGCGCGCGCTCGCCGAGCGGTCAGCCCACGTACCGATCCTGCCGAAGCTGTCCTCCACCGTGGTGCTGGCCCAGGTCCGCTCGATGCTGGTGGACCTGCTGGAGCTGTGCGGGGAGGACTACACCGACGCCAGGGACGCCGTCCCTGACATGGACTGACGCAGCCCCCAGCTCAGTTCCCGCGGGCCTCCAGGACCGGCTTGACCAGCACGCCGCCCGCCTCTTCGTCCACCCCGGTCATCTGCGACAACGCCTTTTCGAAGACCAGCCGGGCCAGTTCGTCGACGGGCTGGCGGAGGCTGGGGATTCCGATGGCCCGTGCCACGGGGCTGTCGTCGAAGCCCACCACATGCGTCCGAGTCACGCCCTGATTCGCGATGAATGCCCCCAGCGCCAAGGCGTCTGAGGCGCAGACGGCTGCCGTTGCCCCCCGGGCCAGCAGCTCGGCCATGCCCGCGCCCCCCGCATCCACCGAATCCTCGCCCTCGACGGTGAGCTGACGGGCGTCGTCGTCGCTCAGCCCCAGGGCCGCCTGCCAGCCGGCGTGACGATCCTCCCCCACCGGCGAACCGTCGGACCAGCCGAGGAACCCGATCCTCTCGTGCCCGCGTTCCTGCAGGAAGCGCACGGCCTCCCCCGCCCCCGCGCGCCCGTCGACGTCCACCCACTGGCCGTGGTCGTCTGCGCCCCAGGGCCGGCCGAACGCCACGAACGCGACACCAGCCTCGGCCAGGCAGGCGGGACGATCGTCGCCCGTCCACGTGTCGGTGAGGATGCCCCCGTCGATGGCGAGGCTGGCGCGCAACTCCACAAGCCGCTCCACCTCCTCGTCCCTGGAGTCGGCGGGAAACACGACCACGCGGTACCCGCGCTCGTCTGCGACGGTGACGAGCTCACGCAGGAAGTCGTCCATGAAGGCACCGGAGATGCCGTTGCGGGGCGCGCTGAGCCGGATGCCCACGGCCATGGCTCGCTGGTTGCGCAGCGCTCGGGCGGCGGCGGAGGGCCGGTAGCCGGAGTGATCGATGGCGTCCTGGACCCGAGCCCTGGTTTCCGCCCTGACGCGGTCAGGGAAGTTGATGACGTTCGAGATGGTCTGGCGTGAGACCCTCAGCTCCGCGGCCAGGCTGGCGAGCGTCGGCTTCTTCATTGGGCCTCCGTTGATCGTTCAAGGTGCCGCCATGCTCCAACCCCCGCCGCTCGGGTGTCAACGACCACGGCCGAATCGTTACCGTTCTGACACCCACCGACGATTCCGCCAGACACCTGCTCGGGGGAGAGCCCCCTGAGTCGGCGAGGGTTGGCGGAAGGGTCGTGAACGCCACGGCTCGGCGATCTGTCCGCAGCGATCGACCACCTGGCCCTGTCGCCCGACCCTCGCAGTAACCGTCACGATCTGCTGGCCGAGAAGGTGGCGATCAACCGTTGGCTGAGGAGCCGCGAAGCGGCCTCGAAGCCTAGGAAACGTAAGCTGACAAGCCAATTCACCCGCCGCGTCGAGGCCCCGTCACCGGCGCCGCACGCCCAAGTGACCCTCAGAAAAAACTCTCGAAGAATTTCTGCCAGGCACCCTCTGGGGAGCGAGAAATGTCAGTGGTCGCACATAGCGTGGAACCCATGAAGGACCAGGCGCGTGAGATCGCGGAGCAGTTGCGCTCCGCCGACGAACTGCGCCGTTTCGCAGAAGCCCAGACCCTGACCCTGCTGTGTCACCTCGCGGAACACGACGAGGTGGGCTACGACGACGTGATCGAGGTCCTCGCCGAGCGCAAGGTGGTGGTCGGGGGCATCGGAACCCCGGCCGTGTCCGAATTCATCGGTCTGGAGCTGGCCGGTTTGCTGCGCTGCCCACCCATCGTCGCGGCCTCGAAGCTGGCCGATGCGCTGGGATTGAAGCATCGCCATCCCCGTCTCTACTCGGCGATGCAGCAGGGCCGGATCGAGGCAGGGCGTGCCTGCAAGGCGGCGTCGATGTGCCTGGACCTGCCCGCCGAATCAGCCGACGCCGTCACCGACCGCTGGATCGTCACCCAGGAGAAGCTCGGCTGGACCGGTTGCCGCGGCCAGACCCGGATCGGGAACCTCGCCCCCCTCAGCCGACGCGCCCACCGCGCCAAAACCGCGCGCGCCTGGCGCGTCGACCAACCCAGACCAAGCCAGATCTACTGGTTCAGCCCACTGGGCTACCGGTACGAAGTCACCCCGGGCGGCACCCGCATGCTCGCCTAGCGGCGGGACGATTCGCACAGCCACAAGCATTTACCACCACGGCGACGGAGACCACCCGTCGCCTCGTTCACACGCCCAGAAGCAGCCAGGTGGCGGCGGTGGCCAGGGTCATGAGCACCGGGACGATCGGCCACCACGGCCCCATACCTTTCCGGGCCGCCCACGCAGTGACCCCGATGCTGCCAGCGATTCCCATGCCCAGAAGGAACAGATATCCGATCCGCGGCGCAGCGTCCCTCGGTCGGCCGAGCCCTGTCAGCTCCAGCCTGATGGCCAGGATGCTTCCCGCCACGATTGCCGCGCCCAGCAGTGCTGAGCCGATTGCCGCCACAGCCCACCCGTGCGATCGTTCAGGCGCCATCCCCGCTGGATCGTCCTTTACTGCTCTCACACGGCAGCAGCCTACGCACGTGGGTCCAATGCTTGTTCCCGGCGAGTGCGGTCGAGCCTGTGAGCAACCACGAGCCGCTAGCGTTGAGCCATGACCGGAACCGACCCAGCAGAAGCCGAGTTTCGCCGCCGATTCGAGCAGGCGGTCTCGGGCACCGAACTGGCCGACCTACGGCGGCTCGCGACGGTCCTGACCAGCGATCTCGCCACGCCCGGCCGCCCGGAACTCCGGCGTCCGCGGCTCGCGGGGCCCGTGATCTTTCACGTCCGCGCCGAGCTTCGCGATTCGAACCCGCCGATCTGGCGGACCCTCGCGCTCCGCTCAGATCTGCCTTTAGAAATGGTCCATCACACGCTGCAGATGGCGTTTGCCTGGAGCGGCACCCACCTGTACCGGTTCTCGCTCGGCGGCGACCCCTTCGATCGCTCGGCCCAGATCTTCCTGTGCGAGTTCGACGCCGAAGAAGAGGATCCGGCCGACGGCGAATCCGCGGCCGCCTCCGAGGTCAGGTTGGACGAGGTCCTCCAGCAGCCTGGCGACGTCCTGAACTACGTCTACGACTACGGCGACAACTGGGACATCACCATCCGCCTGGAGCGAGTCCTGCCGATGCTGCCGGGCGATGCTCCCGCCCTGGTGGTCGACGGTGCGCGCGCCGCCCCGCCTGAGGACTGCGGGGGGCTGCGCGACGCTGAATCTCTGGCCGAGTACCTCTACGACCTCGAACTCTTCGACGCCGCGGAGCTCAATGCCTGGCTGCTCGATCCCCGCTTCAGGGCCACGATGACCTCACTGCCGCACCGGTTGGTGATCATGCTCATGAGCCTGTCCCACGACGAGGCGGCGCTCGAACTGCTCGGACGCCTCATCGATCTGCCAGAGGACGACGACGACCCGGTACCGGTGGAGGCGTTGGCCCCGATCCAGTGGTTCCTCGACGCCGCGGCGGGCAACGGGTTGGAGATGACGAGCGCCGGCTACCTGAAGCCGGCCCACGTGTCGGACGCCGCGGCCATGCTTCCCTGCATGAGTGGATGGATCGGTGCGGTGAACCGGGAGGGATCAGCCCGCCCCCTGCTGCACTTCCGCCTCACGCTGCAGCGTCTGGGGCTGCTGAGGGTGTACCACGGCAGGTTGAAGTCCACGAGGCTGGGGAAGAAGCTCCAGAGGGATCCGGCCGCATTGTGGGCGGGCCTGGCGGACCTGCTCATCCCGTCGGCCGAGGGCTTCGAGCGCGACGCCGCCCTCCTCATGCTGGCCTACGCGGCCACAGACGAGAGGGGCGCCGTCCCCCTCGGCGAGGTGGCCTCGATGCTGACCGAGCTGGGCTGGCACACAGGCGACCAGGGCCCCATCGAGGGACACCACCTCTACCAGGAGCTGTCACCGGTGGTACAGAACCTGGGCGACTCCCCCACGCTCCGTCAGCGCATTTCGGGTGGCCTGGCTGCGGGACCCTCCGGTTCCCGACTCGCCAGGGCGGCCCTCATGGCCGACGGGCGCAAGGAGTGACCCGCCGGGCTCAGTAGCGAAGGATCGCGGCCAGCTCGCTGTCGGCCACCACCTCCTGCGACGTGGCGTGGACCATGCCCCCGTACGCAAGCGTGTGCCTGGCCGCGGCCTCCACCTCCTCGCACGCGGCGAAGCGGTCGTCGGTCCCCAGACGGACGACGGGAGGGTCGCCTCCGTCCTCGACCCGCTCCCAGCACCACGGATCCGAGCGGATGAACAGCGTCTCGACGCGCCCCTGCTCCGCAGCGTCGCTCACGGCGTCCACATCGCTGGACACCTGGCCGCCGGTGCCCTTCAGGTCGTGGAAGCGCGAAATGAGCCGGGTTCGGTCGGCTCGAAGTCGGCCCTCGACCAGCGGCCACGCCACCTGGTGCAACTCGTCGGCCGACAGCTCGTCGGGGCTGCGGAGCACGGCCTCGTCAAGCACCTCGGCATAGGTGTTGAGTTCCCGGTAGGCCGATACGTTCTGCTCCAGGCCCACGAGCACCAGCGGGGCCGTCTGGCCGGCGAGCACCTCGCGGAGACCAGCCTCCACCTCGCGGAAGAACCGGATCACATCGTCCTTCTTCGCCTCGTCCGCGCCCACGCCGTGGCCGTAGAAGACGGCCCTGCCGCCGCGCCCGGCGTTCAACGACCGGGCCATGGAGTCTGAGCGTCCGCTGGGCTCCACCACGTCTGCCAGGCTCGTGGGAACGTCGTCGAGCTCGATCTGACGCACCGTGTGCCGGCTGCCGTCCATGAGACGCACGGAGCCCTGGCTGATGGCCAGCAGCAGGAAGTGTGCGTCGCCGGAGAGCAGCCGCATCAGAGGGCCGGTCACAAAGTGCTCACCGACTGCGGCGAGTGTAGGCAGGGACGCGGGGATGCGGACCATCTGGGAACCCGCCGGGGTGAGGAACATCGCCAGACCGTCGCTCATGTACTGCCAGGGCAGGTTGTTGTTGAGCAGTTCGCGGGCTGGGGCCAGGAGCGCCTCCACATCTGGACGACGCATCTCCTGGAGCAACACGGACTCGGCCCCGTGCACGAGGTTCTTCCACTGCACCTGATCAGCTTGGATTCCACTGCCGAAGCGGTGGGTGGGAAGCATGAGGGATACGTGGATTCCGTCGGCCTCAGATGCGGCGAGCGACTGGATGTCCGTGCGGTTGAGTAGGTCCATGGATCCTCCTGAAGTCGGGATTCTTCCAGCGTACGACCATAGCCAGGGCTCCGTTCCGGCCTTGGCAAGTTCACCGGCGAGGGCCCGAGACCCCCTCGATCCGTCTCTGCCTGGGCCCACACTGGGACCCGTCAGCCCACCGACCCGAGCGCGAGCGGAAGCACGGCACGGGCCCCTGCCCGCCGAAGGAGTCGTCCGGCCACGGTCATGGTCCAGCGCGAGTCGACGAGGTCGTCGACGAGGAGGATCGGGCCGTCGAGGCTCGCGAGCCGCTCTGACATGGCCGGTGGCACGACGAAGCGGTCCCAGACATCGCGAACGCGGTACGCGCTGTTGGTGGAACCCCGAAGCCGTTCGGCCCCGGGGCTGAGCCCGAGCGGACCGAGAGCCTCCAGACGTCCGGCTGCCGCGATGCCCGTGGCGCGCGACTCAACCAGACGGGGACGCCCGAGGCTCGGCACCCACGCCACCGCCACCGGACGCGCGTCCCACCCCCACTCCTTGAGGACGCGAAGACACGCCCTGCCCAACTCGGGCGGCACCTCCGCGTCCAGAGGGTTCCCGTCGCGGTCGGATGCGAACAGCTCACGCAGCGGCCCTCCCCACCCCAGATCGGAGAGACGCGCGACTGCCCGCCCCACCGCGAGTTGCTCGTCGGGCGGGATCTTGCCCTTGACGGGACGACCGTCGATCCGGACGCTCAGCCTGTCGAGCCCGGTGGGCCACAACACGCGTGGCGCCAGCGGGACGCCCACCCTGTCCAGTGCCGTCTGGGCGCCCTGGCTGGCGGTCAGCGTCACC
>DATITN010000347.1:0-2645 GCA_035467795.1 Arachnia sp. | reverse complement strand
GCGCTCGAGAGCTACATCGACAAGGCCACCGATGTCAACGAGAACCAGCCGGTCCTGGTGGACCGCTTCCTGGACGACGCCGTCGAGATCGACGTCGATGCACTCTACGACGGCACCGATCTGTACATCGGCGGCATCATGGAGCACATCGAGGAGGCGGGCATCCACTCCGGCGACTCCGCCTGCGCGCTGCCCCCGATCACGTTGGGCGATGCGATCATCGACCAGATCCGGCACCACACCCTCGCCATCGCCGACGGCGTGGGGGTGCGCGGCCTGCTCAACATCCAGTTCGCGCTCCACGCCGACACCCTCTACGTGCTGGAGGCCAATCCCCGCGCGTCGCGCACGGTGCCGTTCGTGTCCAAGGCCACCAACACGGCGCTGGCGAAGGCCGCGGCCCTGATCATGCTCGGCCGCACCATCGCCGAGCTGAGGGCGGACGGGAAACTCAGGGCTGAGGGTGACGGGTCCACGCCTCTGCCCGGCGCCCCCATCGCGGTCAAGGAGGCCGTGATGCCGTTCAACCGCTTCCGAACCGCCACGGGCGCCTTCGTCGACACGCTGCTGGGCCCCGAGATGCGCTCCACCGGTGAGGTGATGGGCCTGTCGGACAACTTCGGCACCGCCTACGCGAAGTCGCAGGACGCGGGTGGCGGTCCGCTGCCCACCTCCGGAAAGCTGTTCGTCTCCATCGCGGACCGCGACAAGCGCCACGCCATCTGGCCCATCAAGCGGCTGGTTGACCTGGGCTTCCAGGTGCTGGCCACGAAGGGGACCGCCTCGGTGCTGCGCCGCAACGGCGTGGCGGCCGAAGAGGTGCTCAAACTCTCCGAGATGATCGAGGGCGACGACAGGCCGAGCATCGTCGACCTGATCACCTCCGGGGGGATCGACCTCATCTTCAACACTCCGGAGGGCTCCTCCTCGGGCGCCAGCACACGCGAGGACGGATACCTCATCCGCACCGCCGCGGTGCTCGCGGACATCCCTGTGGTGACGACGGTCCCGGGCCTGGCCGCCGCCACGCAGGGCATCGAGGCGCTCCAGCGCGGCGAGGTGGACGTCCGCTCGCTGCAGGACTGGGCCCGCGGGTGACCTCGCCGGGCACGCGGGCGCTGCGCCTCGGCTACCACGGCCTGCGGGCGGGGCTGTTCCGCTACGCAGGAGGGGACCCGGAGCGGGTCCATGAGGACATGATCGCGATGCTCGCCCGGGTGCCCGCCGGCCGGCGCGCCACCGTCGCGGATCCCGTGACGGTGGCCGGCGTCAGGTTCCCCAACCGTGTCGGCGTGGCGGCCGGCCTGGACAAAGACGGTGCCGCCGCTCAGGCGTGGTCCTGGCTGGGGTTCGGATTCGCCGAGCTCGGCACCGTCACCGCGCTGCCGCAGCCCGGCAACCCGAAACCCCGGGTCTTCCGGGCGGTGGCCTCGCGCGGCATCGTCAACCGGATGGGCTTCAACAACCACGGCGCCGCGGCGCTGGCGGACACCCTCCGCGCCAAGGGCGTGGCGCGCGGCAACGGGGCACTGGGGATCCCGCTGGGGATCTCGATCGGCAAGTCCAAGGTGGTCGAGCTGGACCACGCCGTCGACGACTACCTCTCCTCGTTGCGGCTCCTGGCCCCGCTCGCCGACTACGTGGCCGTCAACGTCTCCAGCCCCAACACGCCGGGGCTGCGCAGCCTGCAGGCCGCCACCGAGCTGTCGGGGCTCCTAGGGGCGCTGACCGACGAGGCGGCCGTCCTGGATCCCGCACGTCCGGTTCCGATCTTCGTCAAGCTGGCACCGGACCTCACCGGCACGGACCTCACCGAGACCCTGGCCGTGCTCAACGACTCCGCTGCCGCCGGAGTCATCGCCACCAACACCACCCTGGCCCGCGACGGCCTCGCCCCCGAGGACGCACACCTGGCACGCGAAGCGGGGGGCCTCAGCGGCGCGCCGCTGACCGCCAGGGCGCTCGGCTTCGTCGAGCGGCTGGCCTCGTCGACGGCGCTGCCCGTGATGGGCGTCGGCGGGGTGATGAGCCCGCGCGACGGGGCCCGCATGTTCGACGCCGGGGCCACGCTGCTGCAGCTCTACACCGGCTTCATCTACGAGGGCGTGGCGCTCGTGCGAGCCCTGCAGCAACTGGAGAGGAACACACCGTGACCTATTCCGCCAGACTGGCCGCCGCCACCGCCGAACGCGGCCGGCTGTGCGTCGGGATCGACCCGATGCCCAGCGTCCTGGATGCCTGGGACCTTCCGCACGACCTGTCCGGTCTGGAGCGGTGCGCGCGCGGGATCGTGTCGGTCCTCGGCGGGCGGGTGGCCGTGTTCAAGCCGCAGTCGGCCTTCTTCGAGGCGTTCGGATCGCGCGGGGTCGCGGTCCTGGAGCGGGTACTCGGCGACATCCGCGACGCCGGGGCGCTCAGCATCCTCGACGTCAAGCGCGGCGACATCGGATCCTCCATGGCCGGCTACGCCGCCGCGTTCCTGGGCGACGACGCCCCCACCCGCGCCGACGCGATCACGCTGAACCCCTATCTGGGGGTGGGCGCGCTCCGGCCGGCCATCGACGCCGCCGTCGCCGGCGGTCAGGGGCTCTACGTGCTGGCCCGCACCTCCAACCCCGACGGGGCACCCATCCAGCTGGCGCGCA
>DATITN010000346.1:0-8712 GCA_035467795.1 Arachnia sp. | reverse complement strand
TATCCTCGCCGCGGGGCTGGTGCCGATCCTGGAGCCTGAGGTTGACATCACCTCGCCCCAGAAGGCGGAGGCCGAACGGCATGTCCACGATCTGCTCGCGGTGGGTCTGGACGACCTGCCGGAGGGGGAGCGGGTCATGCTGAAGCTCACCCTCCCGGAGCACGACGACCTCTACGCGGACCTGGTGGCGCACCCGCGGGTGCTGCGCGTATTCGCGCTCTCGGGCGGGTACTCCCGCGCGGAGGCCACCGAGCGCCTGGCCAGGCAACACGGCGTTGTGGCCAGCTTTGCGCGCGCGCTGATGGAGGGTTTGAACATCAACCAGTCCGACGAGGAGTTCGACGCCGTCCTGGACAGCTCCATCGCCGAGATCTACGCGGCGTCCATGGCCTGAGGCGGATCTCAGGCGGCTCCATGGTGTCCGAGTTGGCGCCACGCCTCGTAGACGGCGATGGCTGCGGCGTTGGCCAGGTTGAGTGAACGCATTCCGGGCCGCATCGGGATCCGCACGCGCTCGGTGATGCGGGGATCGGTCAACACATCAGCGGCGAGTCCCGTGGGCTCGGGGCCGAAGAGGAGCACGTCCCCCGGCGCGTAGGCAACGTCGGTGTAGGCCTTCTCGGCGTGGGCGGTGAAGGCGAACAGGCGCGCCGGCAGCAGAGCGCCGTAGGCCGCGGCCAGCGAGTCGTGGACGAAAGTGGCGGCCTCGTCTCGATAGTCCAGGCCCGCGCGGCGCAGCTTGGCGTCGTCCATGTCGAACCCGAGTGGTCGCGCCAGGTGCAGTTCGGCGCCAGTCACAGCCGCCAGCCGCATCGTCGCGCCCGTGTTGTTGGGGATCTGAGGGGCGTGGAAGAGGATGCGCAGCGGCCGGGTCCTGGGGTCTGTCACCGTCGAAGGCCTCGCCTGCCACTCCTGGAGGGTGAGCGCATACTCGACATCCCCGTGCTCGTCCCCCTCAATTCGGACCGGCCAGTCAGCCACGAACGTCCGGACGAAGCGAAGCCCTGCCTTCTCCATCACCCGCCTTGACGCGGTGTGCACTGCCATCGTCTGCGCGTAGACGCGCCGGGCGCCCAGTTCGGTGAATGCCTTGCGGATGAGCGCTTCCGAACCCTCTGTTGCGTAGCCCTCACCCCACACCTCGGAGATCAGCCGATAGCCCAGCTCGGGCTCATCCTCGGGCTCGCCCGCATGGGGCCGAAGGTGGAACCAGCCGAGGAACCGGCCTGTGCTCTTCTCCTCCGCGGCCCAGAAGCCCCACCTGTCGCCGCGGTCGTAGTAGGCAAGGAATGCGGGGAGATGGTCGTCCTCGATTTCAGCCCGGGACGTAGGAACGCCTCCCGTGATGAACCGCATCACCGCCGGATCCCCGTCCAAGGCCACGAGGGCGTCCAGGTCGCCGGGCGTGAAGCGTCGCAGGACCAGTCGTCGGGTCTCCAGGAATGGGGTCATGAAGGATGCTAACCCACCCCGGCAGCCGGCTCAGCGGGACATCGAGGGGAACGATGGGCATCAGGCCGCCGCGAGCGACTCCTGGATTCCCAGCGCGACAACAGCCGCGTCCCGACCCACCCCCATGAGGAGCTGCGACGAGCGGGTCCGCATGAACGGCACTCCGACGAACGACAACCCCGGCACGGTCGTTGACCTGCCGTCGACCTGTTTGGGGAAGCCCATCGGGTCAAAGGCGTCCGGGATGTCGATCCAAGCCCGGTAGGACGGGCGGAACCCGGTCGTGAGCAGGACTGAGCCGATCTCGCCGAGGCGGAGTCGGTCCAGTTCGGAGCCCGCGTCGAAGGGCTCGGATCCCGGCAGGGAGGGCACCGGTCGGCCGCGCTTCACCTGAGATCCGATGATCGCCTCGCGCAGGTCGGCCCAGCGTGCGTCCCCGAACGCCACGCAGGCGGCGAGGTCGCCACCGAAGAACAGCAGTCCGTCCTCGACTCCGGTGACGTGGCCGGCGAGTTCCACTCCCCGCGTCTGCAGCGTGCGGGTGGTGAGGTCGTGCCCGCCGTCGCGTCCGGTCGCCTGGGGGTTCGACATGAACCGGGCCGCCGGTCCCGCCGGTACATCGTCGAGGGTCTGCTCCATGAAGGCGGTATCCGCGATCAGGTAGAAGATGTCGCGCCCCTCGATCCGCCTCGGCATCCAAGGCGCCCGGCCGCACGCCTGGACGACGCGCCGGCCCGTCGTGACGAGTTCCTCGGCCAGTTGGCAGCCGGTCTGGCCCGATCCGACAACCAGGACGCCTCCAGGAGGCAGCGAGTCCGGATTGCGGTACTGCGAGGCGTCCAGCACCGGCACGGACTGAATCTGAGTGGCCCAGTTCGGCCGGAAGGCGTCCCGCAGTCCGCCCGTGGCCACGACGACCTCTCTGGTCAGGATTGTGTCCCCGCCGTCGGTCGTGAGGGTGAGGCGCCCATCCGACCTCGGTACGAGGGACGTGACCTCGGTGCCCGTGTGAACGGGTGATGCGAGGGACGCCGCGTAGCCGGCCAGGTACTGCACCACCTCGTCCCGAGGCAGGAAACCCTCGGCCCGCTCGCCCCGGTACTCCGCGCCCGGCAAGAGGTTGCACATGTTTGGCGTGACAAGGCAGAAGGAGTCCCACCGGGCTGCCCAGGAACTGCCCACCGCGTCCGCGCGCTCCAGGATCACATGCTCGATCCCCAAGCCAGTCAGTTCGTGACTCGTGGCCAGGCCGGCTTGGCCCGCACCCACGATCACCACCTCCACCTCGTCGCTGCCCATGCCGCACAATAGGCCGCCCTGGGAGCGAGAACCAGAGCCCGCAGGGATGGATGAGTGCCAGGCCTCCCGTCCGCACGTTCAATCGTTGCGCAGGGACACTAACGCCCAGCCGATGCCGGCGCCTCACCCGGTGCCGGGAGCCGTCGTCCGCCTCCCGGCGGCTGTCGGTGTGGGAGCGATCCCGCCGAAAGTATGCAAACCCACGCTGAGGAGCGCGAAGAGTTCTGAGGCGTGTTAGGTTCCGGGCACGGAAGCGACGGACTGACGACGATGTTGGTCTGTGTGCAGCCTCACCCACCCGAAGTGAAAGGTCACCCGATGCCTGGACGGTCCGCAACACTCGCACCGCTCGCCCTCATCATGAGTATCGCCGTTGCCGCTGCCAGCCTGGGCTTCGTGGCCTTCACCCCGTCGGCGGTCGCCTCGCCCAACTGGCAGGTCACGTTCCGGGATGACTTCAGCGGCAGTGGCCTGCCGAACCCCAACGATTGGCAGCTGACTCTGGGCACGTCCTACCCCGGTGGGCCGGAGAACTTCGGCACCGGTGAGATCCAGACGATGACCGACCATCCCAGCAATGTCGACGTGCGCAACGGCAACCTGTACATCACGCCCCAGCGCGACACGGCTGGGGCCTGGACTTCGGCGAGGGTCGAATCCGTGCGCGCGAACTTCAAACCGCCCACCAACGGTGTGATGCACGTGGAGAGCCGGTTGCAGATGCCGAATGTCACGGGGCTGGAAGCCAGAGGGTACTGGCCAGCGTTCTGGATGCTCGGCGCACCGTACCGTGCGGACAGGTGGTCGTGGCCGAGCATCGGCGAGGTCGACATCATGGAAAACGTGCAGGGCCTGAACTGGACCTACAACGTGCTGCACTGCGGGGAGTGGGGCAAGGCCCCGTGTAACGAGCCCGAGGGCATCAACAACGGCGATGCGAACAACAACGGGGCTCCCTGCCTGGGAACCACGTGCCAGGCGGGCTTCCACACCTACGGGTTCGAATGGGACGCCTCCGGCGCGGTCGATCAGCTGCGTTGGTACCTCGACGGTGACCTGACCTTCGCGGTTGACGAGACCGACGTCACTCCGACGATCTGGACCGAGATCTCCCAGCATGCCGGGTACTTCATCATTCTGAATGTCGCGATGGGTGGGGCCTTCCCCAACAAGCTCAACCCCGGCGAGGCGGGCCCGCTCCCAACCACCAAGCCCGGCGTTCCGATGGTGGTGGACTACGTCGAGGTCAAGTACGCCAGTGGCGACGCCGAGCCGAGCGCCACTCCCAGCGTTCAGCCGACCATCACGCCACCAGCGCCCAGCGCCACGCCTTCCGTCTCGATCTCGCCCACTGCCACCCCGTCCGTCACGAACCCACCCACTGACGGACCGTCCAACCTGCGGGTCACGGCGACGACAGGCAGCAGCATCACCCTTGGGTGGGACGGTCCCGCGGTCAGCTACGACATCCTGCGCTCGGGAGAGCGAATTGCCAGCGTCACGGGGCGCACCTTCACCGACATCGGGCTGCTGCCCAACACCCCCTACCTGTACTCGGTGCGTGCCGGCGGCATCACCACTCCCGTTCTCACCGCGACCCTGGCCTCGCTGCCCGGGACGAGCCCCACCCCGACGGTCATCCCGACGGCCACCACCACGCCCTTGCCGACTTCGACTCCGACGGGCAGTCCTCCCAGCAATCTGCGACTCGTCGGCACAACGCCGAACACAGTGACGATCGCGTGGGACGGCAGCGTCGGGACCGAGTACCAGATCCTGAGGTCGGGGATCCAGATCGCGACGTCGACCAACCCGACCTTCACCGACGCCGGCCTCATGCGCGCAACCCCCTATCTGTACTCGGTTCGTGCGGGCGGTGTGACGACGCCAGTGCTGACCGCGGTCATTCCCTGACACGCCCCGTGTGCCGGGTCACGGTCTGGAGGCCACGTGCTTGAGGAACCCGAGTAGTTCCTGGTGGCGGTGCAGGTCCTTTCTGCGCGCGTGTTCTCGGCACCTACCCCAGAATCCTGATTGGGGCTGGTTGGTGACCGGGATCGCGGCGCGGGCGTCCTGGGCGCTGCTCGGCAAGGATCGTGCAGCGCTGAATTCTCTCGTTCGACGCAGGCGGCGCCCGGCCGGTAACGTGGCCGACCGTTTCGCTTTCTCTGTCCCCGACGGAAAGGGGGGCACCATGAGTGCGCCCGCTCCTGTCCCGCGGCCGGAGGCCGCTCGCCCCCGACGCCGGTGGTGGGTGGAACGCCTGCTGCGCGAGCGGGTGCAGGCCAACGAGCCCGAGCCCGCGCCCGAGCCGGAGGCCGCCCCCGACCGGCTGCCCCTCGTATCCCTGGTGACCAGGGTCGGGGCTACCGCGCTGGTCTCCGGGGCGTCGGCGTCCCAAGCCACCGAGATGATCCTGCGGCTCGGTCTGGCCCACGGGGTCCGCTTCCAGGTTGACGTCACCTACACAGCGGTCACAGTGGCGTGCACGGAGGCCGACGGTGAGGGTGTCCCGCTGAACCTGTTCCGCACGGTGCCGGCGCTCGACCGCGACTACGCGCGCCTCGCGCACCTGGAATCGGTCGTGGATGCCGTCGCGCGGGGCGAGCAGTCGGTCGACCGGGCCACTCAGGAGCTGATCGGGTGGCGGTCGCGAGCCGTCGTCTACCGGCGCTGGGTGACCGCACTGGTGGCCTTCACCCAAGGCGCCAGCATCACGGCTCTCCTTGGCGGTGTGCCGCTGGAGATTGGGGTGGCGGGGCTCGCCACCATGCTGGTGCACGAAGTCACCGCCCGGCTCGCGCGGACGAACGCGTCCTACTTCTACGCCCAGGTTGTGGCGGGGGCGATCCCGATGATGCTGGCCATCGCCCTCATGTTCCTGCGGTCCCACGGCGTTACCGACCTGTGGGCCCTGTCGCCGTCGCTGGTGGTGGCCGCCGGCATGGTCACGATGCTGGCCGGCCTGGGCGTCGTCGGGGCCGCGCAGGACGCGCTGGACGGCTACTACATCACCGCCGCTGCGCGCATCGTCGACCTGGTGATGCGCACGGGCGGGCTCATCCTCGGCGTCGTTGCCGTTCTGTGGCTCGGGGTGCGGCTGGGGGTGCCCGCATACCTGGCTCCGGAGTCCATTCCGCCGCACCACCCCGCCGTGCAGGTGGCTTCAGCCACCATCTTCGCCACTGCAGTGGGTCTGTTCGGACGGTTCGGCCCTCGTGGGGCCCTCGTCGCCGGCCTGGGGGGCGGCCTGGGTTGGATGGTGTACCTGGCGCTGTTACCGCTCGTCGGCGGCGACTATGCGGTCGCGGCCGGGGGCGCGGCCGCCGTCGTGGCCGTGTTCGCCCACCCCGTCGGGCGGTGGATGCGCCTGCCGGCCATCGCGATCGTGACCGTCGGCATCGTGCCCCTCATGCCCGGCCTCATCCTCTACCGCGGCCTGTTCCACCTCGTCGTCGGGATGCCGGCTGTGGAGCCCGGTGACACGGCCGGAGAGCTGTTCCTGCTCGCTGCGGTGACTGGCGTCATGCTGGCCCTCGGCAGCTCCGTCGGCTCGACCCTCGGGCGGTACCTCGCCCAACCGACTGAGCAGCTGGCGCGGCTGGCGTTGCGGGCTTCCCTACGGCGAGGTCAGCAGGGCCGTACCTGACAGCCGTCTGTCCGCCAGCGGCGCGGTGGAATGGTCACGTTCAAGAAACCCCCATTCAGAGCGACGTTCACCCGTTTGACCTGCGGGTTTCTGTTGTGTCCGTGAGAGGTTGAAGTTGTCTCGCAATCAGTGTGACTAGGGATGATCCATTGAGTGCCCTTGAAGACGGGAGTTCGTGCGGCGAACGTGCGGTGAAGCTCGTGGTCGCGGTGTCGGAGGCCATGTTCCTGGCAGGCGCGTCGGCGTCGACGGTGGGGCGACGAGTTCCGAAGGATGCCAGCAGCATCCCGCCCTTCAGGACGAAGTCGTCCGTGATCGCCGACCGTGACATCCGTGCCAGCATGCATGGCCTCTTATGGCGCACACCATGTTGAGTGCCGAGGGTTTGACCTTCACGCGACGTAGCCGCGGTCGCGGCCCAAATGGTTGCGGACCGGGTGACGTGCCTTGCGGGTGCGTTGACTTCGGCAGATCAGGACGGCGTGCCGCTTGTGTCGTTTGGGGGTGTTGCGGCCCAGAACTCGTGGACGTCGCGGGTGAACTCGACGGGGTTCTCGAATGGGACGAGGTACGCGGCGCCGTCCACCACCCGAGTGAACCCGTGAGGCAGGAGGGCTGCCGCGGCTCGCATCTGTTCGGGCGTCCAGTCGGGATGTGCGGAACCTGTGATGAACAGCGTGGGGGCCTGCACGGCAGGCAGCATTGGCTTGAGGTCCTTCCGGTGCAGCGAGATCGAGACGATGGCGTTGGCCAGGCCTGTGCGATCTGCACGGACGAAGCAGTCCCGAACCAGGTCCACGGCGACAGGGTCTGTGGTCCGGGTCCGCTCGGAGAGCAGGGCGTCGACGACCGCGCTGGTGAGGTAGCGGATGGGCCCGAGCCTGCGGTAGAGGAACACCAGCAGCTGCGTGGTGAGCTTGTCGGCCAGGGGATAGGGGTGGATCGGGCTTCCGGCGGTGATGAGGGTCCGGACCCGGTCGGGATGGCGGGCGGCCACCACGATCCCGACGTGTCCTCCCCATGCGTTGCCGACCCAGTCGACGGGGCCCTCAGCTCCTACGGCCTGCAGCACTTGGAGGGCTGCCTCGGCGCAGTCTTCCATCGAGTACCGGCGGCCGTTGTCGCCGCTCGTGCCGTGGCCGGGACCGGTCACGACCACCAGCTGCCGGGCCGCGGTCAGCGAGGGGGTCACTCGCTCCCAGCTGCGCTCGTCCACGAAGAGGCTGTGCCACAACAGGGCGGTCGGTCGGTGCGCCCGCTCCCCGATGAGCGTCACTTTCAGGCTCCCGACGCGCGTCTGGACTAGTCGCTCGGACATGGTTACCTCCCTCCTTGCGGAACGTTGTCGTGGTGCCGGAGGGCGGCGACCGCCACCAGCGTCAGCGGCACCTGCCCGACCGCATAGAGGAGATGGGCCAGGTAGTGACCGGGTGACTGCTCGGGAACGAATGGGAGGATGGCCAGGGGCAGGACGGTCAGGACGCCGCCGATCACCAGGTTGAGCAACGCCCAGCCGAGGATTGCCCACTGCACGACGCGAGAGCTCCCGGCACGCCAATAGGCCACCAGGAGGACGAGGTTCATCAGCAGGGGGCCGGTGTTCTCGACGTCGCGTACCGCGAGGGGCAGCTCGTAGAGGTTGTGGCCGAGCATCGTCAGCCACGACACGGCCAGCGCGAT
The DNA here is from genome assembly GCA_035467795.1 of Arachnia sp. Lineage (GTDB taxonomy): Bacteria > Actinomycetota > Actinomycetes > Propionibacteriales > Propionibacteriaceae > Arachnia. Next base: position 632 of record DATITN010000346.1, on the reverse strand, counting down.
GCCCACCAGCCCCAACGTCGGCGTCGACCCGGTGTCCGGGGTGTGGCCAACTCCGGCGTTGGCCTGTCGTTTGACTGTGCTCATGGCCTGTTCCCTTCTTGACGGCCTGCCCTCACCACAATACGATGAACACTATATTCAGTCAATAAGCCATTCAGTCAATCTGGACAGACGCAGGAGGGTGATCGACGAGCATGACGCCGCGTCAATACTCCATGGAGGTCCGGGCAGCGCAAGCCGCCCAGACCCGCGAGCGCATTCTTGACGCCGCCCTCGCCACCTACCGCGAACGCGGCATCGGCGCCACCAGTCTCCAAGCCATTGCACGCCGGGCCGGAGTGTCGGCGGCCACGGTCCTGAATCACTTCGGCTCCGCAGACGAGCTTGCCCGGGCCGTCGTCACGCAACTCACCGCCAACATCCGCAGTCCCGACGACCGCGAATGGGCCGAGCGCGGGCGCGCGCTGCGAGTGCGGCGACTGGTCCGTGAAATGTTCGAGTTCTACCACCGGAGCGCCCCCTGGTTTGAAATCTTCCGCCCCGAGCTGGGGGTCGATCCTGTCCTGCGTGAGGGCGAAGCCGCGTTCTGGCAGGCCATCGGGGACCTGTACTCACGCGTGTTCGGCTCAGCC
>DATITN010000345.1:0-10481 GCA_035467795.1 Arachnia sp. | reverse complement strand
ACGCGTGGGACGCCAGCCTGGGCGGGAACCCGCTGCGCACCAGGCACCCGAGCACCGCATCATGATGGCTGAGCAGCGCCGCGCCGGGGTTGGTCCGCGACTCGATCAGCCCCAACGTCCACGGGTGCGCGGCGAGCACCGAGCGCGCCGACGAGGCCCGGCGCACCATCCCGGCGCGCCATGGCTCCCCACTCAGCGGAAGCTCGATCAGGGAGAAGATCCAATCGGCCAGAGCGTCCAGGAGGGCGTCCTTGTTGGCCACGTGGTGGTACAGCGACATGGCCTCGACCCCGAGCTCCCGACCCACTGTGCGCATGCTGACCCCGCTGAGCCCTGAGCGGTCCGCGACGGCGACGGCGGCCTCGACGATGCGCTCCAGGCTGAGTGGCGTGCGAGGTTCCATGGCTCCTCCTTGTGCTCTTACAGGTGTAAGGCTACAGTGAGGCGAGCAGACTTACACCTGTAAGGAGAGTCATGAGAGCAGCAGTGGTGCACCGCTATGGACCGCCCGAGGACGTGGCGATCGTCGAGGTCCCCACCCCCCAGCCAGGCCGGGGCGAGGTGGTCGTCCGCGTCGAGGCCGTGGCCGTCACCTCCGGCGACGCCCGGATGCGGGCCGGCCGGTTCCCAGTCGGATTCGGCGTGCTCGCCCGGCTGGGGGTGGGCATGCGCGGGCCGCGCCGTCGGGTACTGGGCGGCAGTCTCTCGGGGGTCGTGGTCGCTATGGGCGCGGAGGTCGCGGGGCTCGCGGTGGGCGACGAGGTGGCGGGCATGTCCGGCGCCCTCGGGGCACACGCACAGTACGTGGCCGTGCCGGCAGCCCGCATGGTTCCCAAGCCCGCCGGCATCACCCACGCCGAGGCGGCCGGCGTCCTGTTCGGCGGCACCACGGCGCTGCACTTCCTGCGCGACAGGGCCGGGTTGCGGGCCGGTCAGACCGTGCTGGTCAACGGCGCCTCCGGCTCCGTCGGATCCGCGGCGGTGCAGCTGGCCATGGTCATGGGCGCGGAGGTCACGGCGGTCACCAGCGCGGCGAACGCCGCCGTCGTGACCCGGTGGGGAGCGGACAGGGTGGTTGATTACTCGCGCACGCCGGTGTCGCGGCTGACCGGCACCTACGACCTGGTGTTCGACGCCGTCGGAAACCTCCCGCGCTCTGAGGGGCTCAGGCTTCTCTCACCCGAGGACGCCCTGGTCCTCGCCGTCGCGGGGCTCTGGGACACCATCCGGGCACGTGGTCGCGTGATCGCCGGCGCCGCTCCCGAGCGGCCCGAGGACTTCGCCTACCTGATGGCTCTCGTCGCCGACCGCCGGCTCGACCCCGCCGTCGTGGAGTTCGAGGGGCTGGACCGGCTGCCGGAGGCGTACCGGCGGGTTGATTCCGGCCGAAAGGTGGGCAACCTCGTGCTCATTCCCGAACCCGATGCGGCAGGCTGACGCCATGAGCGGCGAGACGGAGCTGACCACCCTGCTGGCCACGATGGCCCCCGTCGTGCGCCCTGGTGCCTTCGTCTTCGTGGTGGGCGTTCGGCCTGACGAGGCTGAGGTGCTGGCCAGCGTCGTCGAACCCGAAGGTCTGAGCATGGTGCTTCGTCAGGATGACGCGGACCGGCTCGGGTTGGACTACACCTATGTCGCGGGGTGGATCACGCTCTCGGTGCAGTCATCGCTGGCTGCCGTCGGGCTGACAGCTGCTGTGAGCACGGCGCTCGCGGAGACGGGCATCAGCTGCAACGTCGTCGCCGGGTACCACCACGACCACCTCCTGGTCCCGACCGACCGGCTGGACGACGCGCTGGCGTCCCTTCGGCGCCTGGCCGCAGGCGTGAGGGAGTAGGCCGGCGGTCAACTGAGATCGACGGGGGAGGCTCGCAGCCGCCATTCGTCGCTTAGCCTGGAGAGATTCTGGTTGCGGAAGGCAACCGCTGGACGAGGGAGTTCGCCATGACAGACCACACCTACAAGGTGACCGAGATCGTCGGAAGCTCGAGCGAGGGCCTGCAGCAGGCCATCGAGGGGGCCGTGACGCGGGCGTCCCAGACGCTGTCCCACCTGGACTGGTTCGAGGTGACCGAGATCCGCGGCCATATCCAGGACGGCAAGGTCGCCCACTACCAGGTGGGCCTGAAGCTCGGATTCCGCCTGGAGGACCACACGGCGTGAGCGCGCCGCGGGATCGTCTTCGTCAGTAGATGAAGAAGGCGAACATGTCCGGGTTGTGGGCGTGCACGATGGCCATGAACACGATGGCGTCGAACAACAGGTGCACCACCAGGACGTAGAGCAGGGAGCCCGTGCGCGCGAACAGGAAGCCCTGGATCAGCGCGAAGGGGATGGTCAGGAGCGGTCCCCACTCGCGGTAGCCGAGCTCCCACAGGAACGACACGAAGATGGTGGCCTGGAGCGCGTTGGCCAGCCACACAGGGAAGTGCCGCCGCAGCAGGGCGAAGCAGGTGCAGATGAAGAACAGCTCGTCCCAGGTGCCCACCGCGTTGACGCCGACGAAGAAGCGCGCCAGCTCGCTGGCGTCGGTGATGTGCGGCCAGTTGAGGTACGCGCCGGAGCGGATGAAGTAGAACGGCAGGATTGCCCAGCCCAGGAACGGCACCGCCACCACGTAGATGACCTCGAGCCGAGACCATCGGTGCTCCCCTCGCCACGGGAACGTGATTGCCCGGCGTCGGTAGACAAGTCGGTCGATCACCAGCGGGACCGACACGGCGAGGATCAGCACCGTGCCGATGATGAGGAAGCGGTCCCAGCTCACGTCCGCCTCGACGGAGGTGGCGCTGACGATCGCGACGCCCACCCCGATCAACAGCAGGTCCTTGCCCAGCTCGCGGTTCACCAGATGGGCGGCGAGCAGGCTCAGCACCAGCAGCGCATGCCCCCACCCGGCCAGCTGGAAGGCGAACAGAAGGACCGCCGAGATCGACACCCCCGCGGCGGGGATCAGATCGCGGACCGACCACGCCTGAGCCGACGGAGGGTTCTGAGCGATGGGCGTCGGTGGGGAGGTCATGGGTCCAGCATTCCGCATGAGGCTCCCGACGGTGGGGCGCGCGGCTCATGATTGGACCCATGAGTCAAGCTGCGGGTCCCCCGGAGTCGCGCGAATCCACCACGCGGGCGCTGGTCCTCGGCGGCGCCGTCGTCGCCCTCTACCTCTCACTCGGCGCGATCGACCGACTGATCGGCCGGGTGGACGGCGAGGCGCCCGCCAGCATGGCCGCGGCCAGCGGACTGCACGCGCCGATCCCGCTCCCGACGTCGGATTCCCAGCCGTGGCTGGCCCTCTTCACCCTCGGGGACAGCGCGGCACCGCTGGTCTGGACGTTCACCGCCGTCGACTGCACGATGGCCGTCCTCTACGGGCTGTTGCTGTCCGGGCTGCTCGCCAAGCTCAGGGCCGGCCAGGGGAGACGGCCCCCGACACTGCTGCGGCTGTTCACCACGCCCCGCCCCTGGGTGGCCTGGGCGGCCGCCGCCGCAGATCTGGTGGAGAACGTCCTGCTGCTGGCGATCTTCCTCACCGGCCGTGCGGGGGAGCAGATGAGCGCCCGGCTCGTCCTGGCCACCGCGGTCGTGTCGCTGATCAAGTGGGGTGCGCTGCTGCTCGCCGTCCTGCCGTTGGCCTCCGTGGCTCTCGCGTGGGGGTGGCGTCGCCTGGGCAGACGAGGTGGGTAGGCTCGGTGGCGTAGTCAACGACGACCACAGGAGGATCACCATGCCCACGCTCGCCATCATCGGTGCCGGATCCGGACTCGGCGCCACAGTCGCCCGCCGCTTCGCCAAGGAGGGCTTCTCGGTGGCGCTCATCTCGCGCACCGCCGAGCGCGTCCACGCCCTCGCCGAGGAGCTGACCGCTGAGGGCATCACGGCCCGGGGCTACGTGGCCAACGTCCGCGACCACGATTCCCTGCGGTCCGCGCTCGACGACGCGGCCGCGGACCTCGGCCCCATCGACGTGCTGCAGTACAGCCCGCTGCCGGCGAAGGAGTTCCTCCGCCCGGTGTTGGAGACCACCGTCGAGGACCTGCAGCCCGCCATCGAGTTCTCCGTCTACGGGCCGCTCGTGGCCATCCATCACGTCATGCAGCACATGCGCTTCCGCGGAGGTGGCACGATCCTGCTCGTCAACGGCGGCAGCGCGGTGCGCCCCGTGGCGAAGTTCGCCGGCACGTCGGTGGCGTTCGCGGGCGAGTCGGCGTTGGGTCAGATGCTGCACGACGCCCTGGCGCCGGACAACATCCACGTCACGCAGCTGATCATCCCCGGCGGGATCATCGAAGGTCACCCGCGCAAGGACCCGACGGTGCTCGCCGAGCGGCTCTGGGCGATGCACGCCTCGAAGGAGCAGTTCCGTCACTTCGCCGGCGATATGGACCTCGACGGCTGACGGGCCCCGCGCCCGCCGCGGAGACGGTCCCCCAGTAAGCGCCCTCCCGCGGCCGACCCTCCGGGCAACCGGGCACTGGCGGCTCGTTTCCGCGGACTTCGTCGAGGACCTGCAAGGGGGTCACCGACGGGGGCCGAGCCGGGCCCTGAAAGGATGGGCCCATGACCGACGAGCGCCCCTGGGTGAAGCACTACCAGCCGGGGGTCCCGGCAGACATCGACACCCCGCCCACCTCCCTGGTGGAGATGTGCGAGGAGGCGGTCGCCAAGGGCGCCGACGGCGCTGCGCTGCAGTTCTTCGGCCGCGAGACCAGCTACCGGACTCTCGGCGAGCAGATCGCCCGCGCCGCCGAGGGCCTGCGCAGGCTGGGCGTCCGCGAAGGTGACCGCGTGGCACTGATCCTGCCCAACTGCCCGCAGCACGTCGTCGCGTTCTACGCGGTGCTGCGGCTGGGCGCGATCGTCGTCGAGCACAATCCCCTCTACACGGCGCGCGAACTGCGTCACCTGTTCGAGGACCACGGCGCCCGAGTGGTCGTCGCCTGGGACGCGGCCGTGGGGAAGATCCGCGAGCAGCCCAGCGACATCGAGGTCGAGCACATCGTCTCGGTCAACCTGCTGCACGCATTTCCCCTCGTCAAGCGCTTGGCGCTGCAGTTGCCTGTGCCGAAGCTCCGCGCCGCCCGCGACCGACTCACCCAGCCGGCGCCCGGCACCATGTCCTGGGAGGAGCTGCTCCGGGCGCCAGCCCTCGATCCCGCGCATCCGCGCCCAGCCGTCGATGACGTGGCCGTCATCCAGTACACCAGCGGCACCACGGGCCGCGCCAAGGGCGCCATCCTCACCCACCGCAACCTCTACGCCAACGCCCTTCAGGGTGCGGCGTGGATGCACGACGCCGTGGACGACCGTGAGGTGATCTACGCCGTCCTGCCCATGTTCCACGCGTTCGGCATGACGCTGTACCTGACCTTCGGCATCCTGAAGCGCGCCCGGATCGTGCTGTTCCCGAGCTTCGACGCGGACATGGTCCTCGACGCCGCACGCACCACCCCGCCGACGGTGTACTGCGCGGTCCCGCCGATCTACGAGAAGACAGCGCGGCGGGCCCTCGAGCGTGGCGTGAGCCTGAAGTCGGCCCGATTCTGCATCTCCGGGGCGATGAACCTGACCGACCCGATCGTCGAGCTTTGGGAGGGGGTGGCCGGGGGCCTCCTCGTCGAGGGCTACGGACTCACCGAGACCGCCCCCGTGGCGTTAGGCAATCCGTTCCACCCGTCGCGCCGCACGGGCACCATCGGCATCCCGTTCCCGAGCACCCTGATGCGTGTGGTGGACCCGGAGGACCCGTCCCGTGAGGTGCCCCAGGGCGAGCGCGGGGAACTGCTGCTGGCCGGGCCGCAAGTGTTTCAGGGCTATTGGAACGCGCCGGAGGAGACTGAGGCGGTCCTGTTGCCCGACGGCTGGCTCCGCACTGGCGACCTCGTCACCGTGGACGCCGACGGCTTCGTCACCATCGTGGACCGCGTGAAGGAGCTGATCATCACGGGCGGCTTCAACGTGTCGCCGACGGAGGTGGAGGCCGTGCTCCGTGCGCACGAGGACATCGACGACGCCGCCGTCGTCGGTCTCAAGGCGGAGGGCGGGGGAGAGCGCGTCGTGGCTGAGGTGGTCCCGCGCCCGGGCGCCACGGTGCACCCGGAGGCGGTCCGGACGTGGTGCAGGGAGCGGTTGGCCGCCTACAAGGTGCCGCGCGAGGTGGTGGTGGTCGAAGAGCTGCCGAAGTCGATGCTGGGGAAGGTGCTGCGCAAGCAGGTCCGCGACCGTCTCGCCGCCCGCACCGTGTCCGCACCTTGACTTGCAGCTGGTTGAGCCGCGCCGAGCCTCGAGCGGTGCGACGCGTGTCGAAACAGACCCGCGACTGGTGCCGGGAACCCTGACACGAGGCCCGGGCGGCCCTTGTCCGCACCCTGTCTGTTGGCTGCGGGCCGGTCCTTGGCTCAGTAGTTGAGGCCGCCCGGGCCTCGTGTCATGTCTCCCTGCACTCGTTTCCCTGTGGCGTGGCCCAGCCCGGGAGTGTGCCGTCAGTGCGGCCCTGGCTCGGGTCTACTCAGGCGGGATGCCAGTTGGGTGATCGTCGGGTTGGGCATCGCAGCGCGCAGCCGCCCTGCCGTCCCCACCCTCGCGGGCATCACGGCGCGAGCGGCCAGCGGGAAATGTCAGGCCTCCTTTGCACCCCTCACGGGAGACGGCCGAGTCCCGGTCCGGGTTCTGCCTGTTGGGTAGGACTGTGCGGGTCGTCGACACCAGATCCACCCAACAGATGTCGCGGGTCGCAGCCCGGCTGCAGCGTGGTCCCGTCGGGTCTGGTTCGCTGATCCCAATGCAGTGAAGCGGACGGCTCACCGCGTCTAGTGGGTATGGAGGCAGTGATGGAGCACCCGGTCGAGGTGACGGCCAGTGGCTTTGACAGGTACGTCGCCGCTCGCGGCGGCGAACTCTGGGCGGCCGCCTGGCTGCTCACGGGGGATCGGCAGCACGCCGAGGACCTCGTCCAGACGGCGCTGTCCAAGACCTACGGCCGTTACGACTCCTTCGACAACGACCATCACTTCGAGGCCTACGTCCGCACGACGATGTACCGCACGTTCATCTCCTGGTGGCGCCGGCTCCAGTGGCGATCCGAGGTGCCCTCCGACAGCCCGCCGGACCGGCCGTCGCCCGCAGCCGAACCATCGCTCGCCACCGACGTCCACCGCGCCCTGGCCGCGCTCCCGCGACTCCAGCGCACCTGCCTCGTGCTGCGCTACTTCGAAGACCGCCCCACCCGCGAGGTAGCCGAGTTGTTGCGCATCCCCGAGGGGACCGTCACCTCCCACGTCAGCCGCGGGCTCGCCGCCCTGCGCATCTCCCCCCACCTCGCCCAGGAGGACAGGCCATGAACGAACAGGAATTCTCTGACGCCCTCCGCGACGGCGTTCCGCCCCGCCCGAGCTCGCGTGGCTGGGCGGCCAGCGCCCGCCGTCGGGCGAGGACACGCAGGATGGGGGTGGCGGCCGCAGCCGTGGTGGCCGTCGTCGGGATGGCCACCCCGCTGGCGCTCCAACTCACCGCGCCGCCGTCTGTGGTGCTGGCCACGCCCGAGCCCACGCCCGCCGCGACATCCCTGGTCCCCGACCCCTGCCGCGACCCTCTGACGGGCGCGGAACCCCTCGTCGACGGCGACCTTCCCGACGGTGCCACCCGCGCCTGGCTGTGTGGGCGCTCCGACACCGGATCCGAGCTGGAGCTCGTGGGCATGCCGGATCCGCTGGTCGCGCATGCAGCAGACGCCGTCGAGGCGTTCAACGCGCTGGAGAAGTCGGTCGGCGTGCTTGACTGCATGCCCAACCCGCTGGATTACACGGTCGTCGTCGAATACGGCGACGGCGTGCACCGCGCGGTGCGGATCGCCGGCTGCGGCGACCTGCGGGACGTGACCGGCATGTTCGACACCTTCCGAGCCGACGGCGCCGGCTACCTGAACACACTCCGCGACCTGTGGGCCGAGGAGCGGGCCGAGACCGGGTTCGGCTTCACGGGAACGGCGCTCTGCGACGCCTCTTACGCCTCCGTCCTTCGGCCCTTGGAGCTGGACGGCCTGGCGCGAGCGGTCGTCTGCCGTGCGGACGGCTCGGCGGTGGAGCTGGACGCCGAACTCACCGTCGATCTCCTCGCCGCGCTTCAGTCCGGCGAGGCGCTGGCAAGCACGGATGTGCGCGGGGAGGCGCCGCTGCCTGACCTCGTGCTGCTGACGCCGACGGGGGATCCGGTCTCGCTCCATCGGGTTGACGCCACGTACTGGTGGGACGACGGCACGGTGAGCTGGATGTGGGGCCCGCTCGACCCGGCCCTCGAGGCGCGCATCGTCGAGGCGCAGGGCGCCGACGGCGGACCCACTGTGGCGCCCACCCCGACCCCCGTCGTGCTCCCGGACGAGCGTGGCGACGGCCTGGTCTCGACGGTGTGCGACGACGTCCAGACCGGCACCCTTGCGGCCGAGGAGCTGCCCGGCACCGAGAACCTGCCCGGCGGTGCAGCCCGGGCATGGCTCTGCGGCGACCGCTGGGAGACGTTCGGCGGGGTGGGGCCCGTCGAACCGCTGACCACCGACCCGGACCGTGTCATCGACGCCATCAACGAGTTGCCCAGCCCCAACTACGAGGCGTGCACGGAAATGGGCGGCATCACCTACCACGTGGTGCTCGACTACCCGGACGGCACCCGTCGCGTCGTCTCCGCCGAGACCGTGAACTGCGAATGGGTCGGCGGGTGGGGAAACCGCGCGGGCGGCGCCCAGCTGCTCCAGGACCTGCTCCCGCTGTGGGCGGCCCAGCGCGACGCGAACCCCGAGCCGTTCCTCGACGAGGTCTCCCTCTGCAGCGACAACGCAGGGATCGTCGGACTCAACTCGCTGGGCGGCGTCGAGCGCGGCTCCCTCTACCGCGGCTATGTGTGCGGCCTGCCCGCGGACCCCGCCGTCGGCGATGAGTGGATCCAGCGTGAGCTCCCGGGCGACCTGGTGCTCGCCATTTCCCAGGCCACCGCGACCCCCGACGACCAGTGGAACCTCTCGGAGGGCGGGCCGTACCTGGTGATGCTCACCCAGCATGGCGACCCGGTCACTTACGTGATCGACGACGACCTCAGCGTGCGGTTCCCGGACGGACTGTGGTCCCCCGGCAGCGAATTGGCCGCCCTCTGGATGGAGAGCCTGGCCGGACTCCGTGTGGACACACCTTGAGCCGAAGGGGAGCGTGTGCACGACACGCCGCCCGAGTGCGAGACCGTGCGCACATGGGGACTCGGGTAGCCATCGGATCGGCGTGTCGTGCCCGGTGGGGACGGGGAAGTGAGTGTCCGCCCAGAGCATAATTGAAAGATCAAGCAATTCCGTGCCATAGTTGACGCGTGAACAATCTTGCCATCATCGTCTCGTCCACCCGTCCCCAGCGCATCGGCGGCACAGTGAGTGAGTGGGTGGCCGACACTCTGGACTCCCACTGGGACGTCACCATGCTCGACCTCGCGGAGATCAACCTCCCGTTCATCGACGAAGGCGCGCCCGCCGGCTCCGGCGTCTACACGCAGCCCCACACGCTGGCCTGGAAGGCATCGATCGACGCAGCCGACGCGGTCCTGATCGTCACCCCCGAGTACAACGGCTTCTTCCCCGCGCCGCTGAAGAACGCCATCGACTACCTCTACGCCGAGTGGGAGGCCAAGCCCATCGCCTTCGTGGGCTATGGCTTCGGTGGCGGTGGCCGCGCGACGAAGGCCCTCACTCAGCTGATGGAGAACCTCAAGGCCGACGTCGTGGGCACCACGGGACTCGTCTTCAACACGGATGTCACGATGGAAGGTCGCGTGATCGCCGGGGCAGACAAGCTCGCCGAGCTGCACTCGCTCTCCGACAAGCTCGCAGACGCCGCCGCCTCTGAGGACGCCGCCGCCTGACGCCCCTCCTCCGGCCAGTGGCGACTCAGTTGTTGCCGCTGGCCGGAGGCGCGCCCAGCGCCTCGACGGCGTCGAAGAACGCGTCTGGGACCTCACTCTCGATCAACCCCGCCAGCGCGTCGAGCCTGGCCAACGACGGGATGCCCACGACCGTGGTGTCCACCAGCGGGCTGCGCATCGAGAACTGCAGCGCGGCCGCGGCTAGATCGACGCCGGCCTCCCGCGCCAACTCGCGGACCCGCCCGACGTGCGCCGCGAACTCCACCGGCATGCTGTGGTACCCGTAGGTGCTCTCCCCATTGGCCAGCGTTCCGCCGCCGAACGGCGCCGCGTTGAACACCTGCATGCCCAACTCTCGCGCCCGCATGTAGAGCTCCTCCGCGGAGCGGTCCACCAGCGTGTAGCGATTGTGGTTGAGCACCACGTCGAACAGGCCGGTCTCCACGTATGCACGTGCCTCCGCCAGCGACCCGTACGCGATCCCGATCGCCCCGATGACGCCCTCGTCGCGCAGCGCGATCAGCGCCTCGACGGGGCCGCCAGGCGCGAGGGCCTCGTCGACGGTGATCGTGAACGGGTCGTGGAAC
>DATITN010000344.1:0-1661 GCA_035467795.1 Arachnia sp. | reverse complement strand
GATTCGCCAGCCTGGACGACGCCTGGTCCACAGGCAGTTCGATCATGCCGCAGAAGAAGAACCCAGATGGGGCTGAGCTCGCGCGGGGGAAGGCGGGGCGCCTGATCGGAAACCTCACCGGGCTGCTCGCAACCCTGAAGGGGCTCCCGCTGGCGTACAACCGGGACCTCCAGGAGGATAAGGAGCACATCTTCGACGGCGTGGACCAGCTTCACGTGCTGCTGCCCGCCGTCGCGGGCATGGTGGGCACGCTGACCTTCCATCCAGACCGGATGGCCGAGGTGGCGCCGAAGGGCTTCTCGTTGGCCACGGATGTGGCGGATCACCTCGTCCGCGCCCATGTTCCGTTCGCCGTCGCCCACGAGGTGGCGGGGGAGACGGTGCGCTACTGCGAGGCGAAGGGCATCACGCTGCAGGAGCTCACAGCCGAGGACCTGCCCGCCATCTCGCCCCACCTCGACGAGTCGGTGCTGGCGGTCCTGACGGTGGAGGGCTCCGTCGCCTCCAGGAACGGACGCGGTGGCACCGCGCCGGACCGGGTGGGCGAGCAGCTCGTGGAGTTGCGTGCGGCCCAGGCGGAGCTCGCGGGGTTCCACGCGGGCTGAGCCCGGAGGAGCCCTCGGGCTATGCTGACCGGCGTGAACGCACTGCTCGACGACCTTCGCTGGCGTGGCCTGGTGGCCCACTCGACGGACCCCGATGCGCTGGCGGCGCATCTGGACGACGGCCCGGTGAGGTTCTACGTGGGGTTCGATCCCACCGCGCAGAGCGTGCACACCGGAAACCTGGTCCAGCTTCTGCTGGCCCGCAGGCTGCAGGATGCAGGTCATCAGCCATTCCTGCTGGTGGGCGGTGCGACGGGCCTCATCGGTGATCCGAAGCAGTCCGGCGAGCGAGTGATGAACTCTGCGGACGTCGTGGCGGGTTGGGTGGAGCGGATCCGGGCCCAGGTCGAGCGCTACGTCCTGTTCGAGGGGCCCAACGCCGCCACCATGGTCAACAACTTCGACTGGACCAGCCAGATGTCGGTCCTGGACTTCCTCCGCGACGTGGGCAAGCACTTCCCCGTCAACCGGATGCTCGCGCGCGACGTCGTCGCCCGCCGGCTGGAGTCCGGCATCTCGTACACGGAGTTCTCCTACGTGCTGCTGCAGTCGATGGACTACCGCGAGCTGCACAGGCGTCACGGCGTGACGCTGCAGACCGGCGGCTCGGACCAGTGGGGCAACCTGACCGCCGGGGTCGAGCTCATCCGGCGCAGTGACCAGGGGCACGTGCACGCTATGGCCACGCCGCTGCTGACGAAGGCCGATGGAACCAAGTTCGGCAAGACCGAGGCCGGCACCGTCTGGCTGGATCCGACGTTGACCTCGCCCTACGCGTTCCATCAGTTCTTCCTCAATGCCGAGGATGCCAAGGTGATCGACTATCTCAAGGTGTTCTCTTTCCGCTCACGTGAGGAGATCGACGCCCTCGAGCGCTCCGCGGTGGAGGCTCCGTTCAAGCGGGAGGCGCAGCGCGCGCTGGCAGACGACGTGACGGACCTGGTCCACGGCGTCGCCGAGCGGGAAGCCGCGGTGCACGCTGCTGGAGCCCTCTTCGGGCGGGGGCAGCTTGAGGACCTGACGCCACAGACGCTGGAGACGGTGCTGAGTGAGGTG
>DATITN010000343.1:0-4439 GCA_035467795.1 Arachnia sp. | reverse complement strand
CGTCGTGGATGGCTACGACGTGCCCGTCCGCGGTGCGCTGCACGTCGAGCTCCACCCCGTTCGCCCCCATCTGGAGCGCTAGCTGGAACGCGGGCAAGGTGTTCTCCGGCGCATAAGCGCTCGCGCCCCGATGGGCCCAGACTTCGGTTGTCACTGGGACATCCTTCCAACTCGGCGCTGTCCGCGCCATCTCCCAACGCGGCCTGGCTAGGCCGGGAAGGAGAAAAGGCGCCGGGGAAAACCCGACGCCTATCTCCAGCGCGCTCGGAGGGACTCGAACCCCCAACCTTCTGATCCGTAGTCAGATGCTCTATCCGTTGAGCCACGAGCGCTGGCCGAGTCGTAACTATACGTGGCATCGATGTGATCGGCAAAACGCGCCAGAGAGGCCCGCGACGACGGGCCTCGCCCACCGTCAGGGTCTCAACAAGGTGCGCAGGTAGGTGCCGTAGCCGGACTTCTCGTAGCGCGCGGCGCGTTCGGCCAGCTCGTCGTCGGTGAGGAAGCCCCGGCGCCAGGCGGCCTCTTCCGGGCATCCGACCTGGAGGCCCTGGCGGGCCTGGAGGGTGCGTACGAAGTTGCTCGCGTCGTTGAGGGAGTCGAAGGTGCCGGTGTCCAGCCATGCCGTGCCGCGGGGCAGGAGATCCACGTGAAGCCGGCCCTGCTCCATGTAGGTGCGGTTGACGTCGGTGATCTCGAACTCTCCGCGGGCCGAGGGCCGAAGGTTGGTGGCGATGTCGACCACCTGCTCGTCATAGAAGTACAGGCCAGGCACGGCCCAGTGGGACTTCGGGTGGGCCGGCTTCTCCTCGATGGAGAGAGCCAAACCGTTCCCGTCCACCTCCACCACGCCATAGGCCGTGGGATCGGCCACCTGATAGCCGAACACCAGGGCGCCATCGATGGACTCAGTGCGCCGCTGCAGCCGCGATCCCAGGCCTGGCCCGGAGAAGATGTTGTCACCCAGGATCAGGCAGGAGGGTCCGCCCTCGACGAAGTCCGCCCCGATCGTGAACGCCTGCGCCAACCCTTTGGGCTCGGGCTGCACCGCGAAGGTGAAGTTGATCCCGAACTGCTCGCCGTCTCCCAGGAGGTGATGAAAGGCGGGCGCCTCGTGGGGCGTGGTGATGATCAGAACCTCACGGATCCCGGCGAAAATCAGGGTCGCCAGAGGGTAGTAGATCATCGGCTTGTCATAGACCGGCATCAACTGCTTGCTCGTACCCAGCGTGATTGGATGAAGCCTGGAGCCGGTCCCACCGGCAAGAATGATCCCCCGCATGACACCAACCTTGGCATAGACACACACCCGACGGACGCAGATGCCCGCCCCCGGCCCGACGGGTGGCCCTGGGCCTCAGCCCGGTAGGCTCACTCGCTGTGAAGACGATTCTGGTCACCGGGGGAGCCGGGTTCATCGGCAGCAACTTCGTCCACTGGGCGCTGACGCACACCGACGCCGTGCTGACGGTGCTCGACGCCCTGACCTACGCCGGCAACATCGCCAACCTGGCCGGGCTGGATCCGGACAGGGTGCGGTTCGTCGAGGGGTCGGTGACCGACGCCGCCCTGGTGAACGAGCTGGTCGCGGCCCACGACACGGTGGTCCATTTCGCGGCCGAGTCGCACAACGACAACTCCCTCGAGGGCCCCGGGATCTTCATCGAGACCAACATCCTGGGCACCTTCCACGTGCTGCAGGCCGTGCGGCAGTTCGACAAGCGCTTCCATCACATCTCCACCGACGAGGTCTACGGCGACCTCGAACTCGACGACCCGGCCAAGTTCACCCCCAGCACCCCCTACAACCCGTCCAGCCCCTACTCGGCGTCCAAGGCCGCCAGCGACCACCTGGTCCGCGCCTGGGTCCGCTCCTTCAGAGTGCGCGCAACGCTCAGCAACTGCTCCAACAACTACGGCCCCCGCCAACACATCGAGAAGTTCATCCCCCGCCAGATCACCAACATCATCGACGGCATCCGCCCCAAGCTGTACGGCGCCGGTGCGAACGTGCGGGACTGGATCCACGTCGACGACCACAACTCCGCCGTGTGGCGCATCCTGGAGGACGGCCGCATCGGCGAGACCTACCTCATCGGCGCCGACGGCGAGCAGGACAACAAGGCGGTCATCGAGCTCATCCTCGAACTCATGGACCAACCCGCCGACGCCTACGACCAGGTCACCGACCGCGCCGGACACGACCTCCGCTACGCCATCGACGCCACCCTGCTGCGCGAGGAGCTCGACTGGAGGCCCCAGTACACCGACTTCCGCCAAGGCCTGCAGGCCACCATCGCCTGGTACCAGAACAACGAGGACTGGTGGCGCCCCCTCAAGGCCGCCACCGAGGCCAAGTACGCCGCCAAGGGCCAGTGACCTCGGACGACCGTCGGCCCGCCTCGAGGAGTCGTATCCTGAGCGCACAGAGGAAGGCGGTCACACCATGACCCACAGCGTGATGGACTCCCCCATCGGCCCCCTGACCCTCGTCGTCAGCGACGGGGCCCTCGTGGCTGTTCTGATGGACGGACACAAGAGCCCCCCGGTGCCCGAGTCCGCGTGGGGCGACCCCGTCGAGGACGCGCTGCCGGAAGCCACACGCCAGCTCTCGGAGTATTTTGCCGGGGAACGTACCTCGTTCGATCTTCCCCTGTCCCCGTCGGGCACCGACTTTCAGAAGGAGGTGTGGGCGGAACTCGCCGCGATCCCCTACGGAGAGACGCGCAGCTACGGCCAACTCGCCATCGCCGTCGGACGCCCCGGCGCCTCACGGGCCGTGGGGCTGGCCAACGGGCGAAACCCGCTCAGTATCGTGGTGCCCTGCCACCGCGTGGTGGGGTCCGACGGCAAGCTCACCGGCTACTCCGGGGGTCCGGAACGCAAGCAGTTCCTCCTTGATCTGGAGCGGAGCCACCTCGCCTCGTAGCGGCGCGGTGCTCGGAGGCAACGACGAAGCCCCCAGGAGCAAGGCTCCCAGGGGCTTGATCACAACTGGCGGAGGCGGCGGGATTTGAACCCGCGATGGGGTTGAAGCCCCAAACCCGCTTAGCAGGCGGGCGCCATAGACCGGACTAGGCGACACCTCCAGTGCCGTCACAGCCTAGCCGAGCGCTTGGCGCAGCGGCAAACACCCAGCCGCACCGCCACAGGGCCGTGGCCGGCCCCGGGTTAGACTTGCGAAAGGAGGAGCCTGATGACCGAAGACCGCCCGGCGCGACGCGCCGCGCCCTACGATGACGGTGCCGCTATCCCGTCATCAGGCGCCACCCCGTCGCGGGGATACGAGGCCGACGGCGGTGGCGAGCTCCCGTTCCCGGCCAACGTTCGGCGACGAATGGCCACCGATAGCGGCCCCAAGCAGTCTCTGAGGAAGTCGATGGGGCTCACGGTCCTCTCGGCTCTCATCCCTGGCCTCGGCCTTCTTGGCGCCACAAGGCCGGCCTTGCGCGCCCTCGGCCTCCTGACCGGGCTGGCCGCGATCGTCGGCGTGGTCTACCTCGCCTACTACGCCGCCACCAACACCACGAAGGTGGCGGTCCTGGCCGTGAGCACCGGGTTCCTCGCCGGCGCGGGCGTGGTTCTGATCGTTCTCGGCCTCGTCTGGGTCATCCTCATCACCGTCACGCAGCTCGCCACCCGCCCCCGTCGGCTGGGTAGCGGCAAGCGCGCCATCGGGGCGATCCTGGTGACCGTGCTCGCGTTCGGCGTCACGGCACCCACCGCGATCGGCGCCCGCTACGCGCGCGATCAGGCCCTGCTTCTGGACAACGTGTTCACCACCGGCGAGGACGAAGTGACCTCCTCCTCGCGGCCCACGCTCACCGCAGAGGCGCACGAGGACCCGTGGGCCGACATCCCTCGCGTGAACATCCTGCTTCTCGGCGCGGACGGCAGCGACTCCCGCGCGGAGCAGGTGGAGGAATTCAGCATCCGCACCGACACCATCATGCTGGCCTCGATCGACACCGAGAGCGGCGCCACGACACTCATCCAGATCCCACGGAACGTGCAGTTCACGCCCTTCCCCGAGGGCAGTGAAATGGAGGAGGCGTTCCCGAACGGGTTCCGCGGCGAGCCGGCAGGGGACTGGTACATCAACAGCATCTGGGCGCACACCGAGCTCGGCTTCCCGGACCTGTTCGAAGGCTCCACCTACCGCGGCGCGGAGGCCCTCAAGCAGGGGGTGGAGGGGATCACCGGGCTCAAGGTGGACTACTTCGCGATGCTCAACATCGACGGCGTGCAGCAGCTCATCGACGCGATGGGCGGGGTGACGGTCAACATCAACCAGCGCTTGGCCATCGGCGGCAACAGCGAGGGTAAGCGGCCCTCCGGCTACCTCGAGCCCGGCCCGGACCAGCACCTGACGGGCTACGACGCCATGTGGTACGCCCGCAGCCGCCTGGACTACTCGGACTACGACCGGATGGCGCGCC
>DATITN010000342.1:0-3471 GCA_035467795.1 Arachnia sp. | reverse complement strand
TCGCTTGTTGCCGCCGCCGCGAGCCGTTGAGGCTGCTTGGCCTAGGCTGGCAGTGTTGCTCAAAGGGACCCCTAAACCCGTGCCAGATACGTGCCAGATCGAGTGTACTTTGAAGTCCATTCAGGGGTGTGGACGACGAAGATCACCTCTGCGCTATCTGAGGAAAGCACGTAGTCAGGGGCATTGTCGGGCATCAATGTCCGCGGATGTCCAAGGCGTATCGGTCATTTTCAAATCCTGTCAGCCCGACAAATGAAACACCTTGTCGAACGTGATCAACCGCAATCACCGGGGCTTCGTGCCCCCACGCGCCCTAAGGGTTCGGCTCATCTACCGTCACGACACAGTCGATCTGCAGATGGCAGGGAGCTCCATCAGCCTGGCGGTGGCGGCCCTGGGAGCTGGTCGGCAGGTCCGATGGTTGAGGACTGCGCCTGCGGTGTTGGCCATCGGTGCCAGTCGCTGGGTGTCCGTCGGTGGCCCACGTCCGCAGCCCTGCGCTCCAGGCGACGGCTCATCATGCCTAGTGGCATTCGCTTCCGTAATGGCGCGCATGGCGCCATAATGGCTCCATGCCGAACATTCAGATCAAGGACGTTCCGGACGAGACGCACGCTGTGCTGCGACAGCGCGCGAGCGCGGCGCACCAGTCACTTCAGGAATACCTGCGCTCGAAGCTGATCGCCGAGGCCGCCCAACCGACGCTGGACGAGGTGTTGGCCAGGGCCGGCGGGCGCGCCGGTGGATCGCTGCCGCTGGCCGACGCGGTGAGCACGTTGCGGTTCGATCGTGCTCGTCATTGACGCCAGCGTGCTGGCCGTCGCCCTGCTCGACGACGGCCAGGACGGTGACACAGTGCGGGACAGGCTGCGGGGTGAACAACTCGCCGCACCCGCACTTATCGACCTCGAGGTGGCTTCGGTGTGGCGGGGCCTGGCCCGCGGCGGGCGCCTGGACCCGCGCCGGGTCGGGCTTGCCCTCGACGACCTGCAGGAGCTGCCAATCCAGCGCGTCGAGCACACCTCGCTGCTGTTGCGCTGTTGGGAACTGCGGGACAACCTCACTATCTATGACGCCGCCTACGTTGCCCTCGCCGAAGCGCTCCAAGCACCCCTGCTCACCGGCGACAGGAGCCTCTCGAGATCCACCGGCCCACGCTGCGCCATCGAGGTCATCAAGACCCCATCGCTGACGTCACGGTCATGTCGGAGCCAGCGCGTTCGGTGATACCACGAGTCCCTTTTCGCCGGACCCGCTATGGGCTGTGACAACCAAGGACCTATGGCCGAGAGCAGCTCGGCGCTACCGGGTTCGTGTTGAGCCACGATTTCTCGGCGGCGGCGTCTTAGGACGACTCACGCCCTCGCGGCCAAGATTGTCCGACAGTCCTTGCTCCGTCTTCGCCGGCGGCCCCACGACGCTCAAGCCAACGTGGCCGGGGTGGCGGCCAGCGCTCTCGTCCAGCTCCGCGGGACCACGGCATGGTCCCGGTCGCCGCCGTGGTCAGCGAGCGCGGAGCCGCCGTTCGCCGTTTCCACGAGATCGGCGGGCGATGCGCCGGTGGACGGGTGCAGGAGTACGGGCAGCTTCACGCTCCGCTGAGGGGGAGGTGACCCGCTCAGGGTGACCTCAGAGGGCCCGTGATCTCACGGGGCTGCTCAGTGTCCGTCGCCGCCAGAGCCCGGTCGGATGATGAGGGTCTCGGTGAACTCCACGGCAAGGCACTCGGCGGTCCCGCTGCGCCCGTCGCTGGTGGACACCTCGATGGTGGCCAGGTAGGAGGTCCTGGCCATTCGGATGGTCACACCGTCGAAGGACTCGGTCTCGATCTGCCGGGTGCCGCTCTTGGCCAGGTCGACGGAGATAGTCAAGTCCGCGATCACCTCGTCTGTGATGAGGTCGATCAAGTTCGTTGTCGCTTCACCGGAGCCGCCTCGCAGCGAGATGGTGCCGCTGGCCATCTGTGGGGTGATCCCGTCATCGATGACCACCTTGAACTCAGGGTCCCGCACGCTGCCGCTCAGCATCACCGCGCCGAACTCCAGACCCTCCAGTTGGCAGATGTCGGATTCGAAGCCGCTGTCGCGGTAGATCACTCCTTCGGGGTTGGTGGTCCTGACGTCGAAGGCCAGGTCCTGGGAGGTGCAGTCGTCGGCACCGATCTGCACGTCGTAGCCGGGCACGGTGACCGACGTCACCTCCACCTGGTAGTCCGTGGTCGTGACGGTGCCCTTCTCCGCCCACGCGTTGCTGGGACGATCTCGCACCTGAGACACCACAGGCTCACCGGCGATGGTGCGCGCAGCCTCCACCGTCGCCGTGCCAACTGAGTCTCCGGTCTCCGGGCTGATCAGGTCGACTTCGGCGGAAAACGAGCCGTCCTCGCCGAACTCGGCGGTCCCACCGAAACCCTCCAGGACCATGTCGTAGTCCAAGGTCTCGACGAACATGAACGACCCCGACTCGCCCGTCGAGGATGACGCCGACGCGCCGAAGAACACGAGGTCTGTCTCGGCCGTCTCGAAGACGCATGAGACGTCGCGGATGGTGTTGACGATGCGTTCGCTCCGAGCCGCCGAGGCCGTGGGTGCGGCCCCGAATCCCGCCAGAAGCACGCCGGTTGCCAGGGCTGCGCCCAGTCGTCGCGAAAGAGTGGAGTGCATGGGTCCCTCCTGGAGTGAGTGGGCCCACAGGTTAAGCGCCCACAGATCTGGCGAGGCACTCATTGCGGAAAGTCGTTTCCAACTCCAGCGCCCCCGCAGTAGATATGGCGAAAAGTTTCCAAACTTTGCAGCGTCAGCACCCAAATAGAGGCTGCTCGCCACGCTGGTCGGCAGTTGCAGCGCCACACCAGACCCACCTCCAACTCCCGTCACGGTCACCGGCAGCCCGGTCAGCTCACCGTCGCCGGCGGGGGCGCCGAGCCCGGCAGAGGGATGGGTCGTCGACGTCGTCGACGTCACCCTCGTCCTGGACCCCGACGCCGCCCACGGCTGGACCCCACAAGTGTGGCCATTGGTGTGTGTCCTGACCCGGTCTGGCCTCTGTAGTGTCCGATCCACCCCCAGAGCGGTGTCGACCCCCTCGACACCATGCCGGAAGCCTCCGACGAGCCTCCAATCGTTGGAGGCTTCCTTGTACTCAGACGGGTAACAGCCTGCGCGTCGTCCGGGTCGGCATGAGTAAGCATTCTTGAGGGGTTTCTTCATGGAGGTGACCGCACCGTTTCACCCGGTCGTTTACTCGACAATGATGACGCCCATCATCCCGAGGTCCTCGTGGTCGAGGATGTGGCAGTGGTAGACGGTGCGACCCGGGTAGTCCTCGAACGGGATCCGCACCACCACCTGGCCGCCGGCGGGGATGTCGACGACGTCTCGCCACCGCGGCTCCTTCACCGCTTGGCCGCGTTCCTCGAGGACTTGCATCGGCCAGACGTGCAGGTGGAAGGGGTGGTCCATCGGGGAGGTG
>DATITN010000341.1:0-1943 GCA_035467795.1 Arachnia sp. | reverse complement strand
AAGCCGCGCTCTGGATAGCAGGTTGCAGACCCTCACTCCGAACGAGGCACCCTTCCGGCAGTGCACCCGCCCTCCCCAAGCGGGATGGACGGGCGAGCTCCCGCAGTCGTGATACCTACAGAGCCCAGCTTGAAGATTCCTCACGCTGTAGTCCGGCCGACCCGGGGTTCTTCAGGGGCATGAGCACACGCAGGCGCACCAGAGGCGCCTGCCCCCGGATTGGCCGCCTACGCTCTAGCGCGGGCGCCGAGAGGTACCGCAGGCGCGTGACCCGGCGGGCGACGCGACTTCGTGCGCGCGTGTGGCCCGGCAGTGGACCGGAGGGAACGGGCTATTGCCGGCGTAGTTGAGCGCCGCTCAGAGATAGTGCTCCCGACGGTAGGCGTCGATGGTCTCGTCGACGCCACCTTCCAGGGACAGGAACTGTTGCGCCAGTGTCGCGGTGAGGTCCTCCAGCGCCAGACGCAGGTGTTCGCCTGAGTCGCGTACGGTGAGATTGGCGCTGGCCAGTGCCGCGTCGCGGAGGGCGACGGCGTGACCGAGTTGGTTGGCCAGCGAGGTATCAGGGTCGGCCTCTTGGAAGTAGAACTGTTCGGAGTGCTGGTTGAAGTCGCTGCGGACTTCCAGCAACTGCCGCGCCAGCGCACGCAACGTGAGGCTGGCCACCACCGGGTCCCAGTTGGCCAGGTGTCCTGCCACCTGCACGGTGCCGAGCGCCCGGAGCTCAGCCGCCAGCGAGCGACGCCGGGCCAGCGGCGGCCACACCTGCGCGAACCAAGCCAGCGCCGCTGTCAGGAGGGCAAAGCCGGCCACCGCCTCGAGCGCCGGCGCGAACCGCAGCCATGGTCCGGTGCCGACCACGTCGCCGAAGCCCAGCGTCGCGATGGTCACCAGGGAGAGGTAGAGCGCCTCGGCGACGTCGTGGTACTGGGTGTGGTCGATGTTGAGGGCGTAGGCAAACCCGTCAGGCACGTACGGGTAGTAGACGATGGCCCAGCCGATCACCTGGAGAACCAGCCACATGAGGATGACGGCCATCATGGCCACGGCGCCGCTTGCGGACCGGAGCCGGTGCCCGGCGCGTTTCGAGGCCCACCAGACGGCTCGCATCATCCTCGCGCTCAGCCAGCCGCTTCCGCTGGGATGGAGGAGCGTCTGGAACATGTCCATCAACGAGGCCGCGACGATCAGCAGCCCGACCAGTGCCACCGCGACGTCCACCTGCGCCCCTTTCGTGCATTCAGACTAGGGTCGCGCGGTGCCGCAGGTGCGGTCGATGATCGAACTTGAGGCGTCCTTCCTTCCGTCGCGTTCTCGGCCCGTCAGCGCGACCCAGCAACCGCATCGGCGAACCAGCGCGTCAGGGTGGCCGGGTGGGTGATCGCAGTGCCCACCACCACCGACCAGGCCCCACGCCGCATCGCCTCGGCCGCGTCGTCGGGGGTGTGGAGGCGGCCCTCGACGATCAGGGGCCGGTCCACCACCGCGAGCATCTCGTCGACCGCCTCCCAATCCGGGCCCTCGGTCTTCGGCCGCTCACCCGAGTAGCCCACCAGCGTGGTGCCGATCAGGTCCGCGCCGGCCTCCTGGGCCGCGACGGCGTCGCCCGCCGACCCGCAGTCGGCCATCACCAGCACCTCGGGGAAGCGCTCCTTCAGACCCGCGACCGTCTCGGCCAGCGACAACCCGTCCGGCCGCGCGCGCCGGGTGCCGTCGAGCGCCACCACCTCGCACCCGGTCTCCGCGACCTCCACACAATCCGCCAGCGTCGGCGTGATGAAGACCCCGTCCTTGCCCACTTTCACCAGCCCGATGATGGGCACGTCGACGGCGGCCCGGATCGCACGGAGATCCTCCAGGCCCCTGGCCCGGATGGCCGCCGCGCCCCCGATCACCGCCGACTGCGCCACCTGGCTCATCGTCCGCGGGTCCAGCATGGGCTC
>DATITN010000340.1:0-5945 GCA_035467795.1 Arachnia sp. | reverse complement strand
CCGTGCGGCCGTGGTTCGACGGGCCCCTGATGCTCGCAGGGGGCCTCACCAGCGGCGACGACGTGGCCGCAGCCCTCGCGATGGGGGCAGACCTCGCCTATCTGGGCACGCGCTTCCTCGCCACGCAGGAGTCGCTGGCCGGGGACGCATACCGTTCGATGGTGGTGGCGGCCGGCGCCGCGGACGTGGTGTACACGCCCGCCGTCAGCGGGATTCCGGCCAACTTCCTGGCCGGCAGCCTGTCCGCCGCCGGCATCGACCCCGCCGGGCCGCCCGCCGAACACGAGGACGTGAAGGCGTGGCGCGACGTGTGGTCCGCGGGGCACGGCGTGGCCGGGATCACGGACGTGCCCACGGTCGCGGAGCTCGTCGACCGTCTCGAGACCGACTACCGCGCCGCATGCGAGCGGCTGCAAGGAGACCACCCATGAGCACCGTCCTGCTGACCCGCGACGACGGCGTCGCCACCCTCACCCTGAACCGGCCAGACAAGCTCAACGCCTTCACCCTCGAGATGGGCCGCGAGTTCGTGGCCGCGCTGCGGGAGGCCGACCGCGACGACACGGTCCGCGCCATCATCGTCACCGGCTCGGGCCGCGCCTTCTGTGCAGGCATGGAGCTCAGCGACGGCGACAACGTGTTCGGCTTCGACCCACGGATGGACCTCAGCCCCACCGAGCTGCGCGACCGTTGGACCGAACCGGTGGTCTCCGACGGCGCCCGCGAGCCCGGCGGGAAGCTCACGCTGGCCATCCTCGAGTGCCGCAAGCCGGTGATCGCCGCCATCAACGGCGCAGGCGTGGGCATCGGCTCGACGATGACGCTGCCGATGGACGCGCGGCTGGCCTCGACGGAGGCACGGATGGGGTTCGTGTTCGCCCGGCTGGGCATCACCCCGGAGGCATGTTCGACGTGGTTCCTGCCGCGCATCGTGGGGCAGTCCAAGGCCCTCGACCTGCTCTACAGCGGCGACATCATCCCGGCTGCACGAGC
This sequence comes from Arachnia sp., assembly GCA_035467795.1. GTDB lineage: Bacteria > Actinomycetota > Actinomycetes > Propionibacteriales > Propionibacteriaceae > Arachnia. The sequence continues at coordinate 4,952 of DATITN010000340.1, read as the reverse complement.
GCTGGAGATCGGGCTGGTGGATGCAGTCCACGAGCCCGGGGATCTGCTGGAGGCGGCCCACGGCGTCGCGGATCGGATGACGAAGGGGCGCTCCGCACACGCGGTCGCGCTCACCCGGCAGCTGGTATTTCGGCACCTCGCCGGGGCGAGCGTGCTCGACGCGCACCTGGCGGAGTCCCTGGCCCTCAGGCATTCGGCCCACGGCGACGGCCGTGAGGGCGGGCTGGCGGTCCTCGGCAAGCGGGAGCCGCACTTCACTCAGCCCGCCCCTGGGGGCTTCGGCCACGTCTTCCCGCCTGCCGGCTGAGGCGCCTCAGGCCTCGTCGTGGCGGTCCGCCTCGTCGAGCTCACGCTCGATGCGCGAGATCAGCTCGGCGGTCATCGGGGGCAGCGGACCGGTGTCCTGCAGCCCGGACAGCGCCGCGGGGGCCAGCAGCTCGTCGAGCACCTCCGCGCTGATCAGGCCCTCCCGCAGCACGAGCTCCCGGACCGAGCTGCCGCTCCCGAGGGCCTCCTGCGCCAACCGCGTGGCGCGCGCGTAGCCCAACACCGGCATCAGCGCCGTGACCACACCCACCGACTGGCCCACCTGCGCCCGGGTGCGCTCGGCGTTGGCGGTAATGCCGTCGATGCAGTTGATCCGCAGCGTCCGCGCGGCGCGCCGAAGCCACGTCGAGTTCTGCAGAAGCACGTGGGCCATCACCGGCTCGAACGCGTTGAGCTGCAGCTGGCCCGCCTCTGAGGCCATGGCGATGGTCACGTCGGAGCCGGCGATGACGAACGCCACCTGATTGACGGCCTCCGGGATGACCGGGTTGACCTTGCCGGGCATGATCGAGCTGCCGGCCTGCACCGGGGGCAGGACGATCTCGCCGAGCCCGGCCTGCGGGCCGGAGCTGAGCAGCCGGAGGTCGTTGCAGATCTTCGAGAGCTTCATCGCCGAGCGCTTCATCACCGACGAGGTGGACATGAACACGCCTGTGTCACTGGTGGCCTCGATGAGGTCGTCGGCCAGGATGAGCTCCGGGAAGCCGGTGATCTCGCGCAGATGCCGGATCACCGCCGGCCCGTAGCCGGGCGGGGCGGTGATGCCCGTGCCGATGGCCGTGGCGCCGAGGTTGAGCTCCATCAGCAGCGGCCGCACGTCCTCCATCCGGTCGATGTCCTCGCCCAGGGTGGTGGAGAAGCCGCGGAACTCCTGGCCCAGCGTCATGGGCACGGCGTCCTGGAGCTGGGTGCGGCCCACCTTGAGGACCTCCCGGAACTCGCGGCCCTTCATCGAAAAGGAATGCCTGAGGAGTCTCAGCTCGTCGGCGAGCTTGGTGAGTGACACGAGGAGGCCGAGCTTGACTGCGGTGGGGTAGGTGTCGTTGGTGGACTGGGACTTGTTGACGTGGTCGTTGGGTGAGAGGTATCCGTAGTCGCCGAAGGGGCGGCCGGCCAGTTCGAGCGCCCGGTTGGCGATCACCTCGTTGACGTTCATGTTGGTGGAGGTCCCGGCCCCGCCCTGGATCACGCCGACGATGAACTGGTCGTGCAGACGGCCGTCGATGATGTCCTGGGCGGCGCGGTCGATGAGGTCCGCGCGCTCGTCATCGAGCACGCCGATGTCGCGATTGGCACGGGCTGCGGCCTGTTTCACCTGGGCGTAGGCAACGATGAGGTCCGGGTAGACGCTGATCTCGCGGCGGCTGATCTTGAAGTTGTACACGGCCCGCGCCGTGTTGATCCCCCAGTAGGCGCCGTCGGGGATCTCCATCTCTCCCAGTGAATCCCGCTCGATCCGCACCTCGATGTCCGTTCTGTCGGCTGAGGATCACGCTACCGGCGCGGTTAGATGGGGGCATGGGTTTCGAGCTGATCGCCTGGGTTGCACTCCGCGACCCCGCCGGCCGCGTGCTCCTGGCACGGCGCGACGGGACGGACCGCGGCGACGGGCTGTGGAACCTTCCGGGCGGCCACGTGGAGGACGGCGAGTCCGCCGCGGTGGCCGCCGCGCGTGAGACCGGCGAGGAGGTGGGCGCAATGCTGGACCCCGCGACCCTCAGGCACGTCGGGGTCCAGCGTTTCGACCTCCCCTACCCCAGCGGCCGGGCCCGCGGGTTCAACTTCTTCTTCGAGGCGACGGCGTGGCACGGCGAGCTGGCCCCCGGGGAGGCGACCTCCGAGCTGGGCTGGTTCGCCGTCGATGACCTGCCGCCCGACATCCTGCCGTGGCTTCCCGCGGCGATCGCTGCGCACCTGGTGGAGGGGCGGTTCTGGGTGGAGTCGGTGGGCTAGACGCGGACAGAGGCCGCTGCCTCGAACGCCATCCACGCCTGGAGCTGGGTGGCCAACTCGACGGTCTGGGCGACCGGGCCCGTCCCAGCAGGCGAGGTGTCGGCGGGGAAGAGTGTCACCGCTGTCCCCCGCCAACCGCGGATGTCGCGGCCCTGCCACACTGCGTCGGCGAAGGCGTTGACAAGGCCGGACGCCCTATCCCTGGTCTCGGCGGGGAGTCGGGTGTCACTGGCCGCGAGCGCCAGGTAGCGCGTGAGGATGCCGGTGAACAGGCCGCCGTCGCCGTCGCCGTGGGTGACCAGGAGCCGCGTCCCGGGGTGGGTCAGATGGGCGGCCACGGCCTCGATGTGGCGGGCCGCCTCGTCGAGCCTGCCCAGGTCGAGCATTACGCCGAGCACGGGGCCCTGGTTGTAGGTGAACACATGGGGCACCATCGTCGGGCCGGCGGGCGTCAGGCGCAGGCCGTCGCGGAAGAGCCCGGTCCGGGGATCGGTGAGGTTGGCCCGGAGCCAGTCGAGGAGGCGGGAGGCGTCGTCGCGGTGGCCGGTGCGGGCCAGGTGCAGGGCGATGGGGCCGGTGGCAGCGGTGTTCTTGAAATCGCGGTCCAGGCTCCAGAAGGCGCCGCCGCCGAGGTCGTCGGTGAGGGCTCCGCGCAGCGCCCGATCCAGCGACGGGGTGCGTCGGCCGGCCCTGTGCGCCGCGAGCGCGAGCCAGGCCATGTCGTCGTAGAACCGGTTGGGGAGGCGGCCCCAGTTCCGCAGCCGGATCCCGCGGAGGTGGCGGACGATCAGGCGGCCCGGCACCGTGACGGAGCCGCGGGCCTGCGCATCAACCATGCAGTCGAGCAGGTGCGCCTGCCACCAGTAGTGCCAGGGTCGGGGCGGGGGGCCGGGACGCGCGGTGACCGCCAGGTGCGTGCCTGGCAGGCCGAGCAGGCGCCGGCCGAAGAGAGCCAGGACCGAGCGCGCCGCCTCGTCGGCCCGTTCCCCGGTCACGCCAGGCGCTGGAGGAACAGGGTCTCGGCGAGCGCGGCCCTGGCGAGGTCGCCGAGGTCCAGCGACTCGTCGAGGCCGTGCATCCGCGACATCGGGTCTGTGACCGCCGTGACGAGGACGAGCGCGCCGGGGTTGCGGCTCGCGAACTCCGCCACGATGGGAATCGAGCCCCCGACCCCGATCTCCACAGGGGCCACCCCGAACGCCTCGGTGAACGCGTCGACGCCGGCGCGGGCGCGGTCGTCGTCGAGGGAGATGACGCTGCCCGCACCGTTCTGGCCTGGGGCGACCGTCACCTTGGCCCCCCACGGAGCATTGGTCAGCAGGTGGTTGCGGAGGGCGGCCTCGGCGGCGTCGGCGTCCTGGCCGGGGGCGAGCCGGACACTGACCTTGGCGCGCGCGGTGGGGATGAGCGTGTTGGAGGCGTCCTTGACGGGTGTGGCATCGATGGCCAGCACGGAGGCGGCGGGCCTGGTCCACATCCTGGCGGAGGCGGGGCCGTCGCCGATCCACCGCACGCCCTCGAGGATCCCGGTCTCGTCACGGAGGCGGTCCTCGTCGTAGTCGACGGCGGGATCCGGGTTGCTGGTCAGCCCGGCGATGGCCACGTTGCCGCGATCGTCGTGGAGGGTGGCGAGGAGGCGGCACAGCGCGGTGAGCGCGTCAGGCACCACGCCGCCGAACTGGCCTGAGTGCAGGCCGGTGGCCAGCGTGGAGACCGTGACCTCGGCGTCCACCATTCCGCGCAGGGTGGTGGTGAAGGAGGGCTCGCCGACCTTCCAGTTGACCGAGTCCGCGATGACGAAGATGTCGGCGGCGAGGTCCTCGCCGTAGGTGTCGAGGATCTCGCCCATGGAGGGCGAACCGATCTCCTCCTCGCCCTCGATGAAGACCTTCACGCCCACAGGCGGCTTACCCTCGAACGCGCGAAGCGCGGCGAGGTGGACGGCGATCCCGCCCTTGTCATCGGCGGATCCGCGAGCGTAGAGCCGGCCGTCGCGTTCGACGGGGGCGAAGGGCGCCGAGGTCCAGGCCGTCTCGTCGCCGACGGGCTGCACGTCGTAATGTGCGTAGAGCAGCACCGTCGGGGCGCCGGCCGGGGCCGGGTAGTGGCCGAAGACGGCAGGCTTGCCTGCGGGGACGTGGAGCATCCGGACGTCGGGGCAGCCGGCGTCGCGGAGGAGGTTGGCCACGCCGTCGGCGGCAGAGAGGACGTTGTCGTCGTGCTCGGGCATCGACGAGATCGAGGGGATCATGATGAGTCGCTTGAGGTCGGTGAGGACGGAGGGCAGGACGTCGGTGACACGATCGTTGAGGCTCATGGTTCCACCCTACCGAGGGGGTTGCGCGGCTGATGTTCCTCCAGATCCGCTCTCGAGGCCCTGAGGCTCCCGAGCACCGGGCTGGAGGCACATCAGCCGCAGGCCAGCATCGCGAGAGCCTCACGGACCTGGCCCGTCATCTCGTCGATGCTCACGGCGGTGAAGTGGAGGACGGTCCAACCCGCCAGGGTTCGGACCAGGGTTCGTCACGCGATTCACGCACCAGGTGTGCCCGACTGGTGTTCCCGCCCGGGCAGGCATCGCAGCAAGGGCCTTGGTGAGAGACTCTGTCGTCACCACCCCACGCCGCAAGGCCTCGTCGATGACGGCGCCGCCCAGGGCGTCGGTGAGTTCC
>DATITN010000339.1:0-5006 GCA_035467795.1 Arachnia sp. | reverse complement strand
CGGACACGGCCGCCGCACCTGTTCGCCGCCGCAGGGTGAAGGCGGTGGAGGTCTCCTCCGAGGAAGCTCCCGCTGAGGTCGCCCCCCTTGTAGAGACCCCCGCTGCGGAGGTCCCTGCTGCGGCGGCTCCCGTCATGGAGGCGACCCCCCCGGGAGAGGAGAGCAAGCCGGTACGCCGCCGCGCCACCCGCCGTACCGCGCCGCCCGCGCCAAGCGAGCCCGCGTCCACCGTCACCCCCGCCGAGGGCGATGCTTCGCCCGCGCCGGTCGAAGAGCCTTCCGCGACTCCGATCGATGAGCAGCCCCCGGAAGCAGCAGTGCAGGCGTCCGCGCCCGCTCCTGTCCGCCGTCGGCGGGCGTCGCGACCGGCCGCCGCCCCCGAGCCGGTTGTCGCCCCTGAGCCCGTGGTCGCCCCCGAACAGATGGTCACCGCTGAGCCCACAGCAGCCCCGGAGCCAGAGGCCGCGCCGCAGCCCGCACTCGTTCCCGCCGAGACCGCGACCTCCGTCGCGTCCGAGAACGCACCCGCCGATGAAGCAGGCCCCACCTCCACCCGCAGCCGCCGTCGACGCGCCAGCCGCCCGGCGGCCCCGCCCGCCACGCTCCCCGAGGGGCATGACGAGGACGCCATCGGTGCCGCGCTCCGCGCCGCTGAGGAGGTCGCGGAGGCCCGCCGGGCCCTCCTGACCGACCCCTTCCTCACCGCAGCGGCCCGTGAGCAGCAGCTCGCCGCACTGGCCGGCGCCATTGCCGGCAGCCCCGCAGAGGACGACGAGGCTGAGCCCGAGGACGAAGACGGCGAGACGACCGAAGCAGAGACGGACGAGGCTGCCGTCGAACCCACGGAGGACGAGCCCGAATCCGACGAGGAAGACAGCGACGAAGCCGTCGACGATGAGTCCGACGACGACCGTCCCTCCCGCCGTCGCCGCCGCCGCGGGGGCAGGCGCCGTCGTCGGGGTGGCTCCCGCGATGGCGCGGAGGACTCGGAGACCGACTCTGACGAGGCCGACGAAGCGGAATCGGAGGCTCCCGCGGAGGAGCCTGCCGAGGGCGAGCCGGACGCCGAGGGTGCCGAGCAGGACACCGCTGAGGCAGACGACAACGGAACCACCCGCCGTCGTCGTCGCCGTCGTCGTCGCGGCGAGGGCGCAGACGCCGATTCCACGTCGTCTGACGAGGTGACCGGCATCGAGGGCTCCACCCGCATGGAGGCCAAGCGCCAGCGCCGCAAGGAGTCCCGTGCCGCGGGGCGCCGCCGCGCCCCCATCCTCAGCGAGGCCGAGTTCCTGACGCGCCGGGAGGCGGTGGACCGCAGGCTGGTCATCCGCCAGTCCGAGGACTACACGCAGCTGGCCGTGGTGGAGGACAACATCCTCGTCGAGCACTACGTGGACAAGGCATCGGCCACCTCGCTGATCGGCAACATCTACGTCGGTCGCATCCAGAACGTGCTGCCCAGCATGGAGGCCGCATTCATCGACATCGGCCGCGGACGCAACGCCGTGTTGTACGCCGGTGAGGTGGACTGGGCCAACTTCGGGGTCACCGGGGAGAACCGCAAGGTTGAGAACGTCCTGAAGTCGGGCCAGAGCGTTCTGGTGCAGGTGACGAAGGATCCCGTCGGCGCCAAGGGCGCCCGCCTCACCGGCCACATCTCCCTGCCGGGCCGCTACATCGTCTACTCGCCGGGCGGCCACCTGTCGGGGATCTCCCGCAAGCTGCCGGACACGGAACGCAACCGACTCCGCGCCATCCTCGGGTCGCTGATCTCTGAGGACGAGTCCGTCATCGTGCGGACCGCGGCGGAGGGCGCCAGCGAGGAGGAGCTGATCCGCGACGTCAACCGTCTCAAGGCCCAATGGGAGGTCATCGAGAAGAAGACGAAGCAGGGCAGCGCTCCACAGGCCCTCTACTCGGAGCCGGACCTCACCCTGCGGATCGTCCGCGACCTCTTCACCGAGGACTTCGGCCAGCTGATCGTCCAGGGCGACGGTGGCACGGCCGACGCTTACGACGCCATCTCGGCCTACGTCAGCCACGTCGCGCCGCACCTGGGGGAGCGCCTGGTTCGCTTCGAACCCACCGAAGACGGCCGGGACGCGTTCTCGCAGTTCAAGATCGACGAGCAGATCGCCAAGGCGCTGGACCGCAAGGTCTTCCTGCCCTCCGGCGGGTCCCTGGTGATCGACCGCACCGAAGCCATGACTGTCGTCGACGTCAACACCGGGCGCTTCACCGGCACCGGCGGCAACCTCGAGGCCACCGTCACCAGCAACAACCTGGAGGCGGCGGAGGAGATCGTGCGGCAGCTGCGCCTGCGCGACATCGGCGGCATCATCGTGATCGACTTCATCGACATGGTCCTGCCGAGCAACCGCGAGTTGCTGCTGCGCCGCCTCGTGGAGTGCCTCGGCCGCGACCGTACACGTCACCAGGTGGCGGAGGTGACCAGCCTCGGGCTGGTACAGCTGACGCGCAAACGGATCGGCACCGGTCTGGCGGAGGCGTTCACCGAGCCGTGCGACCACTGCCAGGGCGCGGGCTATGTCCGCTTTGAGGAGCCTGTGGATTCGCAGGCACCCTCCGACGGCGGGGAGCGCAGGTCGCCGCGGCGCCGCGGCAAGAAGTAGGCCCCATTTGGTCAATTCCACGCGGGCGGGTTAACATTCTACGGTTGCCTGCTCGCGTGGGCTTCACCCCAGAGCAATCCAGGCCATGGCCTGGGCACAGACAACAAGGAGATTCCAGTGGCCGCCACGTGTGATGTTTGCGCCAAGGGACCCGGCTTCGGTCACAACGTTCCTTGGTCGAAGAAGAAGACCAATCGCCGCTGGAACCCGAACATCCAGCGCGTGCGTGCCACCATCAACGGCACCCCGCAGCGCGTGAACGTGTGCACCTCCTGCCTGAAGGCCGGTAAGGTCTCGCGCTAGTTCGCATCCCTGACGCCGAGAGCCGGCGGTCCCCACGGCGGGGCCGCCGGTTTTTCGCGTCCCCACCCCGAGCCCCTCGGACTGTCTGCGGGGGCCGGTAGGGTCTTCTGCATGTCCTTCTGGCGCACCCCGATCTACCGTGACCTCGGGCGTCGGCTCGTCGACGTGGTCGGTGGCAAGACCGCCGCGGAGTTCGAGCGGATGGGGATCAGCACCGTCGACGATCTGGTGCGGCACGTGCCGCGCCGCTACATCTCCGGCACGGAGATGTCTGACTTCAGCACCCTCACAGTGGGGCAGGACGTCGCGGTGATCGCCCAGGTGGTTGGCGCCAGGCAGTTCCACTCTTCTGGTGCGGGCCGCGTCCAGGCCGTCCTGAGTGACGGCCACGGGCGGCTGTCGGTGGCGTTCTTCGCGAAGAAACAGCGGGTGTTGGACTATTGGGAGCGACAGCTCGCCCCCGGCCGTCGCGGAATCTTCATCGGCCGCGTCGGCCGGTTCAACGAGCAGCTCCAGCTGGCTCACCCGGATTTCGTGATGCTCGACGGCGCCCGAATCTCCGGAGGCAAGGACGCCGAGAAGCGGGCCGCCATGGAGCGCAGCGTGCAGCGCGCCACCATGATCGGCCTCTACCCGGCCACCGGGAAACTGCCCACGTGGGTGATCGCCGAGTCGATCCAGCTGGTCCTGCCCACCCTGTCCGGAGACACCCTCCCGGGGTGGGTGGTCGATGAGGCCGGGGTTCTGCCGTTCCAGGAGGCGCTCACCGCCGTCCACGAGCCGGTCGAGGCACAGCAGGCGGAGTACGGTCAGGCTCGTCTTCGTTTCGACGAGGCGTTCGGCATCCAGCTGGCCATGGCGGCCAGGCGACGAGAGGCGGCGGGTGAGCTTGCCACGCCGCGTCCCCGTCGCACCGGCGGGCTCCTCGAGGCGTTCGACGAGAGGCTACCCTTCACCCTCACCGACGGGCAGAGGGACATCGGTGGGGCCATCTTCGGCGATCTCGCGGCCGGGGCGCCGATGAACAGGCTCCTCCAAGGCGAAGTGGGGTCAGGGAAGACGCTCGTGGCGCTCAGGGCCATGCTCGCGGTGGTTGATTCCGGCGGGCAAGCGGTACTGCTGGCCCCCACAGAGGTCCTGGCCAAGCAGCACTTCCAGACCATTTCGCGGCTCCTCGGTGATCTGGGCCAGGGTCGCCAGCTCGGCGCCCACCCGGAAGCCACGGGTGTGGTGCTCCTCACGGGAAGCCGCTCCGCCGCGGCCAAGCGGGGCGCGCTGGCGCAGATCTCCACCGGTGAGGCGGGGATCGTGGTGGGCACGCACGCGCTCCTCAGCGACCCGGTGGCCTTCAACGACCTGGGTCTGGTCGTCGTCGACGAGCAGCACCGCTTCGGCGTCGAGCAGCGGGCCGCGCTCGCCGCGAAGGCGGAGAGGAAGCCCCACACGCTCGTCATGACCGCCACACCCATTCCCCGATCCATCGCCATGACGGTGTTCGGGGACCTGGAGGTCAGCGAGCTGCGCGAGCTCCCCGCCGGCCGGGCGGCCGTGCAGACGGTGTTCGTCGACACCGCGCAGACGCCGCACTGGGTCCCACGCGCATGGGAGCGGATCCGGGAGGAGGTGGAGCGGGGCAGGCAGGCGTTCGTGGTGTGTCCGTCCATCACCGCCAAGGAGGCCGAGGCGGGGGGCGCGCCCCCGATGTCCGCCGTCGAGGAGCTCGCACCGCAGCTGGCCGCAGGACCACTCGCGGGCCTGCGCATCGGGACGGTGCACGGCAGACAGCCCGCGGCCGATCGGGACGACGCCATGGCCGCCTTCGCCGAAGGGCGGTTGGATGTGCTGGTGGCCACCACGGTGATCGAGGTGGGCGTGGACGTGCCCAACGCGTCGGTGATGGTGGTGGTGGACGCGGACCGCTTCGGGCTCTCCCAGCTGCATCAGCTCCGCGGGCGCATCGGTCGAGGAGAGCACCCGGGGCTGTGCCTCCTGCTGGCCGCCATCGGGGAGAACCTCGACGCTCAGACCCGCCTCCAAGCCATGACGTCGAGCACTGACGGGTTCGAGCTG
>DATITN010000338.1:0-1806 GCA_035467795.1 Arachnia sp. | reverse complement strand
ACCGTGAGGGGGAGACAGTTGGCGTGGAGATCATGATCCCGCTCGTGGCGCTGACCCAGGAGTTGGAGACCCAGCGGGCCATCGTCGTGGCGGCTGTCGAGGACGAGCTGGCCAAGGCCGGCCGCGAACTCGACTACACCGTGGGCACGATGATCGAGCTTCCGCGCGCCGCGCTGGTGGCGGACAAGATCGCCGAGTTCGCGGACTTCTTCTCCTTCGGCACCAACGACCTCACCCAGACGGCCATCGGCATCTCCCGCGACGACGCCGAGAACGGGTTCCTCACCACCTACGTGATGGAGCGCGTGCTGGAGCGCAACCCCTTCGAGACGATCGACGTCGAGGGCGTGGGCCAACTCGTCCAGATGGGCGTGGAGAAGGGTCGCTCGGTGAAGCCGAAGCTCAAGACCGGTGTCTGCGGTGAGCACGGTGGGGATCCCGACTCCATCGAGTTCTTCAACTCCGTGGGCCTGGACTACGTGAGCTGCTCGCCGTTCCGGGTACCGATCGCGCGGTTCGCCGCGGCGAAGGCGGTTCTCAAGCAGCGCTGAGCGCGAGTGGACCATGGGGCGGCCAGCAGCATTGCGCTGCTGGCCGCCCGTCCGTTCCGTGGCCGGACGTACCGGGCGGTGACCGCCTCCGCGCTCCACCACGACGGGCTGGCCCGAGCTTTCATTACAGTTGGATAACGAAGAATGCAAGCGCTTGCATTGTGTCCGGAGCGCCTCATAGGATCAGTGCAAGCGGTTGCACTGGGTCGAGGAGGATCATGCTCGCCACCATCTATGAGGTCGCCCTGCGGGCAGGGGTTGCCACGTCGACGGTGTCCCGCGCGCTCCGCAACGACCCGCGGATCTCGGAGAGCACCCGCCTTCGCGTCCACCAGGCCGCTGAGGAACTGCACTACGTCCCGCGTGCGGCTGCTCAGGCGCTAGCCGGCTCGCCAATATGTTCACTCGGCATGGTCCTGCCGCACCTAACGGGCACCTACTACGCGGAGCTGGCACTCGGGTTCGAGGCCCGGGCGAGCGAGTTGGGCTGCGCCGTCGTCCTGCTGCGGGCCGATCCTGCGCTGGACCAGCGCATGGCCCTGCGTCGCCTCGCCAGCCACGTAGACGGCCTCGCGTTCATGGCCATGAGCGCCGCGACTGATGGCCTCGTCGAGACGGTCGCCACCGGACGACCGACTGTCACCGTGGCGCGGACGCAGCTTCCCGGGCTGCCCGCGATCTACGCTGAGTCCGAGAACTCCGCCGCACGACTCACCCGCCACCTGATCGAACTCGGACGAACCCGCTTTGCCTTCATCGGCCCCGTCGACCGGGGCTCCGACATCGCCTCCCGCTACCTGGGCTTCGCCGGTGCGCTCTCTTCCGTAGGACTGGACGTGCCGCCCAACATCTCTATCGAGCTCGACGAGGAGAACGGACGCCGGCTGGCGCGGGAACTCGTCACCAAGGGACTCAGGTACGACGCGCTCGTCTGCGGGAACGACGAGATCGCAGTCGCCATCGTCTACGAGCTGCAGGAGCAGGGGGTCGAAGTCCCCGCTCAGGTCTCAGTCGTGGGTTGGGACGACATCCGCGTCTCCCGATACCTCAGACCCGGCCTCACCACCGTGCGCCAGCCCGTCGCCCAGCTCGGCGCGACCGCCGCCGAGCACCTGTACCGGATGCTGTCTGGTTCCCCCGTCGACGAGGTCACAGTCCTCCCCACCGCTCTTGTGCACCGCGAATCCTGCGGCTGCAGCAAGCATCAACCCCCCATCCAACACACCGAATGGAAAGGCCAAGTTCCGTGAAGAAC
>DATITN010000337.1:0-3882 GCA_035467795.1 Arachnia sp. | reverse complement strand
CACCCGCTGTCCCGCGGCAAGGGCCCGCGACCCCGCTGCCGCGTCGACCCCCCTGCACCGGTCCACTGAGCCCGGACACGACGCGATTTCCGCTGGGTTGAGCCAGCCGCGGCGCGAAGCGCTCGGAACTGGTCGCTCTGTGGGTGGGTAGACCAACCCACAGAGCGACCAGTTCCGGTTGGGTGATCGTCGGGCACCGCTGCGCAGTGCGGCCCTGCCGTTTCCCACCCTCGCGTCTAGGTCGCGTTCCCTCGCAAGTCCGGTTGCCTGGCTGTCACTTCTGGTGCCGTAGTCGACACCAGAAGTGACGGTCAGCGCCCTTGCCTCCGGCTCTCGTTCCGCTTAAATGTCATAGCTGATGTCGAGTACGACACTGCGAGTACGACACCAGCTATGACATTTGAGCGGTCGAACCCAGTCGATCGACCCGAAGGGGCGTCCAAACCCCGACAGCGCTGGGGCATTCTCGGGCTGCCGCGTCGCCCCCTCCGCGGGTTGAGTCAGGGTCGCCCCTGCCTGCGAAGCGACCCACCCCTTCTGAGGAATCGATGCACCGGTCAGGCGGTGACGATGAGGTCGGTGCCCGATTCCGTGAGGGTGGCGCGCACCAGCGGGTCAGTGGCCGGGCCCTGCAGCGGCGTGCCGTCGAGGAGCGCGAAGAGCGAGCCGTGGCACTTGCAGAAGATGCCGTCGTCGCGCACGTCGGAGACAGTGCAGCCCTGATGTGTGCAGCGCGACGAGAAGGCGAAGTAGGAGCCCTCCTCGGGCTGGGTGACGACGAACCCGCCGTCGAGCACGAGGCCGCCGCCGACCGGCACCGAATCCTTGGCCACCGTCACCTCATCGGCGGGGGCTGAGCTGGACGACGTCTCATCCGCCGCACACCCAGCCAGGAGGGCGGCTGCGATGGCGGCGCCGCCGGCGATCAGCTCTCTCCGCGTGGTCATGGCCTCAGCCTACGCACCTACACTTGCGCGCATGGCCGATCCCGCGAGCTATCGCCCCCCACAGGGCAGCATTCCCACAGGCCCCGGGGTCTACCGATTCTTCGACGCGTTCGGCAACGTCGTCTACGTGGGCAAGGCCAAGAACCTGCGCCAACGCCTCAACTCCTACTTCGCGGACCCGTCGGCGCTGCACTTCCGCACCCAGACCATGGTCCGCACCGCCGCCAAGGTGGAGTGGACCGTGGTGGCCAACGAACTCGAGGCGCTCCAGCTCGAATACACCTGGATCCAGCAGTTCGACCCGCGGTTCAACGTCAAGTACCGCGACGACAAGTCCTACCCGTGGCTCGCGGTCACCATGAGCGACGAATACCCGCGCGTCTTCGTGGGCCGCGGCGCGAAGAAGCGCGGCACCCGCTACTTCGGCCCCTTCGGCCAGGCCTGGGCCATCCGGGAGACCGTCGACCTCCTGCTGCGTGTGTTTCCCATGCGCTCGTGCACGCAGGGCGTGTTCAACCGCGCCCGGTCCTCGGGGAGGGCGTGCCTGCTGGGCGACATCGGCAAGTGCTCGGCGCCCTGCGTGGGCCGGGTCTCCGCAGACGAACACAGGGCCGTGGCGGAGGACTTCTGCTCCTTCATGGGCGGCAACACCGGCGGCATCATCGGCCGGATCGAGCGCGACATGTACGCGGCGTCCGCCGAACTCAACTTCGAAAGGGCGGCGGTCCTGCGCGACTCGCTGGGGGCGCTCAAGCGGGTGCAGGAGAAGAACTCGGTGGTGCTGGCCGACGGCACCCGGGCGGACATCGTCGGGTTCGCCGACGACGGGCAGCAGGTGGCGGTGCAGGTCTTCCACGTCGTCGACGGGCGCATCCTGGGGGAGCGCGGCTGGATCGCGGACCGCGCCGACGACACGGAGCTCACCGAGCTGCTGGAGGTCTTCCTCGAGCAGGTCTACACCGACGACCTCGAGATCCCGCCGCACATTCTCACCTCCGTGGAGGCCGAGGACACCCTCGTCGAGCACCTCAGCGCGCGGCGCGGGGCGCGCGTCAGCATCAAGGTCCCCCTCCGCGGCGACAGGCGGGCGCTACTGGACACGGCGGTGAGGAACGCGGAGATGGCGCTCGGTCAGGCCAAGCTCCGGCGCGCCTCTGACCTCACCACCCGCAACATGGCTCTCGACGAGATCGCCGACGCCCTGGGGCTGTCCGAGCCGCCCCTGCGCATCGAGTGCTACGACATCTCCCACACCATGGGTGAGGAGGTGGTGGGCTCGATGGTGGTCTTCGAGGACGGACTCCCGCGCACGAGCCAGTACCGGCGGTTCATCATCAAGAGCTTCGAGGGCTCCAACGACGTGGCCGCCATCAGCGAGGTCCTTCAGCGGCGGCTCCGCCGCCTGGTCGACGACCGTGCCTCGGAGGTCAAGGTGGACGCCACCACCGGCGAGGCGGCGAAGTTCTCCTATCCTCCGGCGCTGATCGTGGTCGACGGTGGCCTTCCGCAGGTCAACGCTGCGGCGGCCGTGCTGGCCGACGCGGGGCTCGACGGCGAGATCGCGCTCTGCGGCCTGGCCAAGCGGATGGAGGAGGTCTGGGTGCCGGGGGAGGAGTACCCGTTGATCCTGCCTCGAGCGTCAGAGGGGCTCTATCTCCTGCAGAGGTTGCGCGACGAGGCCCACAGGTTCGCCATCACCCACCACCGGTCGCGGCGGGCCAAGCAGGTGGTCGAGTCCGTCCTCGACGACGTCCCGGGCCTGGGCGAGCTGCGCCGCAAGGCGCTCCTCACGTACTTCGGGAGTCTGCGCAAGCTGCGGCAGGCCAGCGTTGACGAGATCGCCGCCGTCCCCGGCTTCGGACCCCGGCTGGCGCTCACCGTCAAGGCTGCGGTGGCCGATTCGGGTGGCGAGGCCATCAATCTCACCACCGGTGAGGTGACCGAGACGTGAGCCGATTTGAACAACGTTCAAACTCTGATGCAGGATGGGGCGACACCTCACCTCAGGAGCCCTCCATGAGCGCCACCACGGCCCCCACCGTCCGCAGCTTCGCCCCCGCGGACCTTGCCTACGTCGCCGTCTTCGCGGCGCTGATCGCGGCCCTCGCGCTGACACCTCCCATCCCCATCGGCAGCCTGGGCGTGCCCATCACGCTGCAGACGCTCGGCGTCGCACTTGCCGGGCTCTGCCTGGGGGCGTGGCGCGGCGCCGCCGCGGTGGGGCTGTACCTGCTCGTCGGCTTCGCGGGGCTGCCGGTGTTCTCTGGTGGGCGGGCCGGCCTCGCCGTGCTGGTCGGACCCACCGGCGGCTATCTCGTGGCCTTCCTGTTCTCCGCGTTCGCGGTGGGGCTCTGGGCCCAGTGGGTGGTGCGTCGCGGGCTGAGCAAGTGGACTCCCGTGCTGTTCTTCCTCGGCGTGTTCGCGGCCCGCGTGCTGATCATCTGGCCGCTGGGGGTGGCGGGTATCGCGCGCGCCGTCGGCAAGCCCATCGGTGAGATCTGGCTCAGCGACCTGGCCTTCTGGCCCGGCGACATCCTCAAGGGAATCGTCGCCGCCGTCATCGCGTTCGCCGTGCACAAGGCGTTCCCGAGGCTGCTGGGCAGATGATCAGCCTGCACGGGGTCACCGTCGTCAGCCCGGCCGTGCGCCGGGGCGACGCCGACCGCGTGCTCCTCCATCCGCTCACGTTGGACCTCGCCGAGCCGCGCATCGCGCTGGTCGGCGCCAACGGATCCGGCAAGTCGACGCTGCTGCGCCTCCTGAACGGTCTCCGCAACCCGACGGCGGGCACGGTCAGCGTCGACGGTCTGGACCCGGTCAAGGACGCCAAGGCGGTGCGCGCCCGGGTCGGCTTTGTGTTCACGGACCCGCTTGCCCAGTTGCTCATGTCGACACCCATCGAGGACGTCGAGCTCAGCCTGCGCGGCCGGATCAA
>DATITN010000336.1:0-6980 GCA_035467795.1 Arachnia sp. | reverse complement strand
GGACGCCTTCGATGAAAGCGTAGATGCCAACGGAGAGGAGGATCGCGGACTGGGCGCCGGCGGCCAGCACCTCCGCGCGTCGGTATCCCCAGGTCCGCTCTGGTGTGGGCGGCCGCAGGGTCAGGGAGGCGGCGAGCAGTGCCATCAGCAGGCCGGAGGCGTCAGTGAGCATGTGCCCGGCGTCGACGAGGAGGGCGAGGCTGTTGGTCCACCAGGCGCCGATGACCTCGGCGATCAGGATGGTGGCGGTGATCCCGAACGCGATCGCCAGCCTGGTCCGGTTGGTCGCCGGCTTTGCGTCCGTGTGGTCGTGGGTGTCGCTCATGCCTGGGCCTCCGCGTGACGATGGTAGCGGTGGAGGGCTCGTGACAGGAAGCCCCGCCACCTCGGGAACTCTTGATCTGATCTTGACCAAGCGTGTGGCTGCCCCACTCAGTGGTTGGGGCATGCTGGTTGTTCGATCTGTCCGACAGGTGCCGCGGTATATCGCGGACACCTGGACTTCCATGAAGACATAGCTCCTGGAGACCACCTATGCGCCGCATTCATCTGACCGTCCGCATCGCTGTGCCGCTCGCGGCCATCCTGGCGCTGTCGGCTTGCTCAACCCCGGAGGTTGCCGAGGCCCCGAGAGATTCCCCGTCGACGGCGGCGCCGAGTGTCGCGGCGGGGGACGCGGGGACGTTGCTTGCGGCGCACGGGTTGGAGGGGAAGACCGCCCCTGAGGTCGTGGACGCGCTGGACCAGCTCGACGCTCAGCGCCCGCTGCCACTGGCTGCATCGGTGCGCTACGACGAGGTTCTGCTCAGCGACGGCACCACCGAGGCCGCGCTGCCCCTGGACGGTGACCAGTTCTACCTGTCGATCGCGCCGTACGAGACCAGCACGCACGAGTGCTACTTCCACAACCTCGGCACGTGCCAGGGGGAGCTGGCAGACGTCGAGGTGCGCGTGAGGATCACCACCGATTCGGGGGAGGTGCTCGTCGACGAGGACGCGACCACCTACGCCAACGGGTTCGTCGGCTTCTGGATTCCGAAGGACATCGAGGGCACCGTCGTCGTCACCAAGGACGGAAAGCGCGCCGAGAGTCGTTTCTCCTCCGATGCCGAGGGCCCCACCTGCTTGACCACGTTGCAGCTTCTGTAGTCCTGCGGGGCGAGGCGGCTGGTGTGGATCAGCGACTACGGCTACGACGAGACCCTGCACGCGTTCGAGAAGAGCGCCACGAAGCTCGGCGTCGACACGATTGACCTGTTCATCCTGCACCAGGCGCTGCCCTCCGCAGTCGACAAGACCATTGGCGCCTACAAGGCCCTCGAGAAGCTACTCGCAGACGGGAAGGTCCGGGCGATCGGTGTCAGCAACTTCATGCCTGAGCACCTGACCGCTCTGCTGGGACAAACCGCCGTCGTGCCGGCCGTGAATCAAATCGAGTTGCACCCGTACTTCCAGCAGAAGGACCTCGTCGCATTCCACAAGGCCCACGGCATCATCACCCAGGCGTGGTCCCCGATCGGCGGCATCACGTCCTACTACGACGCGCCGAAGAAGAGTTTCGACGAGCCCGTGATCCTCGCCATCGGTGAGAAGCACGGCAAGTCCGCCGCTCAGGTCATGCTCCGGTGGCACATCCAGAACGGGGTGCAGGTCATCCCCAAGTCCACGAAGGCGGCACGGATCGCCGAGAACTTCAACGTGTTCGACTTCCAGCTCACCGCCGACGAGATCGCCCAGATCGACGCCCTCGACACCGGCGTCCGTGGCGGCCCGGACCCGGACTTCATCACCCTGGACAACTTCGGCGTCCCGATCCCCGAGGCCTGACGGCCTGCGGGCGCGAGCACCCCTCGCGCCCCCAGCAGTCGCCGGCCATGCCACCAGGAGTGGGGCATGGCCGGCAACGAATCTAGAGGAACACGCTGCCGAAGACGATCAGGTCGCGGTTTCCCTCATCGAAGCCGTAATACCGCCGCTTCCCGCAGCGCGCGCACTGCTGATGGGTGGGCTTCCCGTCCTCCGTGTTGTGATGGGTAAGGAACCGATGCCTACCGATCCGGCACAGCAGCCTCATGAACATTGCAGCCTCCTCCTCGCGATGCATTGCCCTGGCGCAGTGGGTGACCGCCAGCCGCGCAGCAGACGCGCAGCAGATTTGCCACCTGGAGGGATGCTAATTGTTGCGTATCGTCCACACCATCGGGCTGCCGTGACGGGACGTTGATGGCTACGGGTGGAGGCGATGCAGTGGTGGGGCGGCCTGGTATATGCCCAAGCCGAAGCGGGTTGGCAGTGACAATGGGGTGCGCTCACGTTTCCGGACCGGCGGCACCCGGCATGCCGATTCGTCTCGCGGTGCTCCAAGAGGACCACCGTGACCACCGAGGACGACGATCGCGCCGAGATACTGGCGAACTACAGGGAGCAGTTGGACGCCATGACCGGCCACGACACCGAGGCGCTTGGCCAGCTGTTCACCGATGACTTCAAATTGACCCACATCACGGGCTACGTCCAGCCCGGTCCGAGTGGCTCACGGAGATGGACGTGGGGCGGTTCCGGCACCACTTGGTGGAGCCTCATGGAGAGCCGCGGGTCGACGCCGCCTGGCTGGCATCGGAGTCCGTTATAGATAGTCCTCGCGTGGACCGCGGCGGATGGGCTCAGGCGCTGGGTGGCGGAGTCCGATCGGAGGCCGCCGTCCCTCGTGAGTGCCACGCTGCGGGGAGGTCGGGCAACCGGCGCACGATGCATACTCGTCATGTCCGCGGGCCCACGCGGCCGTCCATGATTATCGACGGCATCATGGAGGCGGACACGACGGGGGGACGAGATGGCAGTGGAAGAAACGGTCCAGGCCGATGCCGGACCGGCGCGCGCGGAGGGGGCCGTGGGATGAGCCTGCAGGCGGTGACCGGCAGTAGGGCGACTGTGACTGTCGTCGCGTCGCTCCATGCACTGGGTCTGGTACTGCTGGCCCTGGGGGTGGCCTCCGGAGGTGCGGGACTGGTGGCGTCCGCCGTCGTGGCCTACGCGCTGGGCTTGCGCCACGCCGTCGATGCAGATCACATCGCCATGATCGACAACTCCACGCGCAAGTTCGTCGCCGAGGGGAGGCGATCGGCCGCGGTGGGGTTGGCGTTCTCGGCCGGACACTCGACGGTGGTCCTCGTCGCTGCTGCGTTGGTCATCACCGGGACGGGGTGGATCGGGTCCACGATCGACGAGGACTCAGTGACGCGGCACTGGCTGGGTGTTGTCGGCGCGGGTGTCGCGGCCACCTACCTTGCCGCCATCGCGGTGACCAACCTCCCGGTCCTCGCGCGCGCTTGGGCTGATCTTGGCCGGGCGGGTCCCGCCAGCCCAGGCGTGCATGGGGGAGTGTCGCGGCTGCTACTGGCGCCGCTGGCCAGGGTCCGTCAACCATGGCACGTGTATGGCTTCGGGCTGCTCTTCGGGTTGGGGTTCGACACCGCGTCGTCGGTGGCCGTGCTCGTGTTGGCCGTCGGCCTCCCATCGGGCACCGCCCCGCTGGTCCTGCTGTCCCTTCCGCTTCTGTTCGCCGCGGCGATGACGCTCGGTGACTCAATCAACGGTTTCCTGATGCTGAAGATGTACTCGTCAGCACAGCACCTGAAACGGGCACGCTACAACGTGGTGATCACGGCGGTGTCGATCGCCGCCGCCGTCGTGATCTCGTTGATCACGTTCGCGGGCCTGGCGCGCGAACTCGGAGTCCGTTGGCCCGGCATCGACGCGCTCGCCGGCGTGGACACCGACTGGGCGGGCATAGGGCTGCTGGTGTTCTTCGCGCTGATCGGCGTGGGTGCGGCGGCGGCCGTCCGGTGGCGGTCGCTAGGACACGCAGTAGACGTCTGAAGGCTCGTCACGCCAGAGGAACAGGCCGGGCAAAGGCGCCCTGGGCCCACATGAAGACGGCGAGACCCATGGCCGCCTCAACCAGCCCGAGCGTCACCTCGGTGAACAACCGGAAGCCGCGTTCACCGAGTCAGGTGGGTCTGACCGAAGCGCGGGCGACGCGCGACCATGACCGCCGCGACGAGGCCAACGATCAGCAGGCCGAGCGTGGACCAGATCTCCCAGTCGGTGCCGACGAGTCCCGGCATGAGTGCCTCGAAGCCCTCCTCCCAGTTCACCGTGGCATGGAACAGCAGTCCCGGGATCAACGAACCGCCACTGCCGTTGAACATGAGCGTGAACACGAAGCTCAGGCCAAGGGCCATCACGAGGAACAACACGATCGAGACAGGATCACGGGAGATGAGCACCGGCAGGTGCCAGAGACCCCAGAGGATGCCGATGATCAGGCTGGCTCGGAAGGGCGACGCCAGCCCCTGCAGACGGGGCAGGGCGAATCCGCGCAGGCCCAGCTCCTCGCCCATGGCGCCGCGCAGGAACAGTGAGGCGAGGAGCCCCGCTTCGAGGCTGAACAGGGCGGTGATGACCGCCTGGCCGTTGAGCTCCATCGGTGTGGCGGCGAGGAACGCGGCGACGGCGAGCAGGAACACAGGCAGCAGTGCGAGCAGGTACCAGCGGACCGGGAACCGCCACGACAGCAACCGGCCCCCGAGTTCCCGGAAGCCCGCCTTTCCCGCGGTGATGCCGATCATGATGAGGCCGGCGATCGAGAACGAGAAGTCGATCACGCGCGTGATGGCGTACAGGAGCCAGCCCGGTAGGGCGGTGTCGACGCCCTCCAGCCTCCGCTCCTCCACGAGGCGGAGGAGGTGATCGGTCCCGATGCCGGACTGACCTGCGACCCACGCGACGACGAGCCACAGGCCCCAGGCCAGTGCGTAGGCGATCGCGAAGAAGGCCACCAGCGGTCTGTCAAGGACCCGACCAGTGCGTGCGGTGGGCTCCGCGGCGGGGGTCATCACAGCCATCCCCGGTCGCGTGCCTGGCGAGCGGCCGCCACTCGGTTGGAGGCTCCGAGCTTGCCCATCGCCTCGGACAGGTAGTTGCGCACCGTGCCCTCGGACAGGTGCAGCTGCCCGGCTATCTCGCCGTTGGCCAACCCGTCTCCGGCCAGGCGCAGGACCTGGCGCTCCCGGTCGGTCAGCGGGTCCGGCTCATCCCACGCGTCGGCGGCGAGCTGGGGATCGACGGCGCGGCCTCCGGCGTGCACGTCGCGGACGGCCTGTGCCAGGGCGCTGGCTGGCGCGTCCTTGAGCAGGTAGCCGACGGCACCGGCCTCCAGCGCCCGCCGGAGGTACCCGCTGCGGGCAAACGTGGTCAGGATGACCACCCGGGTCGGCAGGCCCCGGCGCCGGACCTCCGCGGCCACCTCGAGCCCGGTCAGCTTGGGCATCTCGATGTCTGTCAACAGGACGTCGGGCCGCAGCGTCTCGACCAGGCGCACGGCCTCCTCACCGTCGGAGGCGGTGCCGGCCACGGTGATGTCGGACTCGAGCCCCAGGAGGGTGCTCAGTGCGCCGAGCACCATGAGTTGGTCCTCGGCCAGGACCACGGTGATGGTCATGGCCCACTCACCTCCTCCGCGCGGCGCCCGTCGTCGGCCGTCCCAGCAAGGGGCACCGTCACCTCGATGACGGTCCCGTGCCGGTCGTCTCCACCGGATGGGGCGCCCACCTCGACATGGCCACCGAGGGCCGCTATCCGCTCGCGCATTCCGGTGAGCCCGGATCCCGCCAGCCCCGAAGAGCCACGGCCGTCGTCGGTCACCTTGAGCCGAACATCAGAGCCGACCGTGGTGATGCTGATCGAGGCGCGCTCGGCGCCGGCGTGGCGCACCACGTTGGTCACCGCCTCGCGTAGCGCCATCGCGAGGGCGGACTCCTGTTCGGGGCGCAGATCGGTCGGGTCGGCGTGCACCTCGACGCCGACCCCTGCCGCTTCCAGGGCCACCCGCGCCCCGTCGAGTTCGGCGTCGAGGCCGCGCGCGCGGTATCCGGTGACCGCCGCACGGACCTCACCCAGGGCCTCGCGACCGATCTTCTGAATGTCGTTGACCTCTGCCGTTGCCCGGTCCGGGTCTGCGCGCACCAGCCTTGCGGCCAGCTCGGACTTCAGCACGATGACCGAGAGGGTGTGCCCGAGTAGGTCGTGGAGGTCGCGCGCTATCCGCTCCCGCTCGGCGATGGTCGCCAGCCGCTCGATCTCCTCGTCGGCACGCCGGAGGCGCCGTCTCGCGCGGTCCCGCTCAGCGTCGAAGATGGTCGTCGCGCCCACCACCGGGGTGAAGAACAGCGCGGGGCCGAGCGCCGCCAGCCGCCACGGCATCGGCACCGGCGAGATCACGGCCATCGCGGCGACCAGTCCGACGAGACCGGCCACCACCGCGACGGCCCGGCGTGGGCGGAACGCGCGGCCGGCGATGGCCGCCGCATAGATCACGAACACGCTGGACCCGCTGTTGACCAGCGAACCCGCGAAGGCCAGGGCGCCGAGGGCCGCGACGATGATCAGGGTGCGTCGGTCGTCGCGGGCCCGGAAGGACGCCGTGTAGATCGGCAGGAACAGCGCGATCAGCACCGCCACGGCCAGCCAGTCCAAGGCTCCGATCGAGGGTTCGAACACAGGCTGGTAGAACAGTGCGCCGAGGTAGACCAGCCAGACGTAGCGCATCGAGCGGGAGGGCTGCGGCGGGCTCTTGCTCATCCGGTGCGGTTCATCCATAGGTCCGGCCCTCGTCGCGCCGGTAGCCCCACAACGCCACGGTCAGGAAGAGTGCCGTGAATGCCAGCAGCACGACGACGTGCAGCGCCTGCGAACCACCCTCAGCGGCACCGATGGTGCCCAGGGCGAGTTGGGCGAAGTGGTAGGGCGGGAGCGCCGGAGCGATCCCCTGCACGAACTCGGGCAGTTGGTGGATCGGGATCCACAACCCTGAGGCGAACGCCATCGGCAGGTAGATCACGTTCAGCAGCGCCGGTGCGGAGTTCGGGCCGACGAGGTAGCCGAAGGCCAGGCCCATGGCAGAGAAGGGCAGCGCCCCG
>DATITN010000335.1:0-11450 GCA_035467795.1 Arachnia sp. | reverse complement strand
GTGACGAGCAGCCCGACGAGGTGATGGATGGGTGACATGGGAACCTCCTGGTGATGATTGTGGTGGGGAGCAGTGCCAGTTCTTGAGTTATCCACAGGTGCGGGCGAAAGAGTAGATAGTCGTCCACAGTTGCGGTCCGGGCCTTGACATCAGGTGGCCAACAGCTTCAGCAGCGGCGGAACCAGGAGCGCCAGACCGAGAATCAGGGCGGGGATGGTCATCCACAGCGACATCGCCTCGCTGGCCTCCTGCGCGGCGGTGCGCTGGGCGCCCAGGTGGGCGTCGCGCAGCTCGCGCACCCGAGCCTGAAGGACGTCCGCCAGGCCCGCGCCCTGCTCCTCCAGCTGCATCACGTCCGCGAAGTCCGCAAGCTCCGGCACGTTCCATTCCCGTGCCACCTCCCGCAGCTCGGACCAGGGCTGGGACTGCTCCATGCGGGCGCGTTCGAGGCCGGATGAGATCCGCCGGAAGAGGGGCGAATCGGAGACCCCCGCCGCACTCGCGGCGGCCTGTGCGGCCGACGAGTTGGCCAACCGCTCCAACACGACGAGATCGAAGAACGTGTGGATGCCGTCGGTGGCCGCGCGACGTTCCTGCTCCGCGCCGCCGCGGAGCCGCAGGTCTGCCACGAAATAGCCAAGAACCCCCGCCACCAGGCCGATCGCCAGCGGCGCGGGGCCCGGCGAGCCGCCGAACGCCATCTGAGCAGTGGCCCACACCACGGGAAGCAGGAGCCCGGCCGTCGTCCAGACGAGCTTCTCGACGAAGAAGTCCCCCACGCTGCGCCCCTGCATGAGCAGCAACTGCTGCTGCCTGGCGGTCAGCGGGAGCCTGAGGCGCCTGTGCATCCGCTCGCCCAGCGCCTCCACACCGACGGCGGGGGCCGACAGCGGCGTCGTCTGCGGCCGACTGTCCAGGAGAGCCAACGCGTCTCCCAGCCGCACCGGGGGAGTGGTGAAGCCCCGCACCATCACGACGGCGCCCAGTCCGGCCACCATGCCGAATCCGATGGCCGCCGCGATCACTGCGCGCTCCTGAGGAAGCGGGGAGCCACGGGCGGCACCGTCATGCGGCGCAACATCACGAGGCAGCCCAGGTAGGCGGCGGCCAGCCCGAGCGCGATCAACTGGCCGAGGGGGGTGGTGTACGGGGCGAAGAACTGGGGATTCATCACCAACGCACCCACGAGCACGCCGAGGGTGATGAAGGTCACCTGCTTGACCACAGCGCGGGGCTTGGCGCGCTCTGAGGAGATCTCGCGCAGCGCTGCGAGGCGGGCCTGGATGCTGTCGGAGATGGCACCCAGGGTGGCCCTCGCGCCGGATCCGCCCTTCGCGGAGGCAATGGTCAGGGCGGCCACCACCGCGTCCGCGTCTGCCGAGGCCAGCTCGTCGGCCATGGCGAACAGCGCATCCCGGGCCTGCCAACGTTGATCCAGGCGCGTGCACAGCCGTGCGACGGGCTCGCGCAGCACCGGAGCCACCTGCTGGCGGGTGCTGAAGATGGCGTCACGGATGGATCTGCCCGACGACAGGGAGGTGGCGATCAGCCTCACCCACCGGTCCAGGGCGGCCAGGATCTCAATCTCGCGGTTGGGAGGCGCGCTCAGCAGCAGCGGGATGGCGATGGAGATGGCGGGCAGCAGGATCAGCGCCATCACCGAGCCGGTCGCGAGGCCGGCCACCACCCCCGCGGCCCCGGCGGCCGCGAACCAGCCCCTGCGGGCCCTCGACAGTCCTGTCCACCACCGCGACACTGTTGTCCACAGGCCTGTGGACTTCTGTGTGGACAACCGCTCGGCGCGGCGCCACCCGAGCCCCACCAGCAGCAGGCCCAGGCCCAGCGTCGAACCGGCCAACGCCGCCAGGATCACGCCCACGGGCCCGCCCCGTCGAACTGCGCCAACTCCGCCGCCATCGCCGCCTCAGGCTGGAAGAGCTCGGGCTGGGTGGGCGTGGCCGCGCGATAGACCAGGTGCGTGGCCGGCCTGCCCGCCTCGACGGATCCGGTGAGCTGCCTGACCTCCGAGACGAACCGGACCCTCGTGCCGCCACGCCAGGCATCGTCGCGGAGAGTGACGTGGACGATGAAGTTGAGGTGATGGGCGATCTGATGCATCGCGTCCTCGACGCTCAGCACCCGGCCCTGCGCCACCCTGGCAGCCAGGCGGTCGATCGTTGACGACGCCGAGTGCGAGTGCGTCGTGGCGAGGCATCCCGCGCCGGACTGCATGGCTTCGAACATCGCGCCGGCCTCCGAGCCGCGCACCTCGCCCACGACGATCCGGGTGAGGTTCTGCCGCAGCGCCTCCGGGATGAGGTCTGCCACCGAGTAGGACCCCACGTTGGTCCCGCCGGCCATCTCGCCCATTCCCACCCTGGCCTGCAGCGCCAGGATGTTGCGCCGGTTGCCCAGCAGGTGGGTGAGCAGCTCGTAGTCCGTCTCCAGCGTGCCGAACCGCTCCGTGGGATGGATGGCCGCGATCAGCGCGCGCAGCAGCGTGGTCTTGCCCGCGCCCTGGTCTCCCGAGATGACGATGGACTTGCGCGCCATCACCGCGCTCTGCAGCAGGCGCGCCACGTGCGGCGGCAGCATCCCGTCGTCTGCGAGCTCGCCCAGGGTGACGTCGGTCAGGAGATGCTGCCGGATGACCACGCTCGGCCTGAACGACAGCCCGAACCCGATGGCGTGCAGCCGGAAGCGATTGCCCAGGGCCAGCGTCATGGTGGGGTGCAGGTCGTCGAACGGCCTCGGCGGCGTGGCGGTCTGCCCCAGGAAGCGGATGGCGTCCACAAGCTCCTCGTCGGTGTCCGCGACGGCGGCGTGCGCCTCACGGTGACCGTCGCCGTACTGCACGGTGACCGTGTCGCAGCCGTGGATCTCGATGTTCTCGGCGTCGCGGATCTCGAACAGCGGCTGGAGCCGGCCGTAGCCGAAGATGGCGTTGTCAACCGCGTCGACGTAGCGCAGCTCCAACTCGAGCGGCCACAGGGCCTCCCCGGCCTCGCCGAGGCTCTGCGCCCGGGCGTGCACGACGCTCCGGATGATGGCGCGGCCGCGCACCCGGCGGTCCTCCTCGGGCATGGGCTGGTTGCGGCTGGCCTGCCACTCGGCGGATGCGTTGGAGATGAGCTCCACCGCCTCGCGCCGCAGCCCGACGACGAGTTGCCAGTCCACGTCCTGGGGGACGGATGGCCCACCTATCGACGGCGCGGCGGTCCGGCGGGCGGACGAGGGATCAGGGCCCGGGGCCGTGGGCCCGGGGTCCGCGGGCATGAGCCCCAGCCTGCCCAGCGCCCCCGCCAGCGGAGGCAGTTGTCCGACGCTCATCAGGCCCTCACCGTCACCGCGGCCGCGGCCTGGCGGGTCCGGGTGACGCGCTCTGACAGGGCCTTCGCGTCCGCCCGGAAACTTCCCATGAACCCTCCCTCATGGAACCGCCTCGGCTCGACGGCGCCGTCGCTCAGCACCTCGGCCTGGCGCGGGTCCCACGACGGCTCCAGCCAGCAGGGGAGGCCGAACTGCGCCGCGATCTCTCCCGCCGCATAGGGCCGACCAGGTCCCACCACGGCCAGGCCCGCCATCGTGGGTGACGGCATGGAGCGCAGCTGCTCCTCCAGCGTGGCCAGATGGATCCTGGCCGCGGCGAGTGAGCGCAGCGACGACCGCACGCACACCACGACGGCGTCCGCCGCGGCGAGCAGGCCCAGCGGCAGCCCCGCCGACGAGATCCGTCCGCCGTCGATCAGCACGTCGATTCCGCGGTCGTCGAGGGAGGCCAGCGCCTCGCCGAGTGGGCCCCACACGTGCTCGAACAGCCTGGATGCGCCCGCCGTCGAGAATCCGGGGAGGAACCTCCGCTCCCGGTCCCCGCCCTGGGTGAGGGGCAGCGTGTGCCGCCAGAGCTCGGGCGCCAGCGGGGTGCCCTCCCGGTGGAGTTGCGCCAGGGCCATCAGACCCCGCCCGCCGTGGTCCATGCCGCGGAGGTAGCCGGCCTGGATGGCCTGAGCTGGGTCGCGGTCACAGTCCGCCACCAGCGAGTGTCGCGGCCAGACCAGGCCGAGCGCCAAGGCGGTGGTGGTGACCCCGGGCGAGCCGGTGGGCGAGGCGAGCAGGACAACCGCCATCACTGCCCCCTGACCACGACGACGGCGAGGAGGTCCGCAGCGGAGAGCCGCGCCACCGCATCCGCGTCGGTATCGGAGACCCGGACATCGAGGGAGAAGCTGGCCCCGTCGTCGAGCAGCACCGGCGAGCTGGCGACGACCGCCTGGGCAGCGGTGTTCGTGCCCTCAAGGAGTCCGACGAGGCGCACGGCGGTGCCTGGCGGCATGTCAGCGGTGGGCAGCTTGCCGAGCGGGAGGCGCAGCCCGATGAGGGCCTGCCCGCTGGGGAGGGGATCCTCGCCGACGTGGCGTGCGAGCGGGAACGCGCCCTGCGGGAGGTCCGTGAGCGAGCGCTGCCCGACGAGGCCCGGGAGCTCCGCCGCGCCCAGCGCCTCGACTCCGAGGCTCTCCGGGACCTCGAGGACCGCAAGATCGTCCCGCTCGATCGCGTCGCCGCGGCGCACGTCGGTGGCCATCACCACGACCGCGCGGTGATCTGCGTTCATGGAGTAGAGGGTGGCCGCACCGAGCCCACCGAGCGCCACGAGCAGCGCTCCCAGGGCGATGAGCTTGGGGCTGCGGCGTGCGCGCAGCTGGACCTCGGCCGGCCGGGGCGCGGCGGGCGCAGGGGTCTCCGGCGTGTGTGGCCGCTTCTGATCGTGCATCGGGCCTCCCTTCCGGGCGCAAATGTAAGAGAATCAGGGGGTCACTTCGGACCCCAGAACCCGGATGTGGACAAGTTCGACCAATTTGAACGATTTATCCACACCCTTATCCCCAGCGCCCAGTGGACCCAGGGGTATCAGTTTGACTATCTGAGAATCCTGAGAGATTCTTGGGGTCATTGGTCATGAAGAATGGGAGAGCTTGTGCGCAAGTGGATCGCAGCGTTGACGGCCTCGTTGGTCGTCGCCGCAGGTTCAGTCGTCGCCACCTCCGCCCAGGCACTGCCCATCGCCCCTGCTCCGGTGGTCTCCGTGACCGGGATCCCCACCCCGTGCGTGTCGACGAAGCCCTACCCGGCTGACGCGTCGATCGAGCAGCTCAAGGAGCAACTCGCGGCCACCTTCGGCTTCAAGCTCGCCGGATCCCAGTGGACCGAGCAGCGCCGGCCCTCCATCAAGATCCTGTGGGAGACCCTGGACGCGGTGGAGTGCACCACCTACCGCGCGGATCTCCAGGCCAACGTCAGCGGCACCCTCGGCCTCAATGCCGCCAACATCTCCGGCTACGCCTGGGGTGACTGGAGCCTGACGAAGACCAACTACGTCACGCTGGACTTCGCGAAGTTTCAGCGCGCGCTGGACAGCGGCGACGAGGGCCGCCTTGTACGCCTAGTGATCCACGAGCTCGGCCACGTGCGCAATTCGGACCGCTACGAGAACCCCGAGTACTGGACGGTGTTCACCAAGCTCTTCGCCCGCGAGGGCCGGTTCAGCGAGTACGCGGGCCGCAGCGTCACGGAGACGTTCGCCGACGTCGTCGGCTACTACGTCGGCCGCTGCGCCCTGGACAATCCGTATGACTCGGGCGAGCACGCCGCCTACTACGACTACGCGAAGACCTACATCTTCGGCGGCAAGGAGTTCGGTCCCGCAGCGGGCGTCGCGCCCAGCTGCACGCTGCCCTCCGAGACGGCCGAGGAGCCGGCGCCGGGCGCCGAGGCCGCAGCGTGGATGGAAGGGCTCGGCGGCGAGTAGAAGCTGACGGGGTAGCATCGCAAGCTGTCCCAAGAGTCTGCTTCATGGAGGAAGTCATGCCCGACGTCGCCGCCTACGCCATCGATTCGCCCACCGGCCGCTATCACAAGACCACCATCAGCCGTCGCGAACCGGGCCCCACCGAGGTGTACTTCGACATCGCGTTCACGGGCATCTGCCACTCGGACATCCACACCGCGCGCGGCGAGTGGGGGGCCATCCGCTACCCGTTCGTCGGCGGCCACGAGATCGCGGGCATCGTCAAGCGGGTGGGCTCCGAGGTGACGAGGTTCCAGGTGGGTGACCGCGTGGGCGTCGGCTGTTTCGTCGACTCCTGCCGCACCTGCGAGATGTGCATCCAAGGTGAGGAGCAGTTCTGCACCGGCCGGCCCGGCGCAGTCTGGACCTACAACGGGACGGGTCGCGACGGGCTGCCCACCGACGGCGGCTACTCGCAGGGCATCACCGTGGAGCAGGACTACCTGATGCGAGTCCCGGAACAGATGCGCCTCGAGCACGCCGCTCCCCTGATGTGCGCGGGCATCACCCTCTACTCCCCGCTCAAGCGCTGGGGCGCCGCGCCCGGCAAGAGGGTGGGCATCGTCGGCATGGGCGGCCTCGGCCACATGGGCGTGCAGATCGCGGCGGCCATGGGCGCGGAGACCATCGTTCTCGGCCGCAGCCTGGCCAAGCGCGACGATGGGCTCAAGCTCGGCGCCACGGACTACGTCTCCACGCAGGATCGCGGGGTCATGAAGTCCCTGCGGGGCTCGTTCGACCTGATCGTCACCACCGTCTCCGACGGCGTGGACCTGGATTCGCTGCTCAAGCTGCTCAAGGCGCACGGAGTGCTGGTCAACGTCGGTCTGCCGGAGAACGCGTCGTCGGTGCACCTCGGCGTGCTCACCGGACAGGCCCGGGTGCTGGCCGGATCGAACATCGGCGGGATCCGGGAGACTCAGGAGATGCTGGACTTCTGCGCCGAGCACGGGCTCGCGCCCATCGTCGAGATCATCGGCGCGGACCAGATCGACGAGGCGTACGACAATGTCGTCGCATCGAAGGTCCGCTACCGCTACGTGATCGACATCGCCACCATCTGACGTCGGGTTCCCGCCTACCCTCCGTCACGGCGCCTGTCTTCAGTCCCGACGCCTGCCTCACGTTGCGAGCCACCTGTGTTGGTGCTTGGCGCCTGGGTAGAGGGCAGGCGATCTCAACGAGGGCAGGCGTCTCGGATCGAGGGACGGTATATCACCGGGCCTCGGATGCGTGTCGCCCACCCCGAGCGTCAGCCGGGAGTGCCAGATGCGACGATGGAGGGGTAGGCACGGCGTCCACCGTTCCTGCGGCCGGCCGGTCGGCCCGGCGCTTTCCCGGTAGCCGGGCCGACCCCCGACGCAGTCCACGGCCTTCTATCCCTCTGTTGCCCAGGGTTGCCGCGACAGCTCAGCCGCGGCCGGGCGTTCAGCAGGCATCGGCATAGGATCGGTCCGGGAGGTCACGCGTGGTGGCGAGCGGATACGGTCGGGCGGCCTGGGTTGTCTGGGGAGTCGGCGTATTCGGGTACGCGCTGGCGGTCATGCACCGCGCCGCACTAGGCGTCGCCGGGCTTGAGGCCGCGGAGCACTTCGGCACCACTCCCGGCATCATCTCCACCTTCGTCGTACTGCAGCTCGCCACCTATGCGCTCGCCCAGGTGCCCGTGGGCCTGCTGCTCGACAGGTACGGTTCCCGACTCATGCTCACCGGCGGCACCCTCGTCATCGCCGGAGGGCAGGCGATGCTCGCCACCACCGACGACCTGTCCACGGCCTACGTCGCCCGGGTGCTCCTCGGCATCGGCGACGCCTGCATGTTCAACTCCGTGCTCCGCCTCCTGCCCCGCTGGTTCGCGCCGCAGCGCGTCCCCGTGCTCAGCCAGGTCACGGGCATGGTCGGCGCACTGGGCCAGATCGCGGCGGTGGGCGCGGTCCTGCCGCTGATCAAGCTCATGGGCTGGCAGACGGGCCTACTCATCACCGTGGCCTTCAGCGTCCTGGCCGCAGTGCTCGTGATGGCGTGGGTCCGCGACGCGCCGCCCGGTCAGGCGTCCGCCGTGGTGGTGGACCCCATCCGCGAGATCCCCGGCCGGATCAGGGGGGTCTCCATGCACCCCGCCACCCAGCTCGGCTTCTGGGTGCATTTCACCTCGGGCTTCTCCACCATCACCTTCGTGTTCATGTGGGGGATCCCGTACCTCGTCGTCGGCCAGGGAATGTCCCAGGCCGAAGCGGGCGGACTGTTCGCGCTGCTTTCGGTGGCATCGATGGTGGCCGGCCCCGTCGTCGGGTCTCTCACCGCCCGGCACCCGTTGCGGCGCAGCACCCTGGTGATGATCCTGGTGTGGGCCGTCATCGCATGCTGGGCCGCCGTGCTGCTGTGGCCGGGGCGCGCCCCGTTGCCACTGCTGGTCATCCTGGTGCTCGCGCTGGCGGTGGCGGGCCCCGGCACCGGGGTGGGCTTCGACTTCCCCCGCACCAACCTTCCGGCGACCCGGCTCGGGGCTGCCAACGGCATCGTCATCGCGGGCGGGTTCGTGGGCGGAACCATGCTCATCCTGATCATGGGCCTGTTCCTGGACTGGCTCTCGGGGGGCAGCGCCTACACACCGGAGCAACTCCGCCTCGCGTGGCTTCTCCAGATCCCCTTCTTCGTGGTGGGGATCCTTGGAATTCATCTCAGCAGGCGGCGCCTGCGCCGACTCATGGCGGAGGAGGGCGTTGTCGTGCCGTCGTGGCGCGAGGTGGTTCGCCGAATACGAGACCGGCGCGTCGACGGCTAAAAGAGGCCCTCCGGCAGCGGGGGTGGGGCGTAGGACGGGTCCACGTCGTTGAACAGCTTGCTCACCGAGCGGCCGTTGTGGATGCGGTCGATGGCGTCGGCGAACAGTCCCGCCACGCTCAGCACCGTCAGGCCGGGGTAGTTCTCGGGCGGAGGCACGGTGTTTGTGGAGACCACCTCCACGATCCGCGACACGCTCTGCAACTTCTCCACGGCCTGGCCCGCGAACAGGCCGTGGGTGCACGCCACCGACACCTCTTCGCAGCCGAAATCCCCCAGCCGGGTGACGATCTCGACGATCGAGCCTCCGGTGGCGATCTCGTCGTCCAGCACGATGGCACGCTTGCCCGCCACGTCGCCGACGATCGCGTCGATGACCACGCGGTCATCCGCCAGGCGCTGCTTGGACCCGGCCGCGACGGGCAGGTTGAGGAGGCGGGCCAGCAGCGTGGCCTGTTTCGCGTTCCCCAGATCCGGGGAGACCACGACGGTGTTGCTCAGGTCCCGATCCCGGTAGTGGTCCGCGATCACCCCCAGCGCGGTGAGGTGATCCACCGGCACGGAGAAGAAGCCGTGCACCTGGGGGGCGTGCAGGTTCATGGTCAGCACCCGGTCCACCCCTGCCGTGGACAGCATGTCCGCCACCAGCCGCCCGCCGATCGAGATCCGCGACGCGTCCTTCTTATCGGAGCGCGCGTAGGCGTAGTGCGGCATCACGGCGGTGATCTGGCCGGCCGAGGCGCCGCGGGCCGCATCGATCATCAGAAGGAGTTCCATCAGGTGGTCCTGCGTGGGCGGCACCAGCGGCTGCACGATGTAGACGTCGCGCTGGCGGCAGTTTGCCAGCAGCTGCGCCTGCAGACAGTCGTTGCTGAAACGGGAGATCTTCACGCCTGAACGGCGAAGGCCCAGGTGGCTGCAGATCTCGTCGGCGAGGTCGGCGTGGGCCGACCCGGAGAACACGACAACGCCCTTCACAGGCTGCCCCTTCCGTTTGCCCACAGCCTAATGGGCGACGGCGGGGTGCGGCCGGGTCTGGCCACAGGTCGAGTGCGAGGGTGCGAGATCTCTGCTCCGCGACCCTGACGCGAAACGGCGCCCGGGAGACCCCGGGCGCCGTCGGTCGTTGTCGTCGGATCAGGCCTTGGCGGCCGCGGCCCGACGCTTGTTCCAGATGTCGAACGCCACCGCGAGCAGCAGCACCAGACCCTTGACGATCTGCTGGATGGACGTCTGGACGCCCATCAGCTGCATGCCGTTGCTCATCACGGCCATCACCAGGCCGCCGATCATGGCGCCGATCACGGTGCCGACGCCGCCGGTGACGGCTGCGCCACCGATGAAGCAGGCCGCGATCGCGTCGAGCTCGAACATGTTGCCCGCGCCCGGCTGGGCGCCGTTGGTGCGCGAGGAGAACACCACGCCGGCCACGCCGGTGAGGAGGCCCATGTGCACGTACACCCAGAAGATGGTGCGCTTCACCTTGACGCCGGAGAGCAGGGCGGCGTTGATGTTGCCGCCGATGGCGTAGACGTGACGGCCGTAGATCGAGTTCTTGGCCAGGAACGAGTAGATCAGCACCAGCACGGCCAGGATGATCAGCACGATCGGGAAGCCGCGCGCGGTGGCGAGCTTCCAGGCGAAGAACATCACGACGACGGCCACCGCGACGAGCTTGGCGACGAAGAGCGGGATGCCCTCCACCTCCTGCTCGTAGCGGATGCGGGCACTCCTGCTGCGCCATTGCGTCCACCCGAACCCGGCGATGGCGAACACGCCGATGAGCAACGTGAACAGGTCGTAGCCATTGCCGCCTAACAGCCCGTTGAGGAAGCCGTTGGCGATCTGTTGATACTCCGGGGTCATCGGGGACAGGGACACCGAGCCCAGCACGAGGAATGTCATGCCACGGAACAGCAGCATGCCCGACAGGGTCACGATGAAGCCCGGGATGCCCATGTAGGCCACCCAGAAGCCGTGCCAGGCGCCGATGAGCAGGCCGACGATGAGGCCGGCGATGACGCCGACGTACCACGGCATGCCGTTCTTGATGATCAGCGTGGCCGAGACCGCGCCGACCAGTGCCACCACTGAGCCCACCGACAGGTCGATGTGGCCTACGACGATGACGAACAGCATGCCGATCGCCAGGATCAGGATGTAGGAGTACTGGAGGATCAGGTTGCTGACGTTGGTGGGATTGAGCAGCGTCCCGCCGGTCAGCACCGTGAACAGGAGCACGATCGCCACGAACGCGATGACGATGCCGCTCTGGCGGAGGTTCTTGGAGAAAAGGTCCTTGACGGTGGCCATCACGCGGCCTCCCTTTCTTTGGTCATGAGCTTCATGAGGCTCTCCTGGGTTGCCTCTCCGCGGGGGAGCTGGCCTGTGATGCGTCCGAAGGCCAACGTGAAGATGCGGTCACAGATGCCGAGGAGCTCAGGGAGCTCCGACGAGATCACGACCACCGCCTTCCCTGCGTCGGCGAGCGCGTTGATGATGGTGTAGATCTCGTACTTGGCGCCGACGTCGATGCCTCGCGTGGGCTCGTCCAGGATCAACACCTCAGGGGAGGTCATCATCCACTTCGAGAGGACCACCTTCTGCTGGTTACCGCCGGAGAGTTGGCCTACCACGTTCATCACGGTGGGGGTCTTGATCCGCATCTCCTTGCGGTAGCGCTCCGCGTTCCTGATCTCCTCATTGGAGTTGACCACCCCGTTGGCGGCGATCTTGTCCAGCGAGGCGGCCGAGATGTTGCGCCGGATGTCGTCGATCAGGTTGAGGCCGTAGCGCTTGCGGTCCTCGGTGGCGTAGGCGA
>DATITN010000334.1:0-2702 GCA_035467795.1 Arachnia sp. | reverse complement strand
ACCTGTTCGACGTCGACATCGAAGCCGCCCGGGAGGACGGTCACGTGTACTTCCGCAACGCCGACGTCCTCCGCCGGCCCCTGCGCCTCCGGCCCGTCGAGGCGGCGGGCCTGCTGGCCGCGCTGCGGCTCGTGGTGGAGGTGGCGGGGGATTCGGACGCTGCCAGGTCCGCCCTGGCCAAGCTTGAGGCCGCCGTCGGGAGGGAGGGGCAGGGGGTCCAGGTGGCCGTGGCCGCAACAGACCCGGGCCGGCGCTCCGAGTTGGCCGCCGCCATCGCGGCGCGGCGCGCGGTGCGCCTGACCTACCGCACCCCGGGGCGCACCGGGCAGTCGGAGGCGGTCGTCGAACCGGCCCGGCTCCGCTTCGTCGCCGGCTTCACCTACCTCGACGCCTGGAGCAGGCCCCGCGAAGCCTGGCGGTCCTTCCGGCTGGACCGCATCGAGGGCGTCGAGGCGCTCGACGACCAGACGGCCGATCGCGGCGAGCCACCATCGGCCTGGTTCGACGATGTGGCGAGGCGGCTGACGATCACCGTGGCCCCGAGCGCCCGCTGGATCACCGAGTACTTCCCGACCACGTCGGTGCAGGAATCGGCGGACGGGATCGAGGTCACCTTCCCCGTGGCATCGACCCAATGGGCGGTGTCGCTGCTCCTGCGCCTCGGCGACCAGGTCAGGCACGTGTCGGACGACGCGATGGGCGCCGCGGCGAGGGCCACGGCCGCTGAGGCCCTTGCCCTCTACCCCGACGCGGTCGGGTAGCATCGGCCGGGTGATCTGGGTAGCGGTAGTGGGCGGAATCGCCGTGCTGGGGTTCGTCGCCGTCGCGGTGTACGCCGTGATGCTGAGGCACAAGGCGGACGACGTGATGGCCGAGGTCGCAGTCGTCAAGAAGCGCGCCGAGGAGATCGGCGTCCTCATCGGACAGCTCGATCTGCCTTCGAGATCACTGAAGTAGACTTAGCACCATCATTCGCAGTGGCGCGCCGCTGCAGACAGGAGAATCATTCATGCCCGGAGGGATGGAATGGCTCATCATTCTGGCCGTTGCCCTGCTGCTGTTCGGAGGCTCGCGTCTGGCGGGCCTGGGCAAGGGAGTCGGCCGTTCGATCCGCGAGTTCAAGGAAGAGGTCAAGAGCGTCGAGGAGCCCAAGACCACCACGGATGAGGTCGTCGACGCCGAGATCGTTCAGCCCGAGATCGATCGCAAGCCCCCCGCCGAGAGCTGATCGTGTCCGCCGCACCCACTGAGCCGGCGACGAAGCCGCGCCGGCTCGCCTGGCTGCGGCCCCCGGACGGCGGCCCCGGCGGCACGATGTCGCTGACGGACCACCTGCGGGAGCTTCGCTACCGCGTGACCGTATCCGCGCTGGCCATCACCATTGCCGCCCTCTCCTGCATCCTGTTCTACACCGAACTGATCGCCATCATCATGGCCCCGTACTACTCGGCGGTCGAAGAGCTCAAGCGCCTGCGGCCGGACGCGCAGACGATGATCGTCAACGACGGCGTGGTGTCTCCGTTCACTCTGGCGGTCATCGCCTGTGTCGCCGGTGGCATCGTGCTGTCCAGCCCCGTGTGGCTCTATCAGGTGTGGGGCTTCGTCGCACCTGGGCTGGTGTCCAAGGAGAAGAAGTACGCGCTCGGCTTTGTGGGTGCGGCCCTGCCGCTGTTCCTCAGCGGCGCGGCGCTTGGCTACTTCGTGTGGCCCAAGGGCATCACGGTGCTCCTCAGTTTCACGCCCCAGGACATGGACATCGTCAACCTGCTCGAGATGAGCAGCTTCCTTGCCATGGAGTTGAAGGTCATCCTGGTCTTCGGCCTGTCGTTCCTGCTCCCCGTCGTTCTCGTCGGGCTCAACATGGCCGGCGTCGTGCGCGGCTACCAGCTTCGGCAGGCGCGGAAGTTCGTGATGTTCGGCAGCGTGGTTTTCGCCGCCATCGCGACCCCGTCAACGGACCCGTTCTCGATGCTGGCGCTTGCGGTGCCGCTGTCGGTGATGTTCCTGATCGCCGAGATGATCTGCCGGGTGTGGGACCGCAAGCGCGGCATCTCCGAGGAGACGGCCGGCGAGTTCGCCGTAGACCTGGACGACGGGAAGTGAGCCGCGAGCTCGCCAAGCGACGGCTGGTCACCGTCGTCTGCAACCAACGCTCCGGCGGCGGCCGCGCCGGACGGGCCCTCCCCAAGGTGGTCCGTCGCCTCCAGGAGGGCGTCACCGACGCTGAGCTGCACATCGTCATGTCAACGTCCTACGAGCAGGCTCGGGACCTCACCAGGTCGGCGGCTCTGATCGCGCGCGAGGGTGACGTGGTGGCCGTCATGGGCGGAGACGGCATGGCCCATCTGGGTCTCAACGCCTGCGCGGACACCGACGCCACCCTGGCCGTCATCCCGGCCGGGACGGGCAACGACTTCGCCCGGGGCGCCGGCGTGCCCAACTCGATCAAGGAGTCGGTCGAGGCCCTGGTGCGGGGAAAGGTGCGCGTGATGGACCTGTCCCTGCTCACCAACTCCACCGGCTCCCGCTACGTGGGCGCAGTGGTCTCCAGCGGCTACGACGCGCGCGTCAACCGCGCCACCAACGACATCCGTCTCCGCTTGGGCCCCCTCAGCTACGGCTACATCGCGCTGCGTGAGCTGGTGCACTTCTCCCCGCTCACCTACCGGCTCGTCATCGACGGTGAGCCCCGCGAGGTGGAG
>DATITN010000333.1:0-3091 GCA_035467795.1 Arachnia sp. | reverse complement strand
GGCGCGCCCGAGCCCATGGCCACGCCAAGGTCCGCGTCCTTGAGGGCCAGCACGTCGTTGACGCCGTCGCCGGTCATCGCCACGACGTGGCCTCGGCTCTGCAGCGCGCCCACCATCTGCCGCTTCTGCTCCGGCGTGACGCGGCCGAACACGTCGGAGTCGTCGACGATCGAGGTGAAATCCTCGCCGGGGCCGGGGAGGGAGCGGGCGTCGATGGGGTCGCCGATGTCCACCCCGAGTGAGCGGGTGACGGCGCCCACCGAGGCCGCGTTGTCGCCGGAGATGACCTTCACCTGCACCCCCTGCTCCTGGAAGTAGGCCAGGGTGTCGGCGGCGTCGGGCCTCGTCAGCTGGTCCAGCACCACCAGGGCTAGGGGCGTGACATAGCCGGGGGCGTGCGGGTTGTCCACGGGCCTCGTGGCGGATCCGAGGAGCAGGACGCGCCGGCCCGTGGCGCCGAGAGCATCCGCCCTGGCAGCGGTGGACGAGGAGCCCACCAGCACGTCCGGCGCGCCGAGCACCCAGTGGCCGTGTCCCTCGAAGCTCGCACCCGACCACTTCTTCGCCGAGGTGAACGGTGCCCGCGCCGTGACCGGCCAGAGGTCCGCGGCTGGGCCGACCGCTGCGGCGATGGCCTTGAGCGAGGCGTTAGGGGCCGGGTCGGCGCCCACCAGTTGGCTGAGCACCTCGCGGGCGTGGGCCGGGTCCCCGCCGTCGAGGTCCACGATCTCACCGAGCGTCATGGCGTTCTGGGTGAGGGTGCCGGTCTTGTCCGCGCACACCACGCTCACCCGGGCCAGGCCCTCGATGGCGGGCAGCTCCTGCACCAGGCACTTGCGTCTGCCGAGGCGGATCACGCCCAGCGCGAACGCCATGGAGGTGAGCAGGACCAGGCCCTCGGGCACCATCGGCACGAGCGCGCCCACCATGCGCAGCGCCGACTCCTGCCAGGTGGCGCCGGGCTGGTTGAACTGCACGTAGATGGTCAGCGCGCCCACGGGCACCAGCATGAACGAGACGTACTTCAGTATCTGGTTGATGCCTTGGCGCAGCTCAGAGTGCACCAGCGTGAACTTCGCGGCCTGCGCGGTGATCTGCGCCGCGTAGGCGTCGGATCCCACTTTCGTGGCCATGTAGGTGCCGGACCCCGACACGACGAAGGCGCCCGAGAGCACCTCGTCGCCGGGCTCCTTCGCCACGGGGTCCGCCTCGCCGGTCAGCAGCGACTCGTCCACCTCGAGGTAGTCGGCGGCCACCATCGAGCCGTCGACGACGATCTGGTCCCCGGGGTTGACGACGATGAGGTCGTCGATCACCACGTCGTCGCGGGCGATCTGGTGGCGCACCCCGTCGCGCACGACGACGGGGTGCGCCTCGCTGACCACGGCGAGATTGTCCAGGGTCCGCTTGGCCCGCAGCTCCTGGATGATGCCGATGATGGAGTTGAAGACGATGAGTGTCGCGAACAACCCCTGGCTCTGGCTACCGGTGATGAGCACGATGAGGAAGAGCACGAACAGGATTCCGTTGACGCGGGTGACCACGTTGGCCCGCACGATGCCCCAGGTGGTGCGGCCCGAGCGCGACGGCAGGGTGTTGACCTGCCCGGCGGCCACCCGCTGCGCGACCTCGGCGGCGCTCAGCCCCCTCAGCTCAGGGTCAGTGGGCACTCTGCACGCTCAGCTCCGGGTCAGTGGGCACGCTGCACGCTCCGCGCGGCGAGCTCGCCCAGCGCGGTGCGGCCGTCGGTGGTCAGCTCTGCCCGGTCCAACACGCCGAGGGCGCGGGTCAGGCTGTCGTCGATGATGGCCTCCACGTGGGCGCGGGCGCCGGACTCCTCGATGAGCCGGCCCGCGCGGGAGACGTCGGCGTCGGTGAGGCCGGGCGCGCCGAGGAGGTCCTCCAACTCGGCCGCGACCCGGGGAACCGAGTCCGCGAGCGAGCGCAGCACCAGGACGGTGCGCTTGCCCTCGCGGATGTCGCCGCCGTAGGGCTTGCCGGTGACGGACGCCTCGCCGTAGACGCCCAGCACGTCGTCGCGGAGCTGGAAGGCGCGCCCGATGATGGAGCCGAACTCGCCGAGCGCGTCGATGAGGGCATCGTCGGCTCCGGCCAGCGCGGCCCCGATCTGGGCGGGCCGACGGATGGAGTAGCTGGCGGACTTGTACTCCAGCACGCGCTGGGCCACCTCCAGCTCATCGGCGACGGTGACCGCGCCCGTCACGCCGTACTGGGCGGCGACGTCGAGGTACTGCCCGGCGGTGACCTCCGCCCGCATGAGGCTGAGCAGCGGGCGCGCCCGGTCCAGGTGGGCGGCGCCGGAGGAGTCCACCAGGTCCACGCTCCACATCAGCAGCAGGTCCCCGAGCAGGATGGCCGACGACGTGCCGAACTCGGCGGAGGCGCCGCGTCCGGCCCGGCCGGCGTGGAGCTGCTCGAAGCGCTTGTGAGCGGCGGGGAGGCCGCGGCGGGTGTCGGCGTCGTCGATGAGGTCGTCGTGGACCAGGGCGCTGACGTGCAGCAGGTCCAGGGAGGACGCCACCTTGAGGAGGGCCCCGTCGTCGACGGGATGGCCGGCCGCCGCCACGTAGGACCAGTAGCAGTAGGCGGGCCGCAGCCGCTTCCCGCCGGAGGTGCCCTCGCGGGCCACCTCCAGCAGCGCGGTGGCGCCGATGGTGGTGAGCATGGGCTCCTGAGCGGACAGGTAGGCGTCGATCGTTTCGCTGACCGCGGACAGCAGCGGCGCACCGAGCGGGGAGGAGGGGTCCATGGAGCGGCTCACGGTTCGAGCTTAGTAGCCAGGCTCGTATTCTTGGCCCATGCCTGTCACCGAGACGAGCCTGCGGAGCGTGGGCGAGCTGATCCGCTCAGCCCACGGCCCGCTGTACTCGTTCGAGTTCTTCCCTCCCCGTTCCGAGGAGGAGGAGCCCGTCCTGTGGGCCGCCGTCGAGGCGCTGGCGCCGCTGGAGCCGTCGTTCGTGTCGGTGACCTACGGGGCGAACGGGTCGCGGCGGGACCGCACCATCCGCGCCACCCGTCGGATCGCGGCCTCCGGAGGCCCGCTGACGGTGGGGCACCTGACGTGCGTGGC
>DATITN010000332.1:0-5888 GCA_035467795.1 Arachnia sp. | reverse complement strand
TTGGCCGTGGTGTAGACGGTGCCGGTCGATGAAGAGGTGCTGCCGTTGGAGGTGGTCGACGACGGTGTCGAGGCGGCTGTGCCTCCGTTGAGGTAGGCGCTGGCCACGTAGGCCGTCCGCCCCTGGTAGGTCACCGTCGTCCACCCGTTGGAGGAGCCCTGGCTGGGAAGGGTCTGACCCTTCTGCAGAACGGCCAGGCGGGTGCTCGAGACGGTGGGCGCTGTGCGGATGTTGACATTGGTGGTGGCGGTCACGTTGGCGATCTCCGCGTCCGCGGCGGGGCCGATGGCCAGCGTGCCCAGCCCTTGGACCAGGACGGCGATGCCGGCCGCGGCACCGATGCCGCGCAGGCCTTTGAATGCTGTTCTCACGTCTCTCCTCGCACAATGAACTCCGGGACGTCGGACGTGCCGCTTCCTCGGGGCTCCGTAGCCCCCGACACGTCCGGCCACTGCCCCGGAGACTAAGAGCGATCCTCATGGTCGGACAACGCGCGCTGAGAATTTGTTGAGAGGACGCAAGCCGACACGCCGTGCGCGGGGTAAGAATCACAACTATGGGATTCTTGGGGTTGGCGGCGCTCTCAACGGCCCTGACTAGGGGGTTATGGAAGAGGCGCTGGCCGAAAGTTAAGGCTGAGTATCCGGTGAGAAACTCTTGGGCGCCTCAGAATCAAGGTGAGCTCAACTCTCAGTTGAGGTTCACTGTCATGGGTTGAGGTTCAGGGAAGATCCCGGGGCTCCACCCAGGTCCGCCTGAGGGTGCTGAACCATGTTGCGGCCCGTCCGTAGGCCTGTTCCGGGAGGTAGCCCGATCTCAGATCCTCAGGCGGGACCGGGGCGACGCCCAGGAGTTCAGCCAGCCGCGTCCTGTCGCGGGAACCCGCCACGGCGGCCACCACGGGCAGGGCGAGTGCCCTGCGATTGGCAGCCAGCGTCGTGAGCACCTCGGGGTGGATCCCGGCGGCGACGACGACCAGCGGGTGCTCGTCGCTGGCCCTGGCCAGGGGGGCGAGGAGTTCCCGCATGGCGGTCACGTCGCCGTCGACCACGAGGATCAATGGCTCGCTGTGGGCGGCGCCGTCGCGGTGGTTGGCGAAGTCGGCATGGGCGTGCCCGAATCCGAATCCTTCGCCCGTGGGTGAGAGCGGGGCGGGCCCACCTCCGGCCGCAGGTGCGGGCATGGCGTCGATCTCGTCCTGCGTGAGGTAGTGCGGAACGTGGCGGTCCACGTCGTCGAGGCCGCGTCGCGGGGCGGGTTCGTCGACGCCCGTGGCGCGTCGACGCGAGCGTCGGTCCGCCAGCACGGCGAGCGCGAGCAACGCACCGCCGAGGACGACGGCGACGATGAACCAGGACCACGCGGGCATGTCCCCAGCCTGCCACTACCGGGGACCGGTACACTGCTGACGCCCCTATAGCTCAGTCGGTAGAGCAGTGGACTTTTAATCCATGGGTCGCGGGTTCGAGCCCCGCTGGGGGCACTCGAGCGTCAGGCTGTGAACCAGCGCACCGCGTAGGGCGGAAGCGTCATCGTCCAGGGCGACAGGTCCCACTGGGTGTCGTCGAGCAGTTCCCGCGCCGTCTCTCCGAGCGTTTCGCTGACGCACGCCATGGGCACTGTGATCTCCGCGGGCGCGAAGTTGTACACCTGCACCATGGGGCCGAGGGGATGGTTGCGTTTGACCGCCAGCACCCTCGGATCCCCCGTCTCCAGGAACTCTCCCTCCCGCGAGGCGTGCAGGTGCGGAAGCTGCCGGCGCACCGACAACACGTGACGCAGCCAGGCGTTGACCCGGGCCGGGGCAGAGGTGGGGTTGTCGCCGAGTGCGGACACCGCGCTCCAGTCCATCACGGGACGGTGCACCCAGCGATTGTCGTCTGCGTGTGCCGGGTCGGCGGCGAAGTCGTGGTCGTTGAGCATGGCCACCTCGTCGCCCATGTACAGCAGCGGCACCCCACCCCAGCCGCAGATGACGGCGTGCAGGAGGTTGATCCGGGCGATCGCGAGCTCCTCGTGGTAGGGGTTGCCCGACTCCACCGCGGCCTCCAGCCCGGCAAGGGAGGCCATCGAGCCGGAGATGCGGCGGTCCCCCGTAGCCGGGTTGGCCTGGAACACCAATCCGCGCGCGAACGAGTCCGGGTGCTCGCCGGAGTAGAAATCGCTGAGGTAGCTCCGG
Source organism: Arachnia sp. (assembly GCA_035467795.1). GTDB lineage: Bacteria > Actinomycetota > Actinomycetes > Propionibacteriales > Propionibacteriaceae > Arachnia. Next base: position 3,709 of record DATITN010000332.1, on the reverse strand, counting down.
TGGGCAAACCCGTTGAGTCCTGCGGTGGCGGCGTCCACGTCGTCGATGGCCCAGCCGATGTCGTCGTGGCAGCGGACGTAGGTGGCCCAGGTGGCTGTGGCGGGCTTGGCCGGGAACCCGCCGAGCGCCCGGCGCATCAGCGTCGTGTCGTGTGTGGCCAGCGTCGACCACAGCTGCGCCATCAACGAGTTGTGGTACGCGATGTCCGAGACCTTGCCGTAGTGCTCGCCCTCGCCGAAGTAGCCGATGAGGTCCTTCGGCCCGACGATGGCCTCGGCCTTGAACGCGACGGCGGGGGCGGCGATCCGGACGGCCGCGCGCAGAGCCTGCGTGAGGGCGTGCACCGGAGGCTGGTTCTGGCAGTTGGTGCCCATCTGCTTCCAGATGAAGGCGATGGCGTCCAGCCGCATCACCTCGACGCCGCGGTTCGCGAGGTCCAGGATGATGTCCAGGTACTCGACGAAGACGTCCGGGTTGGCCCAGTTCATGTCCCACTGGTAGTCGTTGAAGGTGGTCCACACCCACCCCGCGAGGTCCTCGTCCCACGTGAAGCTACCGGGCGCGAAGTCTGGGAAGATCTCCGGCAGGGTGGCCTCATAGCGGTCCGGCATGGTGCGGTCCGGGAACACCATGAAGTACTCGCGGTACTTCTGTTCGCCGGCGCGGGCGCGCACCGCCCATTCGTGTTCCCTTGCCACATGGTTGAGCACCAGGTCCACCACGAGCGAGATCCCGTCGCCGCGCAGCCGCGCGGTGAGGGCCTCGAGGTCATCCATGGTGCCGAGGTCCGCATGTACCGTGCGGTAGTCCGCCACGGCGTAGCCACCGTCGTTGGCTCCCTCGCGGGGCTGGAGCAGCGGCATCAGGTGCAGGTAGGTGACGCCGAGGTCCTGCAGATAGTCCAGGTGCTCTGCGATGCCGTTGAGGGTGCCCGCGAAGCGATCGGTGTAGGCGACATAGCCCACCTGCGTCGGGAGTTGGAGCCAGTCCGGACGCAACAGTCGCGCCTCGTCGAGCTCGCGCAGGTCATCGGTGCGGGCGTCGAACTTCGCACGGACAAGGTCACGGACCCGATCCGTCAACTCCCAGGACCGTTCGCCGTACACGCTCTCCAGCGCAGCGATCAGCTCGGCGCCGTAGCGCTCCCACCTGAGGTCGAATGTCGTCTTCACCGTCCCACACTAACGCTCAGGGCTGGGCCGCGAGTGGCATCCAGGGGGGATCCATCGCGGGCGCGGTCGGGTGCCGCTCCCAGGTGGTCCACCACAACTCGGCCCCCTGGGGCAGCGGGGTGCCATGGGTGGAGCGGACGGCGTCGCGGAGCTCGACCTTGGCGCTGTTCAGGGCGAGGAACTGCCGGCGGCTGGGCTCCGGCGCCTCCAGCAGCTGCTCTTCCAGGCGCACGATGCGGGTGCGCAGCGCGATGATGCGGCGGTTGAGCGCCTCGGCGGACTCGTCCAGCCCCAGGTGCTGCTCGGCCGCCCGCAGCCAGCCGTAGTCCCGGTTGATGGTCATGAGGCCCGGATGCACGGTCATGGAGTCGTGCACGCTGAACTCCGGAAACACGACGACAGCCCCCGCGGAATGGGCGTAGGCCATCTCGTCTCGGCCGGCCTCGTCGATGAGGATCTCAGTGGAGCGCATTACGACGCTGAACACGTCCGCGGTGGCCATGCTCGGGCGGCGGGGCACGCCCAGGGCCTGTGAAGAGATGACGTAGTTGCGGGCGGCCCCCATGTGGCCGATGGCCAGCTCGGCGGGGATGTTCTCGCGGGCGCCGCCGTCGACATAGGTTTCGCTCCCGATCGGCACGGGGCGGAAGACGGCGGGGATGGCGCAGGAGGCCAGCACGCCGACGGCCAGGTCGTGGTCCGTGTCGTCGACGGAGGTGTTGGTGCGGTCGACGAGGGAGCCGCTCTCCGTCATGAACCGCAGCTCGCCGGACTCCAGGGCCACCATCGCCACCCGCAGCGTCACCCCGGACTCGGCGACGCGCCGAGGATCGAACGTCTGCGGATCCAGCAGCTTGGCCAGCATCGGGCCCGGCCGGAACATCGAACGGGAGCGGTCCAGGCCCTGCCAGATGGAGCCGAGGCCGCTGCCGATGCGGGGCAGCCGGCCGAGATGCGCGGCGATGCCGGACAGGGCAGCAAGGGACCACTCGGATCTGGTGTCCTCATCGGGCGTGAGCGCCAGCTCGAGCGGCCCGGGTGGCGTCTCCGGGGAGCTGGGCTGGGAGCTCGTCGGGCTCGTGCGGCGGAAGGGAAGGAGGAGGGGTGGACGCTGCCGCTGGGTGGTGGAGGCGACAGGCCTCGCGGCCATCACCTCGAGCCAGACGGGTGCCTCGGACTGGAAGCGCTCGTACCAGGGGCGGGGCGTGAACATGTCGGCTGAGGTGGTCATGGCCATCCAGATGTCGTTCATCCGGGCCAGGTACCGCTGCTGTCCCTCCCTGGTGGCGTCCTGGGCCAGGGCCGACGCGAGGATGGCCCCGGCCGAGGCGCCGACGAAGACGCTCGGGGTGAAGGTGTCGTCGTGCGCGTAGAGGTAGTCCAGCGCGCCGAGGTGGAAACTCGCCCGCGAACCCCCGCCCGAGAGTGTGCAGGAGACCGTTTCCGGGCGCGGGCTCTGCCCGAAGAACGGAAGTCCGAACCAACCGCTGCCAGCCATTGCACCAGCGTAGTCAGCGGCTGGGCCAGCGCATCGGTCCAGGGTGCCGATGCACCCCAGGGGTGGTGACGCTGATCGTCCGGCTTCGGTCTCTGTGGAGGTCGCCGAGTGCGTCAATGCCGCCCGTTGCTTGACGGTACGTGGATCCGGGTTCCGCTACCCGGGCGACGATGTTCCCCTGTGCGTGATGGTGCGTGGATCCGGGCTCCGCCGCCCGGGCGGCCCGTGCCGGTCGGGTCAGCGCCGCTGTCGGACCGGGGTCGGTGGTCGGGGCTCAGAGGGCCGCCCGGGCATCGGATCCCGGCTCCCCGCCGGCTTCTGCTGTGGGGTGTCCGGCCAGGGCGTGGGTCGGCAGGGCGGCCCTGGTGAACGTCTGCTTGAGCGGGAGGCCAGTTGGGTGGTCGTCGGGTTGGGCATCACTGCGCCGAACCGCCCCGCCGACCCCCACCCTCGCTGTGCCCATCAGACCACCGTTGGCTGAGGAGCCGCCGATCGGCCTCGAGGGGTTGCACCGTTGGCTGAGGAGCCGCGAAGCGGCCTCGAAGCCTAAGAAGCGCGAGCTGACCAGCGAACTCTCCTACGGCCTCGAGGCCCTCACTCACCCGCTGGCTGAGGAGCCGCGAAGCGGCCTCGAAGCCTAGGAAACGCAAGTTGACAAGCCAATTCACCCGCCGCGTCGAGGCCCCGTCACCGGCGCCGCACCCCCAAGTGACCCTCAGAAGAAACTCTCGAAGAATTTCTGCCAGGCACCCTCCTGGGAGCGAGAAATGTCAGTGGTCACACATGGCGTGGAACCCATGAAGGACCAGGCGCATGAGATCGCGGAGCAGCTGCGCTCCGCCGACGAACTGCGCCGTTTCGCCGAGGCCCAGACCCTGACCCTCCTGTGTGACCTCGCGGAACACTACGAGGTGGGCTACGACGAGGTGATCGAGGTCCTCGCCGAGCGCAAGGTGGTGGTCGGGGGCATCGGAACCCCGGCCGTGTCCGAATTCATCGGTCTGGAGCTGGCCGGTTTGCTGCGCTGCCCACCGATCGT
>DATITN010000331.1:0-2961 GCA_035467795.1 Arachnia sp. | reverse complement strand
ACCAGCCTGGGGTGGTACGCCACGGCGTTCCAGGTGATCGCGCTGCTGCTGCTGACTGCCTACATGGTGATCCGGATGAGCGTGACCGGGCACGGGCCGTTCGCCAACCAGCACGAGTTCGCCGTCGCCTTCACGTGGGGGATCCTGCTGGTCAACCTGTTCTTCGGGCTGCGCTACCGGATCAGGATGCTGTCGCTGGTCGTGCTGCCCGTGGCGGCGGCCATGCTGGTCTACGCCCTGAGCCTGGACACCGGCGTTCGGCCGCTCATCCCTGCCCTGCAGAACAACCTGCTGCTCACCCTGCACGTGGGCTTCGCGATCATCGCTTACGGCGCCGCCTGCGTGTCCTTCGGGGCGGCCGTGCTCTACCTTCTCCACCCGCACATCACCCGCATCCATCTGCCGCGGCAGGAGGTCCTTGACGATGTGGGGTACCGTGCGGCCGTCATCACCTTCCCCCTGCTCACCATCATGATCGTGCTCGGCTCAGTCTGGGCGAGCACCGCGTGGGGCCGCTACTGGGGTTGGGACCCGAAGGAGACCGCCGCGCTGGTCACCTGGCTGGTCTACGGCGCGTTCCTGCACGCGCGGGTGGTGCGGGACTGGCGCGGCACCAAGGCCTCCTGGCTGCTCGTGATCGGGTTCCTCACCATCCTGTTCGCCTACTTCGGCAACCACTTCTTCGGGGGGCTGCACTCCTATGCGTAGCAGCCTGGCCCGGGGGCGCCTCCTGGGCGTTCTGGGGCTCGCTGTGCTCGTCGCGCTCGTCGTCGGCGGCATCTACCTCGTCAAGGGGGGAGCGGCCAGTGAAGCGGCCCCTGCAGGGCAGACGGTGCGCCTTGAGGGGCCGTCGGTGGGCTCCCGAGCCCCCGGATTCAAGGCATTGGACATCCACGGGGTCCCGGTCTCGCTCGAGGACTATGCCGGCCGGCCCGTGTGGCTGCTCTTCCAAGCCACCTGGTGCTCGATCTGCCGCGCCGAACTGCCGGACGTCGAGGCCGCGTCGGATCGCATCGACGTTGTCGCCATCTACCTGCGCGAAGACCGCGAGCTGGTGACCGACTACGCGGCCCGGATGGGGCTCAGCATCACGAGCGTGCCGGACCCGATCGGCGAGATCTCGCTGCGGTACCTCGCCTCATCCGTGCCCACGCACTACTTCGTCAACGCCGACGGGACGGTCGCGTCGATCCGCAAGGGCGCGTTGTCCCCGGAAGAGATCGATCAGCAGTTGGCGCTGGTGGGGAGGGGCTAGGACACTCAAACCGAAAAACCCCGCCAAGGGCGGGGCATCGGTGGCCAGGGCCGGGATCGAACCGGCGACCTTTCACTTTTCAGGCGAACGCTGCTACCAGCTGAGCTACCTGGCCAGGTGGCCGGGCGTTTCCGCCGACCTAGCGACCCCGACGGGACTCGAACCCGCGACCTCCGCCGTGACAGGGCGGCGCGCTAACCAACTGCGCTACGGGGCCAATTTCTTGACCTGCTGGCCGTGCCAGCCCGGTAACTATAGCGTGAGTGATTCCCTGATGGGAAATCGACCGAAACGCCTTGTCGTTACCGTTTCAGCCCACTCCGCGGGGGAGTGGGCAGGAGCATCCCCAACGGGATTCGAACCCGTGCTGCCGCCGTGAAAGGGCGGAGTCCTAGGCCGCTAGACGATGGGGACCAGCTAGGCAGAGTCTAGAGACTCCCGGCGGGACCGCGCAAACGGGGTCCGAGCTTGGAGGGAGCCCGGCGGCGCTGGGACGTGCGGAACGGCGCCACCCCGGGGGGAGGGGCGACGCCGTTCGCACCCGCCCAGTTCACCCGTAGGTGTTGATGTGGACGTGGTTGTAGTGGTTCGCGTTGTCGCTGCCGCGATCTGCCATCAGCCGCCACCCTTCGCTGGAGCGCTGAACCGACCAGATCTTCTGCGCGAAGATGATGTAGTTGATGTTGTACTTGGAGGCGTTGGCCTTGTAGTAGTTCGCGATCTCCCAGCCGAGGGCCTGGTTGCTCGAATAGCTCGGGATCATCACGTCGACGGCGCGGCCCGCGGGATGGTCCGGCGTGACATCCTGCCGCCAGCCGTACATCGTCTTGATCGCGGGGTAGCGGTTCCAGATGTCGCGGACGATGGCCTGGACGTTGGCGTTGGTCTGGTCGAGGCCGCTTGAGTAGCCGCGGTTGAGTGTGGTGCTGCTGCCGCTGGAGGCCGTGCTCTCGGAGGGTTTCGTCGTCGAGAGGTAGCGGGCCGTCACCCAGCGGAGGGCGCCGTTGACGACTGCCTGGGCCCGGCCGTTGGTGACCAGGCCGGTGACCCGCACCTCGCCGCCTCTGGGGATCTCGCCCACGTAGGAGGTTCCGCTGCTCGCGGTCCAGATGTTGAGCACCGTGGTGGCGTAGCGGACAGTGGTGGCGGGCAGGGCGGGCGCTGTCGGGGCAGGCGTGCTGGCGCTCACGGCCACCAGATACTTCGCGTTGACCCACCTCACGGCGCCCTTGTAGACCACCTGGGCCATGCCGTTGGTCACCACTCCGGTGGTGTCGAGGATGGTGCCGGCCGGCACGTCGCCGAGGTTGACGAAGCCGGTGTAGGGCGTGGTGCGGATCATGAGGGCGGCGGTAGCCCGGCCCTTGCCGGTGACTGCGGGTAGTTCGCTGTAGGCTGCCGCGGCGGTTGCGCTGATGTACTGCGAGGCGGCCCACAGAAGCTTGCCGTTGTGGGACACCTGGACGTAGGCGCCGCTGACCTTTCCGGCGAGTTGGAGGGCTGTGCCGCGCTGAACGATGACCGAGACTGCGTCGGACAGTGAGGGCCCGACGCGCAGATTGAGGTTGGCCGTGGTGTAGACGGTGCCGGTCGATGAAGAGGTGCTGCCGTTGGAGGTGGTCGACGACGGTGTCGAGGCGGCTGTGCCTCCGTTGAGGTAGGCGCTGGCCACGTAGGCCGTCCGCCCCTGGTAGGTCACCGTCGTC
>DATITN010000330.1:0-12247 GCA_035467795.1 Arachnia sp. | reverse complement strand
CTCGTTCGAGTACACCCGGTCTGACCCGGTGCGCCCCTGGCGCCTCACCTCGCGCGACGTGGACGTCACGGTCGAGCGACTCCAGACCACGAGGATCCGTGAGCGGCTGCCGCCGTTCCTCCCGCTGCTGGTCAACCTGACCCACGACGAGTCATTCGTCCGCGCCCACGGCAGGGTCCGGACCGAGCAGGGCTGGGCGCCGCTCCAGGAGGCGTACGGCGTCCTGGAGGAGCACCACGGCTGGTGGTGACCCGCCACGGCCGTCCTGACCTCGGAACGGGGCCTCGTGTCAGTCTGCGAACGGGGGCTCGGTGAGGAGGGCGATGAGCAGGGCGACCATTCCCGCCGCCGCGACCGATACCGCGACCACGGCGGGCAGCAGACCGTCGGCGAGTCGCGCCCCACCGCTGACCATGGTCCGGTGCGTGTAGGAGTACCGCCGCCGCGACCAGATCCCGATGAGGGCAGCCACCGCCAACCCGGCGGCGGCGAACGCCCACGACCACAGCCCCAGGGCCGTGGCCTCGATGCGCGCGAAGACCAAGGCACCCGCGCCGATGGAGAGCGCCGTGCGCTGCCACGCGAGGATGGTGCGCTCTGCGGCCAGACCGGGGTCCGAGAACCGCTCGTTCATCGCACCAGGAAGCCGACGAACACGAGCACTCCGCTGACCGTCACGGCCGCCGAGACTGGCAGGGCGAACAGCGACGACGGCAGCGGCGTGCCGCTGCGCAGCGCCCGCTCGTACCGCGCCCATCCCCACCAGGCGAAGGGGGCGGCGGCGATGCCGGTCACCATCAGCACCACCGAGGCGGCGACCCGGAACGACTCCTGAATCCCCAGACCCAGCACCTCGAGGGCGATGCCGCCGGCCAGCAGCGCCAGCGAGGTCCGGATCCACGCGAGGTAGGTGCGCTCGTTGGCGAGCGTGAACCGGGGGTCCGGCTCGTCGCCGGCCTCGTAGACGGATCGGGGGAATCGTTCTCGGGCCACGGGGACCACCGTAGCCGCCGTCGCACACGCCGGCATCAGGCGGCGCGGGTGCCGCGGAGTGGGAGCCGCGGGTTCGGGTGGTGAGGACCTCACTAGTGTGGTGGGGTGCTGTCCTTCCTCCGCGGCGCCTACGGGCGCGCCCTGACCCCCCTGGCCCGGCTGCTCCTCAGGCTCGGCGTCTCGCCGACGGCGGTCACCGTCGGTGGCACCATCGGGGTCTGCGCGGCTGCTTTGTGGTTCTTCCCCAGGGGCGACCTGGTGCTTGGGGTGATCGTCGTCGGAGTCCTGCTCCTCGCCGATGGCCTCGACGGAACCATGGCCCGCCAGGGAGGCCGGGTCAGCCGCTTCGGGGCGTTCCTCGACTCGACCGCGGACCGGGTGGCTGACGGCGCGGTCTTCGCAGGGCTGGTGATCTGGGCGGCGGCAAACGCTGAGACCGGCGTCCACTGGCTGGCGTTGGCCTGCCTCGTCCTCGGCTTCGCCGTGTCCTACTCCCGGGCCCGGGGAGAGGCGGAGGGCTGGGAGATGGCGGTGGGCATCTTCGAGCGCAGCGACAGGCTCGTGGTTGCGGGCGCCGCGACCCTGGCAGTCGGGCTCGGCGCTCCGTCGTGGGTGTTGGCGGCGGGGCTGGCGGCTGTTGCGGCCGGGAGCGCCGTCACCGTGGGGCAGCGCGTCCGCGCGGCGTGGGTGGCCTCGGCCGGTAGCTGACGCCGCGGTCAGTGTCAGGCGGGGGTGACCGCGCCGCCGATCAGGCGGACCCGCACCGTCGGCTCGTGGATGCGCTCGGGCGAGGACACGGTGGCCCGCTGACCGTCGGGAAGCCACACTCCGATCTCGACGTCGTCGACGGTGTACCCCTGATCCACCACCTCCACGTCCACGCCCGAGTCGTCCAGCACAAGCGAGCTCGGCCCCACTCCGAGCACGAAGCCCACCGGCAGCGAGCCGTGCCATCCCAGCTCCCGGGCCTGGTGCTCGGTCACGAACGCGCGGTAGCCCAGGAAGGCCGCCACCTGCTTGGAGGAGGGCGCGCTGCGCAGCGCCTCGGGGTCCGCCATCTGCAGGAGCCTGCCCTCGTGCAACACCGCCACCGAATCGGCGATGGTGTAGGCCTCCTGATGGTCGTGGGTGACGTACACGGCGGTGGTGTGGGTCTCGCGCAGAATCCTGGCCAGGTCGTCGGCGAGGCGACGGCGCAGCCCGGTGTCGAGCGCCGAAAGTGGCTCGTCCAGGAGGAGGGCGCGCGGCGACGGCGCCAACGAGCGGGCCAACGCCACCCGCTGGGCCTGGCCCCCGGAGAGCTCGGTGGGGCGGCGCTGCTCGTAGCCGGGCAACCCCACCAGCTCCAGCATCTCCGCCACCCTCGCCCGCTGCTCATCGCGTGCCAGCCGCCCCAGCCCGTAGGCGATGTTCCTGCCCACCGTCATGGTGGGGAACAGCTGCGCGTCCTGGAAGACGAGCCCGAAGTTGCGTTGGTGCACCTTGGTGCCGGCGAGATTCTGTCCCTCCCAGGACACCGAACCGGCCACGAGCGGCTCAAGCCCCGCGATGGCGCGCAGGAGGGTGGACTTCCCGGACCCCGACGGCCCCAGAAGGCCGACCACGCTGCCCCGCGCCACCGCCACGGACACGCCGTCGACCGCGACCGTGTCGCCGTAGCGCACGACGGCGTCTCGAACCTCGAGTGCTACCACGTGGCTACCTCCTTCGGCCGCACGCGTTCCGCGAGCGCCATGGTGATTCCCGCCAATACTGCCAGGAGCACCGAGGCGGCCAGGGCGAGGCCGTAGTTCTCGGCGCCCGGGCGGCCGAAGGCCCTGAAGATCAGGACGGGCAGGGTGGGATTGTCGGGGCGCGCCAGGAAGGAGGTGGCCCCGAACTCGCCCAACGACGTGGCGAACGCGAACCCGGTGGCCAGCCCGAGCCCGCGCGCCAGGTGGGGCAGCTCGATCCGGCGCAGCACCTGGAGCGGCGTGGAGCCGAGTGTCGCGGCGGCCTCCAGCTGCCGTGGATCGATGGCGCGCAGCGTCGGCAGCAGCGTCCTCACAACGAGAGGGAGGGCCACCACTGCCTGCGCGATGGGGATCAGCACGATGCTCGACCGCAGGTCCAGCGGCGGCCGGTTGAGCGTGATCAGGTAGCCGAAGCCGACGGTGACCGCGGACACACCCAGGGGTAGCAGGAACAGCCCCTCCAGGGCAGCCAGGGCGTGGCGACCGCGGCGGCGGCGCGGGCGCCTGGAGGCCACCAACGCCACCAGCATGCCGAGCGTCAGGGCGATGGCCGTGGCGGTGAGCGCGGTCAGGACGGTGGTGCGCAGCGCGCCCCACACCCCGGCCCCGGGTCCGTCGGCGTCGGTCAGGAGCGCGAAGTTGCCGAGGCTGAGCTGGCCGCCGACGTGCAGGGAGCGCCAGAGGAGGTTGGCCAGAGGAAGGCCCAGCAGCACGACGGCGACGGCCAGCGTCAGCGCGGCCGCCGGCCAGTCGGCGCGCAGCGCGAGCGGGCGGGCGGTCACCACGTCGGGCTGCAGGCGCAGCGCACGCGTCATGCGGGCCTGGGCCCGGGCGCTGAGCCAGAGTGTCGCGGTGACGATCACCAGCTGCGCCACCGACAGGGCCGCCGCCGCCGGCAGGTCCAGCAGTTGCGTGGTGAGGAACCAGATCTCCGTTTCGATGGTGCGGAACCGGGTCTCGCCCAGCACCATCACGATCCCGTAGGAGGATGCGCTGAACAGGAACACCAGCGAGGCCGACGACAGCAGCGCGGGCGCCAGAGTGGGGAGGGTCACCGTCGCCAACACGCGCGCCGGGGACGCGCCGAGGGTGGCAGCGGCCTGCGTGAGCCGGGGATCGACGCGGGCCCAGAAGGTGCCGACGGTCCGCACCACCACCGAGTAGTTGAAGAACACCATCGCGGCGAGGATCGCGGAGGGAGTCCCGCCGAGGCCCAGCCAGCCGAGGAGCCCGTCGGGGCGCAGCAGCGACCCGAACGCCACGCCCACCACCACCGTTGGCAACACGAAGGGGATGGTCACCAGCGCGCGGAGCGTGTCGCGGCCGCGGAAGCGGCGACGGTACAGCAGGTGTGCGCCGGGCAGCCCGAGCGCGAGGCAGAGCACCGTGGACAGGGACGCCGAGCCGAGCGTGAAGCCCACGGCCCCCCACGTGCGGGAGGAGCCGAAGACCGACGCGAAACCCTCGAGTGTCCAGGCCGAGCCGTCGTGGAGGCCGCGGGCGACGAGGCTGGCGGCCGGCCAGGCGAAGAAGACGGCCAGGAAGGCGGCCGGCACCCCCGCCGCGACCGTCCAGCCCGCCCACCAGAGGCCACGGCTCAACTGGTGGCGTCGGTCCACGCCTTGATCCACTCGTCGCGATTGGCACCGATCTCGGACTGCGGGACGTCGATGGGCTCGTCGGGGAGCACCGCGAACTTCTCCCACTGCTCGGGGAGGGGAGTGCCGGGGACGACGGGGAACATGTAGAGGTTCTCGGGGATCGCGGCCTGCACCTCGGGGGTGAGCAGGAAGTCGATGAACTTCCCGGCCCCCACCGCGTTCTCAGCCCCGGCGATCACGCCCGCATACTCGACCTGCCGGAAGCAGGTCTCCAGGAGCGCGACGGTGGTGGACTCGTCCCCCGCGACAGTGAAGGCCGGTGAGGTGGCGTAGGACAGCACGAGGGGCCGTGGCCCCTTGCCGTCGGCGCCGGAGAAGTCCGTGTAGTAGGCCTCCGTCCAGCCCGAGGCGACCTTGGCGCCGTTGTCCATCAACGCGCGCCAGTAGTCCAGGTAGCCGTCGCCCTTGGCCCCCACTGTGGCGATGAGGAAGGCCAGGCCCGGCGACGACGAGGCCGGGTTCGTGACCGTCAGCAGGTCCTTGTAGGCGGGCTCGGCGAGGTCGTCGAGGGTGACCGGAAGGGGGAGGTCGTTGGCCTCGAACCAGACGGTGTCGGCGTTGATGCAGACGTCGCCGTAGTCGAAGGGGGTGAGGTCTGTGGCGAGGAACTCCTCGGGCAGCGCCGCGGATGCCGGGGAGGTGTAGGGGGCGAGTACCCCCGCCTCGTAGGCGCGCGACGCGAACGTGTTGTCCACGCCCACCACCACGTCCCCGAGGGGGGAGTCCTTGGTGAGGATCAGCTGGTTGACCAGGGCGCCCGCGTCCCCGGGGGTGGTGTAGGTGACCTCGTAGCCGGTCTCCTCGGCGAAGCGGGCCTTCAGCTCGTCGGGCAGGGTGAAGGCGTCGTGGGTGAACACGGTCAGTGCGGTGGTCTCGGTGGCGGCGTCCGTCGGCGCGCCGGTGGTGGCGGGCTCGCCGCCTGCGCAGGCGCTGAGCGCCAGGACGGCTGCGCCGGCTGCGAGGGCGCGGCTGGTGGTGATCATGGTGGCTGTCTCCTTTCGGAGGCTCGGCCGAGCCGAGGAGATCTCACTCCCTACGCCGGTGCTAACCGGATCAGGTTTGAGGGTCTGCGGACTGCCCGCACTCTCAGCGCCCCGTGGCGCTCCCCTGTGTTGCACCCAGCCTATACCGGCGGCTGGGGGATCCTCCACGGGGTCCGCGCCCAGTGCGCAGTCGGGTGATTTCGGCGATCCTCGACATCGCGTCGCGGACCTGGCGGGCGCCAGATAGGGCATTTGCCCGATATCCGTGGGCTGGCGCTCTGGGGTGGGGTGGATCCAGTCAATGGTTCAACCAGGAGCCCCCATGTCCATGCCGCGCCGTGCGCTCGCCGTGATGTCCATCTTCGCCCTGATCGTGACCGGCGTCGGCGTGGTGCCGGCCACGTCCATCGAGTCCGGTGACTCCGGGGACGACGGCATCGCCGCCAGCCCGCTGGCCACCGACACCCTCGCGCCTCAGCAGCCGATCTCGCCGCAGGCGTTCGGCGAGGATGACAAGACCGGCCTGGCCCAGCCGGACCCGACGGAGGGCCTGTCGCTCATCGAGGCGCCGGTGGCGAACAACATGGGCTCGATGGACCTCACGTACCCGATCGACATCCCCCCGGGCCACGGGATCACGCCGGAACTCTCGCTCTCCTACAACTCCGAGGGCGCCAACGGATGGATGGGCCTCGGCTGGGATCTCGGTGTCGGCGAGGTCGTGGTCGACACGTCCTTCGGTGCGCCGCACTTCGACCAGGCGAAGGAGAGCGAGTCCTACGTCCTCGACGGCGACCTGCTCACCCCCAACGCCAACGGAACCGCCTGGGAGAACCGGGTGGCCGGTTCAAGGGCCGACTACGCGCGCCAGGTGGAGACCGATTTCGACGAGATCATCCGCCACGGGGACGCGACGGCGAACTACTTCTGGGAGGTCAGGAGCCAGGACGGCCAGGTGCGCTGGTACGGCGCGAAGCCCGACAGCGGGGGTCCGTCGGTGACCACCCCCGCCTCGTTCGACGAGGCGTCCGTGGTCCGCAACGAGGCGGGCCACATCGTCGAGTGGAAGCTGTCCGCCCACCGCGACGTGGGCGTCAACCTGATCCGCTACGAGTACCAGCGCGTCCGCTACCAGTTCGACGGCTCGGCCTGGGTGGTCAACCAGGACTGCGACTCGGCGGCCAATCTGTGCGGCCAGCACACGTTCCTCAAGCAGATCCTCTACACCGACGCCACCGCCAGCGTGGCCGACTTCAACGGCGCGCCCTACCGCGTCGAGTTCATCCGCGAGTCCCAGATGCCCGCCCCCGGGGCGGTCCGCCGGGATCCCGTCATCGATGCGGGTCTCGGCTACGTCGACGTCCTCGTCGACCGTCTGGCCCGGGTGGAGGTCAAGCACGGACCCGCACCCGCGTCCGGCGCCGTGCGTACCTACACCGACATCGCGTCCAGGTACACCTTCGGCTACGCCGAGGGCCGCTTCGGCAAATCCCTGCTCAAGACCATCACCCAGGGCGTCGATGACCCGCATGTCCACGAGATCGACTGGTTCGACGACCTGACCGGGAGCGGCTCCAGCATCGACGGGCTTGCCGCCCAGAGCCCGCAGAACACGGGGTCCGACGTGCGGGACCGCTCGTTCCTCGACAACACGGCAGACGTGTCCGCCCTCGGGGGCGGGGAATCCAACGGTGGCTCCGGCAACATCTACATCGGCTTCAACGCGGCCGTCCCGTTGAAGACCGGCTCGTTCGGCGCGGGGATCGAGTTGAGCGGCGCCGACTCCTCGTCGCTGATCGAGTGGATCGACCTCAACGGCGACAACCTTCCCGACAAGGTCTTCCTGGCCGACGACGGGGGCATCAAATTCCGGCTCAACACCAGCGGTCCGGGTGGGCCGAAGACCTGGGGCGACCCGTCCCTCGTGAACCTGCCTAGCCTGTCGAAGGACTCCAACTTCGGGTTCCAGATCTCGTTCGAGGCGTACCCGCTGGTGGCCATCGGCGTGGGCACCGGGCTGGCCTTCTCCTGGAGCCGGGCCTACTTCGCCGACGTCAACGCAGACGGCCTGGTGGACTTCGTCAACAACGGCTCGGTCCTGTTCAACCGACTGGTGGACGGCATCCCCACGTTCGCGAGCGACAGCACCGGCACCCCGGTGCCGCTCGGGACCTCGGCGCTGCCGTCCACGAACAGCCAGCAGTTGAGTGACCTGGTCGAGAAGATGGAGAAGCAGTCCCCGCCTGTGGACACGGTCCGCCGCTTCGTCGCGCCCTACACCGGCCAGGTGCGGATCACCGCGCCCGTCGCCCTGCGTGCCGGCGCCGGCAGCACCGACGGCGCCCGGGTGGCCATCCAGCACGACGGTGACGAGCTGGTGTCCGCCACGCTTGCGATGGGCAGCAGCGCCCAGGCCCTGACGGCTCCGATCACGCGCTCGGTGGAGGCCGGCGAGCACCTCTACTTCCGCGTCGGTTCCATCGACGACGGCGTGGGCGACATCGTCGACTGGGAGCCTCTCGTCGAGTATCTGAGCCCGGCCTGGCCGGAGTTCGACGCCAACGGCCAGTCTCAGCACCGCTTCGAGGCCGCAGAGGACTTCACCCTGGCCGGCCGCCCCGGCGACTTCGTGGCGCTGCCGCTGGCCGGCACGGTCAACATCGACGCCAGCGTCGTCACCTCCAGCGAGCTGAGCGACGACATCCGTATCGTCGTACTGAAGCGCAGCCCCGACGGCACGCTCGCCAAGACCGTCCTCGGCACGGTGCCGTTCGACGCCGACCCCGACGTCAGGCAGCTCACCGGCCAGATCGCGGTGGCGTTCCATCCCAGCCCCGACGACGCCGACGTCGATCTCCCCGACCAGGTGTCGGTCTACGCCGAGGCCGACTCGCAGGTCGACCTCTCGGACCTGGACTGGGGGGCCACTCTGACCTTCGCCGCCGGTGCCGTCGACCAGGACGGTGACCCCGTCCAGCTCACCGACCCGGACGGGAATCCGGTCTTCGAGCACAGGGTCCGGCCCCACGTCGAGCTGTACCCGTACTCGGACTCCGCCTCTGGCGTCCGCCCGGCGTCCCTGGGGAGCGGGGAGTCCACCTACCGGTTCACCCTCACCACGGACGCGGAACGCCCCGACGGCGTGACCTCCGTGGACGCCGTGGTGACCGTGAAGTCCGCGACCGGCCTGCTGGCCAAGAAGACGGTGGCCGTGGCCTGGGCATCGAACGGCGCCGCGACCTCTGCGGACTTCGAACTCGACCTGCCGTCGAGCGTCCAGAGCGAGGACGAGTGGCTGGAGGTCATGTTCCGGGATCCCCAGTTCAGCCGCAGTGGCCTGGCCCTGAGCAGCTTCGTCAAGGTCGTCACCGACGGTGCCGGGGCCGAGACCACCACCGACGTGCCCAATGCCGTCCTCCGGTGGAGCGGCCAGCAGGGCATCTTCCCGCTGCCGTACCGCGGCTGGGCCGTAGCCGGCTACACCAGCAGCGGCGACCTGGGCACCACCGAGATGGACGAGTCGGCCTTCGAGATCCAAACGGGCGGGAGCACGCCCGAGAATCCGCAGCGCAGCGACATCTCGCTGGACACCGAGACCGCGGAACCGTCCTACGCGTTCATCCCGGCGCTGCCCGAGACGGGTCCCGGCCGGTGGGAGGGTCCGCGCGGGGAATCGCTGTGGGCCGACGCCACCGGCGCCCAGACGTCGCGGCTCGCCGTCGACACGCTGCGCTTCGACACGCAGACGGCCGCCGGGCCGGGCCGGCAGGCGCCCACGCGCCTGGGCATCTCGGGCCCGGGGCTGAACCTCAGCTTCGGCATCGCGATGCTCGGCGCCTCTGCGTCGCTGTCTCCCTCGTGGGGCATCACGGATTTCGAGGACCTCAACGGTGACGGCTATCCCGACGTCGTCTCGGCCGGAAACGTCTCCTACACCAACCAGCTGGGAGACTACCTGGGCAACCGCGGCGTCAACCGGACCAGCGTGACCAACCAGGACCTGACGATCTCGGTCAACGGGGGTCTCAGCAGCGGCATGGTGGACATCGTGCCTAACGCCAAGGGCGGCACCAACGCGGTCGGCGGGAACTCGGCCAACAAGGGGCAGGGCGCCAGCGACTCCGGCCCCAACTTCAGCCTGGGCATCTCCGGCAGCGGCGGCTACTCGTGGAGCTCGCCCAACGCCTCCGGCAGCGACACCACCGCCGACTCGGACTACTCCGACCAGATCTCGACGCTCCGCAGCGACTTCGCCGCGGCGGAGGGGGCCGAGATCCAGCGCGCCCTCGTCGACATCAACGGCGACGGGCTGCCCGACAGCGTCTACACCACCGCCAGCGGCGTGTACGCCTTCTACAACCTGGGCTACGGGTTCACCGCGCGCGCGGTCAAGCTGGGCTCGGGCGGCTTCGAGAGCAAGGAGTCCGCAACAGCTGGGGCCGGGCTCGGCTTCAGCCTTCCCTACGCTGAGTTCGGCGGCGGCGTCAACTTCATGTGGAACTGGGACTGGTCCACCTACGCCTGGCGGGACCTCAACGGCGACGGCATCCTCGACAGGCTCCGCAAGGACGGCAGCAACAGCATCAAGGTGGCCTTCGGGACCGGCAGCGGGCTCCTCTCCGAGGTCTCCTACGGGCAGTTCCCGACGGTGGAAGGAAGCCAGCACATCGCGTTCGACCGGGGCAGCGGCATCGGGGGCGGCGTCAGCGCCACCGCCTACATCGGCCCGCTCTGCCTGGTGGCGTGCTACCTCGTCATCGGCGGCGGGGGCGGCTACAACCAGTCCATCAGCTCCACCAACGTGTCGGTGGAGGACGTCGACGGTGACGGCTACGCAGACGTGCTGCAGAGCATGAACGACAACGACCTCAAGGTGCAGCTCAACCAGCACCGCCGCACCAACCTGGTGCAGGGCGTGACGAACCCGTTGGGCGGCTCGTTCACCGTGGACTACCGCAGGATGGGCAACACCACGGTGCATCCCGACTCGGTGATGGTCCTGTCCCGCGTGGACATCAAGGACGGTCGTTCGACGAGCCAGGAGATCGACGGCGCGAGCACAACCGGCCACTACGCCACCTCGTTCACCTACGAGGGGCTGGCGTACGACCGCGCGCACCGGGCGTCGCTCGGGTTCGCGACCGTGACGTCGGTGGAACTCGACACGACCGACGGCGACGCGGCGCTGCGCACCACGGTGCAGAAGTACGAGAACGCCAACGTGTT
The DNA here is from genome assembly GCA_035467795.1 of Arachnia sp. GTDB lineage: Bacteria > Actinomycetota > Actinomycetes > Propionibacteriales > Propionibacteriaceae > Arachnia. Next base: position 1,651 of record DATITN010000330.1, on the reverse strand, counting down.
CGTGTCTGGTCTGCTCCACGAGGTCACCATGCTTGAGGGCGACGGCTCCACGGCCGATAGCAACATTCGAGGCTCCTCGGTCACGTGGGGTGCCCGCGTGGTGCGCGGCGAAGCGGGCACCACGGACGTGGACTCCCGTGACGCGGCCGCGTTCGTGGGGTTGAGCGTCATCCCCGGCGACCTGCACAGTGTGGAGTCGCGAGGCTGGTCCATCGCACCGGCCCCGATCGTCAGCGACGAGTACTGGTACGACGGCGAGCCGCGCACCTTCGAGCGCAGGACGGAGCGCACGTTCGACGGGCGCGGCAACGTCCTGACTGAGAGCGACCTGGGCGCGCCCGACGACGACTACGACGACCTGATCACGGTCATCACGTACACCGACTGCCGCGAGGGCGGCCAGTCCGGCCTTGACTGTCCGCGTGGGAAGACTACGCCGGCGCAGCCCTACTGGTCGGCCGGGACCTGCTCCACCGGGGTCCACCTGCCCGTGGGCATCTCGGTCTCCGGGGTTGACGCCTCCGGTGAATCGGTGCTGCTGCGCGAGCGCCTGGCGCCGAAGGGCATGTGCGACAACGCGGCCCCCCTGGAGATCGACGAGCTGGTCTCGCCAGGGGTCTACGCCACGACCACGATGGCCTTCAACCAGTTCGGCGACTACGGCCTGGTGATGGCGCCCGAGGACGCCCAGGGCATCCGCTACACCGTGCGCTACACCTACGACGCGGACCGGCACACGGACATCGCCGAGGTGTCGGAGTTCGACGTGCCCGCCTCGTCCGCCGCGGCCGTTCTGGCCGCGGGCCCGACTGCGGCCAACTCGACCCCCGGCGTCTCGTCGTCGGCCACGTTCGACCCCCTCTCGGGCAACGTCGCCTCGCGCACCGACGCCAACGGGGCCACCAGGGAGTTCAGCTACGACGAGCTCGGCCGCATCGTCACCGCGTCTGCAGTGAGGCCCCCGGCCACGCCCGGACCCGCACCGCTGCTGGTGAGCTACGAGTACCACGCCACGGCGGACGACTACGCCTACGCGGTCGCCAGCCACGTCGACGAACTCGATGGCAACCCGACCCCGGCGGCCACCGACGCCGCCGGCCTCGACGCCACGGCGACCATCGACACCATCGTGTTCGTCGACGGCATGGGCCGCGTACGGCAGACCAAGCGCGACGCCCGGATGCTGACCGGACCCGCCCCGGCCGCCGGGCGGCAGGTCAGCGACTTCGTCGAGTTCGACCCGCTGGCCAGGCCAGTGGTCACCTATGGCCCGACGGCGGACCCCGGGGCGGCGGGCGCCTTCAGCCCCGATGCGTCCGACGGGCCTCGGACTGTGGTCACCTGGACGTCCTACGACCTGCTTGAGCGGGTGGTGGAGCCGGGCGACCGGGTCACCACGTACGACTACCCCTGGTACCAGTTCAACGACGAAGGCCCGCTTCTGGCGTGGACGGTGACCACCGATCCCGAGGAACGCGTCGTCTCCGTCGGCCAGGACGTCCGCGACGTGGTGCGCCACCACATCGACCAGGCCGCGCCCCGCACCGACCAGGACCCGCTGACCGACCTGGAGACGTCCTATCGCGTCAACAGCCTCGGCGAGCTGCTCGCCGTGGTCGATTCGGCGGGCAAGGAGTCCACCTACGAGTAC
>DATITN010000329.1:0-1990 GCA_035467795.1 Arachnia sp. | reverse complement strand
GGTTTCGACGCGCGTTGCGCCGCTTCGCGGCTTGGCGCGGCTCAACCAGCGGGCCTGGGCCGAGCCAGATGTGAGGCGCGGTGCTGGCGCGCGGAGCGCCGCACCCTACCGCTGGGTGAGCCGGGCGCGCGCGGAGCGCCGCACCCGCGTCGAAGCCTCGGGCGCCCGCAATGACGAGGTGGCCGAGGTGCCACGACCAACGCAGGTGTATTAGTATCTGCGTATGCACGCGGATAACGAGATTTATGACGTCCCCTCGGAGTTCGTCGACCTTGCCGCCGAGGTGCTGGCCCTTCTGTCGGACCCCACCCGGATCAGACTCATCCTCGCGCTCCAGGCCACCGACGAGCTGTCCGTGGGTGAGCTGGCCGAGCTGGTGGGGAAGAACCCCTCCGGCGTCTCCCAGCACCTTGCCCGGCTTCGGATGGCGCGCATGGTCACCACCCGCCAGAACGGCACCAAGGTTCTCTACAAGCTCGCCGACGAGCACGCCCTCGGCGTCATCCTTGAGGCTGTGAGGCAGGCCGAGCACTCCGTCGCTGCGGCCGGACAGACGCCGCTGCACCACACCGTCGGGAACGGTGAAGTGCTGCAGTACGGAGCTGACCTGCTGAGCCCACGCCGTAAGTCCGCCGACGTCTGAGCGCGGGTACTCACCATGCTGACCGTCCTTCGCAACCGCACCTACCGGACCCTGTTCTCCGCCCAGGTGATCGCACTCCTGGGCACCGGCCTGCTCACCGTTGCCCTGGGACTTCTGGCCTTCGACGTCTCGCCTGACAGCGCCGGCGCGGTCATGGGGCTCGCGATGGCCGTCAAGATGGTCGCCTACGTGGGCGTCGCCCCCGTGATGTCCGCCGTCGTCGCCCGGGTGCCGCGCAAGTCGCTGCTCATCACCGCGGATCTGGTGCGCGCCGGCGTCGCGCTGTGCCTGCCGTTCGTCAGCGAGGCGTGGCAGATCTACGCGCTGATCTTCCTGCTTCAGTCGGCATCGGCCACGTTCACGCCGGCCTTCCAGGCGCTGATCCCGTCGGTACTGCCCGCGGAGCGCGAGTACACCCGGGCCCTGTCGTTGTCGCGGCTGGCCTACGACATGGAGGCCCTTGCCAGCCCCATGATCGCCGCCCTTTTGTTGGCGGTGGTGGGATATCAGGACCTGTTCGCGGGCACCGTCGTGGGTTTTGCGGGCTCAGCGGTCCTGGTGGCCGTCACCCGGCTCCCACAGGTTGAGCCGCCCCTGCCCGCGCCGTTCCTCGAGCGCCTGACCAGCGGCACCCGGCACTTCTGGGCCGCGCCCGAACTGCGCGGGCTCCTGGGGATCAACCTCGTTGTCGCGGCCACCACCGCGATGGTGATCGTCAACACCGTTGTGATCGTGCGAGCACACCTCGGGCGGGATCAGGGTGACCTGGCCGTGATGCTGGCCTCCTACGGGGCGGGCTCGATGCTGGTGGCGTTAGCGGTGCCGCGGCTGCTCGATCGGCTGCCCGACAAGCGGGTGATGCTCGCGGGCGCGTCCGTCCTCCCGGCGAGCCTCGGCGCGGCTGCGGTTGTGCTCGCCTGGGTCGACGGTGGGCTCTCCTGGCCGCTGCTCCTGGCGCTCTGGTTTGTCATCGGGGCCGCGACATCCGCGGTGCTCACGCCGTCGGCACGGCTCCTGCGCAGGAACTCGACGGAGCAGACGTGCCCGGCCGTGTTCGCTGCCCAGTTCTCGCTCTCGCACGCGTGCTTCCTCCTCACTTATCCGCTCGCAGGGCTGCTGGGGGCCCAGCTGGGGTTGCCTGGTGTGGCTGCGGTGCTTGTGGGCGTGGCGGTGGTTGGCCTGGCATGGGCGCGCCGCTCGTGGGCGGTGGTGCGTGTGGTCTCGGACGAGTCGTTCGACCACCGAGGGTCACGTAGTATCGACGCGTGAACGACGGTCATAGTCCTTTGCCCTCCGGGGCCGCCCAGAAGTCTCCGAGCCCTTCGACGGGGGTGAGGCGACGATGAT
>DATITN010000328.1:0-15393 GCA_035467795.1 Arachnia sp. | reverse complement strand
CGGGTGACCACGTAGGAGTCCTGATCCGATGCATCGGACTGGGCCAGAACGCGGAGCCCGTCGGGGACAACCTCCTGCAGTTCGGCGAAGACATCCTCGGACAGGCGCGCCGCGGACTCCGGCGCCCAGTACTGCAGGAGCGGCCCGGTGTACTCCGGGAAGAGGTCGATGGTGCCGGCCTCGATCTCCGGCAGGTACGCCTCCCGCTGCCCGATCCGAAGCTGGCGGTCCACCTCGAAGCCGCCCGCCTCGAGAGCCTGTGCGTAGATCTCCGCCACGATCTCATTCGAGTAGTAGTCCTGGGATCCCACGACGATCGCGGCGGCGGGCTCCGTCGATGCGCCGCTCTCCTCTGGCGAGTCGGTGGCCAGCGGATCAGCGCCGCCGCACCCGGTCAGGGCCAGTCCGGCGGCAAGGGGAACGACAAGGGAGAGGGCGAAGCGAGCCATGGTCAGGTCCTTTGTGTGTGGAGGTCAGGTGGCAACGGGGGATCGACGAGCGGATGCAGACGCGGGATCTGCGATACGCAGCGACCAGCGCTGGCAGGCAGCCAGCACCAGTTCCAGGATGAGGGCCAGAGCGATCACCACGATGGACCCGCCCAGCATCTGGGCATAGTCACGGGTCTTCAGGCCGGCGAAGAGGTACCGCCCCAGGCCGTGGTCCGAGGTGTAGGCGGCGAGGGTGGCCGTGGCCACCACCTGGAGGGTGGCCGCACGGAGGCCACCGAGCATCACGGGCAGCGCCAGTGGAGCCTCGACGCGGAGCACCACCTGCGCCGGGCTGAAGCCGATGGCCGACGCCGCCTGGGGGATCGAGGGGTCGATTGCCTGGAACCCCGAGTACACGCCCGCCAGGAGCGACGGCACGGCGAGGACCACCAGGGTGAGGATGGGGGCCTCGAGGCCGATGCCCAACCACAGCCCGAACAGTGTGAGGAGGCCTAGCGAGGGGATGGCTCGCGCGGCGCCCGTGACGGCGCCCACGGCGGCCGCGCCCCGCCGCGTGTGACCGACGACGACACCCGCGGGGACCGCGACCAGGGCAGCCAACGCCACCGCGACCGCCGTGATGGCAAGGTGCTCGCCGACGCGGATCGGGATCCCTCCGGCGCCGCCCCAGTTGGCCGCGTCACCCAACCAGGCCAGGGCCTCAAGAAGCAGACTCATCGCCGTACCTCCACCACGGCCGGCTGTCTGCCGCCCGAGGCGCGGGTCCACGGCGTGAGGGCGTGGCCGGCCACGATCAGTAGCCCATCCAGCACGAGGGCGAGCAGCACTGTCAGCACCACGCCGGTGCCCACCTCGGCGACGATGCCGCGCTGGAACCCGTCGGTGAGAAGCGTCCCGAGACTGGGGACCCCGATCAGGGCCCCGATAGTCACCAGGCCCACGGTCGACACGGTCATCACCCGGACCCCTGCCAGGATCACCGGCGTCGACAGGGGAAGATCCACCCGCCAGAAGACGCTCGAGGGGGAATGACCCACAGCCACCGCCGCGTCGCGGACCCGCTCATCGACGGAGCCGAAGCCGTCAGTGACACTGCGCACCAGCAGCGCCACACCGTAGGCGCTCAGCGCGGCGATCATGGTGGCCGACGAGCGGAGCTGGGTGCCGAGGATGACAGGAATGACGATGAGCAGCGGCAGTGCAGGCACCGCGTACAACAGGCTGGCGGCGGCGAGCAGCGGGCCTCCGAAGCGGGGCCGGAGGAAGGCCAGCCTCCCCAGGGGCAACGCTACGAGAATGCTGATCAGCACAGCCGGAAGGGTGAGCAGCAGGTGTCCGATGGACAGCTCGATGACCTGCGGCCAGTTGTTGACCAGCCAGGTCACTCGATGATCCCTACTGCCCGGCCCTCGGCGTCCACCGCGACACTGCGGCCCTGCACCACTTCCACCCGGAGGCTGCGGCTCCCGCGATCGGCCCCGATGAAGTCCCTCACGAAGTCGTCAGCGGGGGCCAGCATGATCTCGACGGGGGTACCGCGCTGGGCGATCTGGGCCTGCGGCCGCAGCACCACCACCTCGTCGCCCAACCGGAAGGCCTCGTCGACGTCATGGGTGACGAACACGATGGTCTTGCCCAGCTCAGCCTGAAGGCGGAGCAGTTCGTCCTGCAGCTCGCGCCGCACGATGGGATCCACCGCCCCGAACGGCTCGTCCATGAGCATGATGTTGGGATCCGAGGCCAGCGCCCGGGCCACGCCCACCCGCTGCTGCTGCCCGCCGGAGAGCTGTGACGGATAGCGCCCGGCCAGGGACGGATCCAGCCCCACCCGCTCCATGAGCCCGACGGCCTGGTTGCGGGCGTCGCGGCGCGTGGCGCCTGTGAGCATCGGCACCGTGGCCACGTTGTCCGCGACCGTGCGGTGGGGGAGGAGCCCGCCACTTTGAAGGACGTAGCCGATGGATCGGCGAAGCCGGACCGGGTCTGCGTCGCGCACGTCCTCGTCGTCGATCAGAACGCTGCCCGAACTGGGCTCCACCATCCGGTTGACCATGCGCATGAGCGTGGTCTTGCCGCTTCCGGAGGAGCCGAGGAGCACGACGCAACGATGCGAGGGCACCGTCAGGGAGAAGTCCCTGACCGCGACCGTCCCATCCGGGTACAGCTTGGAGACGTCGCGAAACTCGATCACCCCGCCAGCATATGAGCCGCACAAGGCCCTCCGGTGCGATCCGGCCACTAGGCTGGATGCCTGATGCGGAATGGTCGCGACGAGGCGGGCACAGCGTTCGAGCGGGAGCGCAAATTCTCTCTGCCCGATGGGGGAGCGCTGCCGGATCTCGGCCTCCTGGGACCGGTGTCGCCGATGCGCACACTTCGTCTGAGGGCCGAGTACTTCGACACCCCAGCTGGAGCCCTCGCGCACGCCGGGCTCACGCTCCGGCGGCGCACCGGCGGCGAGGACGACGGGTGGCACCTCAAGACGCCGGGCCCGAACGGGTCCAGGCTCGAGCACAGCCTCCCGCTCGGCGCTGCGTGCAGGGTCCCAGCCTCCCTGCGCGCCACCGTGGCCGACGTCGTGGGCGAGGATCCGCTCCTGCCAGTTCTGCTGCTCCGGACGAGAAGACGGATCACGCACCTCTTCGGCGAGAGCGGCCGGGTTCGGGCGGAGGTGGCGGTGGACCGGGTGCGGGCACGCCCCCTGGGCGAACTGTCCGACAGGGCCCAGTCGTGGTGCGAGGTGGAGGTGGAGCTTGCCACGGGTGAACCTGAATCCACCCTGGATGAGGTGGCCTCGCTGCTCCTGAGCTCCGGCCTGCGGCCCGCGGCGCATGCGTCCAAGTCTCAGCTGGCTCTGGCGTCCGGGGCGGGCCGGGGCACCGCCCGCGACACCGCCGCCCACGCGGTCACGGCGGAGCTCACGCGGCACTACGGGCAGTTCCAGGCCTTGGACACGGCCCTTGCCACGGACGAGGACGACGCTGTGCACCAGGCAAGGGTCGCGCTGCGCAGACTCCGGAGCATTCTCACGGTGTTCGGCCGAACCCTCGACGCACCGGATCTCCCGGGACTGGTGAGCGAGCTCAGATGGGCCGGCGTCCTCCTGGGCGGTCCCCGGGACACCGAGGTCATCCTCGCCCTCATCGACGACCTGGCTGGCGAGGTCGGGCTCAGCGTGGACGATCACGCCCGGATCCGCGTCCACCTGGCGCGTCGCCACGACGACGCGCGCGGGCTGCTGCTCAACGCCATGGCTACTCCCCGGTGGGACGCGCTGCACGAGCGCATGATCGGCCACCTGATGCGGGCGAAGGCTTCCAGATCCGGGAGGAGAGATGCCTCCCCGGAGCTGCGGCGCCTCGCCGATCGGGCAGACGACAGGGTCCGCCGCCGCCGTCAGCTGGCCCATGCCCACCCTGCCGACGTCAGCCTGTGGCATGACGTCCGCAAGGCCGCCAAGGCCGCTCGCTACGCGCACGACGCGGTGGCCGGACTCCCGGGTTCCCGTCCCGCAGACGAGGAGTGCGCCTCCGCCTGGAAGGATGTCACCTCTGCGTTCGGCGATGTGCAGGACCTGGTGATCGCCCGGCAGGAGGTGGGCCTCCTGGGTGGCCCCACCATCGGCACCATGATGGGCCTCGCCGACCGCCGGTCCGCCGCCGCACTCGCGGAGGCCAGGGCCGCGCTGAGCGTCGCGCTCACGGCGAAGGCGCCAGCCCGGACCCCCTGAGCCGGGATGAACGGCCCGTCGTAGGCGGCGATCAGCTCGCCTCGAGGGCCGCCTCAACCGCCTCCTCGACGGTGCGGTGCCGGAACTCGAATCCGTCGGCGAGTAGTCGCGCGGGACGAACGTCGGCATCCGAGGTCAGCAAGGATTCGGCCGTGTCCCGACCCAACAGGGTCGTGAGCGCGAACTCCGGGGCGGGGATGAGGAAGGGACGGTTCAGGCGCCTCGCCAACAACCGCCCCAGGTCGCTGGCTGTAGCGGGCGTGGGTCCGGCGAGGTTCACCGGCCCGGCGAGGTCGTGGTCGATCACGTGCCGAATGGCCCGGACCTCGTCTTCGAGGGAGATCCACGGCCACACCTGGGTGCCTCGGCCGATGGGACCTCCCAACCCCAGCGTGGTCAGGAGGATCAGGGGCTTCAGGAACGCCTCGCGGTGCACGAGGGGAGCCGTCCGCACGGTGGCCACCCGGGCGTCTGCACCGGCAAGGGCTGCCTCCGCCTCCCACGCGACGCAGAGCCGTGCCAGGAAGGTGTCGCCGGGAGGAGAAGCCTCGGTAAGCACCCGGCCCGGCGAGGACCCGTAGTAGCCGACGGCCGAGGCGGAGATAAGCGCCGGCCCTCCGGCGCCCACCGCCCGCACCGCTGTGGCCGCCACACGAGTGGGGATCAGGCGCGATTCCCAGAGCGTGCGCCGGTAGCTCCGCGTCCACGGCAGCCTGCCGATGCTTGCTCCGTTGAGCACCACCACCGCGCGGACGCCCTCGAGAAGGCCCGGATCAAGCGGCTCCCCGCCCTCCAGCCACTGCACCTCAGTGGGAATGCGCGGGGCGTGCCGCACCAGCGTCGTCACCTGGACGCCGTCTGCCCGCAGAGCCTGGACCAAAGCCCTCCCGATCAGGCCTGACGCCCCCGCGACCATCACTGCCTGCGCGCTCATGCGACATCTCTCATGGGGCAGAGACTGCCACTTATCGCTCCGAGATGCTTGCCAAAAGGCGAGACCCGTGCGAAAGTGGGATGTAGACAGAGCGGTTCAAACCACGTGCCGACTCCGACTCCTCCGCAAAGGTGAGTTGAATCATGGCACCTGTCACCACCCCCATTGACGCCCCCGCTGGGCACGACGATCGCACCCTTGAACTCCTCCGGCGGCTGGCCGCCGCGACGTCCGACACAGTTCGGCAGAGTCTCCTCGACGAGGTAGTGGTCATGCACCTGGGTCTCTGTGAGGCCTTGGCGCGGCGCTACGCCAACCGCGGCCTCGACCTCGACGACCTGATCCAAGTGGCCCGCGTCGGGCTGATCTGCGCGGTCCAGCGCTTCCGCCCCGAGGCCGGCACCTTTGTTCCGTTCGCGGTGGCAACGATCACCGGGGAGATCAAGAGACACTTCCGCGCCGGTTGGATGGTGCGTCCGCCCCGCCGGCTGCAGGAACTCCGCCCTGACGACACCGCGGGCAGCGGCAAAGGCGCCTGTGAGCGTGAGACTCTGGCGCTGGCCTTCCGACCGATCTCTCTCGATGCCCCCACAGGCAACGACGACGGCGCCCCCGGGCTGCAGCTTCCCGCCATCGATCACGACCTCGAGCTCATCCCGGACCTGATCACGCTGAACTCCGCAATGCGCCGCCTCGGCTCGTTGGAGCGCCGCGTCCTGCACCTGCGCTTCGTCGACGACCTGCCCCAGGCCGAGATCGGCCGCCGCGTCGGCGTGAGTCAGATGCAGGTCTCACGCATCCTGGCCCGCGTCCTTGGCGAGCTCCGCGACGAGATGGAGCCCGCCGCAGCGTGATCGCGCGGAGATTCGACGTTTGAACCGTCGGAAATCGGGTACGTAGAAGATAGGACGCCATCTGCACCAGCGGGTGGGGCCGATTCGAAGTCCAAGGAGGAATCATGGGAATCGAAGAGAACATGCGCAGGACTGCCGACGAACTGGCCGGCCGCGCCAAGGAAGCCTGGGGCGACATGACCGACAACGAGCGCCTCGAAGCCGAAGGACGCGCTCAGCACACCCACGACGACAACCGCGTCACCGACCCCCTTCTGGATGAGAGCCGCGTCGATCGCTTGAACGACGACGTTGCCGACGACATCCACACGCACGCGGGCGACGACGGCACTCTCCGCGACGCCCTCCGCGACGACATGGGCCAGGAGCACGTGCACGCCCCCGAAGGCGGCTTCCACGGAGATCCCGGCGACGACGGCGCCCTCCGCGAGTCCCTCCGCGACGACATGGGTCAAGACCTGCACTCGGGCGACGACCCCAACACCGGCGACCTGCGGAACACCCCGCATCGCGACCAGATCTAGTCCACCACTGCAAAGGAAATCATCATGGGTACCATCTTGTGGATCATCGCCGCAATCCTCGTCATCTCCGGCATCTTCGCCATCGTCCGAAGCCAACTGGTGTGGGGCATCGTGCTGATCGTCCTGGGTCTCCTCGTGGGTCCGGGCGGCGTGAGCTTCTTCGGATAAGCCTCTCGCATCATCAGGCCGTGTGCTTGACTGGATTAACGCCGGTCAGAAGAAGGCATCATGGTCAACGACGTCACAGCGCCTCCCCTCGACATGAGGGGGGGCGCTGACTCGATTGGGGGATCGCTCGCCGCCCGCTCGTCCTTCCTCTCTCACGTCAGCCATGAGCTGCGCACACCCCTCACCCTCATCACGGGCCCGCTCGACGACGTGCTCGCCCGGGACGACCTCGCCCCTGAGGCACGCCGCGCTCTCGAACTGGCCCGCCGCAGCGCGGGGCGCATGATCCGCATGGTCGACGCCATGCTCGACTTCTCCCGGTTGGAAGCCGGGCGGTTCGAGCCGTCGCTGGCCGAGCTCGACGTCGCGCCGCTGCTGCGCACGCTGGTGGAGAGCTTCGAACCCACCATCAGACGTGCAGGTCTTGAGCTCAAGTACACGATCCCGGACCTTCCGCGGCTGGCGGTGCTGGACCCGGACATGGTTGAGCGGATGGTGCTCAACCTGCTCGCCAACGCGGTGAAGTACACGCCGAACGGCTCCATCACGGTCGAGCTCGTCGACGAAGATCAGCACTTCCACATCGCGGTGTCGGACACGGGCACAGGGATCGCGCCGGAAGATCAGGAGCGGGTGTTCCGTCGCTTCGAGCAGGTGGCCCCGTCTCAAGGCGGCCGAAGCCCCGAGGGTGTGGGCATCGGTCTGCCCATGGTCAACCTCCTCGTCCGCCAGCTGGGTGGGGAGGTGTCTCTCCACTCCGAGCTCGGTCTGGGTAGCACCTTTACCCTCACTATCCCGTATGTGGCCCACCTGGGCTCGAACGACCAAACCAGGCGCCGCCGGCCTGTGTCGCGCCACAACGAGTTGACCAGCTTCCTCGCCGAAATGGCGGCATGGCGCGGAATCGCCCGCGACCGGCCTCCTGCAGAACCGGACATGGACCTTCCCCGGCTGCTGCTCGTCGAGGACAGCCCCGATATGTCGGACTACCTCGCTTGGGCTCTGGGCGACTCCTACGCGGTCGTCGTCGCCCGGGACGGAGTCGAGGCCTTGGAGCGAATGGCCGCCCACGTGCCGGACATCGTGCTGGCTGACGTCATGATGCCGCGCATGGATGGGTACTCCCTCGTGGAGGCAATCCGCGACGAGGATGCAACCACAGATCTTCCCATCGTGCTCCTCACCGCGCAGGCCGGCCCTTCGGACGCCGCCATCGGGTTGGAGGTGGGAGCTGACGACTATCTGACCAAGCCGTTCTCCCTCTCGGAGCTGCGCGCCAGACTCGCGGCGCAACTCAGCCGTGCCCGGGAGCGGACCGCGGCCGCCGACTCGTTTGCCGGGCGGCAGGCCAACCTCCAGCGCGCGTTGGAGGGCCATCGGGTGGTGGGCCAGGCCATCGGCATCCTCGTCGAGCGTCATCGCATCAGCGCGAATCAGGCGTTCGACCTGCTCAGGGCGGCGTCTCAGCGTCGCAACGTGAAGCTGCGGGAGATAGCACTGCGCGTGCTCGAGACCGGCTTGGACCCCGAGGAGGCCTAGCCGGTCCCGAAGCGTTCAGACGAAGATGACCTGGGCGCCCTCTGACAGTTCGATGAAGTCTGAGGCGCTGATCACGTCCTCCACGCCCTCGTACAGGTCCGACTGGGTGAGTCCGTTCATGTCGAAGCTGAGCTTGCAGCCCCACAGGTGGCCGCCGGAGGCGACGATGATGTCGAGCATCTCGCGCACGCCCGGGATCTCCAGGTCGTCGAGTTGCTTGCGCATCATCTTGGTCGCCATCTTGGTCATGCCGGGGATGGCGCCCATTCCGGCCCACACCGGCATGCTGGGGGCCATCGGCAGGTGCATCGCCGTGTTGCCGAGCATGGTGAACTTCAGATCGTCCATCGTGCGCTCAGTGACCAGGTCGAAGCCCCAGAACGTGAAGAAGATGTGCGTCTCTACGCCCTCGCCCAGCGCGGCGTTGGCCATGATCAGCGCCGGGTAGGCCATGTCCAGGTTGCCCTTGGACGCGATGAAGCAGATCTTGCGGGGGCGGTCTTCACCCGACGACGGCGCCGCGAAGTCCGAGGGCTTCGCCTTGACGGGGGCCGCCTTCTGATCGGCCGCGGCGGGGGTCGAGGCGGGGCGGGCGCCACCGAAGTCGGGGATGATGGGGGTGTCAGAAATCTCGGTCATGGGCAGTCCTTCCTAGACGCAGCCCTTGGGCTTGGGCAGCCCAGCGATGTAGGACATCTTCTTGGCGGGTTTGCCGGGGAACAGCCTGAACAGCTGCTTCATGTCGAAACCTCCGACGCTGGCAACGCGGCGCAGCGTCGCGGTTTCCTTGCGGGCCGGGTAGTCGGCGCGCAGGAACTGCAGCACCTTCCAGTGCTCCTCGGTCAGGTCGTCGATGCCGGCATAGCCGGCGAGGATGGGGGCGAGGTCCTCGTCCCATTGCTTGTACTCGGTGAGGAAGCCTTCGTCGTTGACGTCGACGGCTCGGTCCCCGATGCGGGTGGTGGGCACGTGGGTTCTCCTTAGAACTTGGGGATGATCGGATCGGGCAGCACCGACGAGGGGTCGGCGGAGGAGTCGACGCCCTTGGTGGGCACGTACGCAGCCACCGGTACGGCGTCCCTGGCAGGGGAGGTGGGGCGCGACACCGGGCGCGGCGCGGATTTGCGGGGAGTGGTCGCGCGGGAGACGGCCTTCGCCGTCTTGGGCGCCTTCGAGGCGGGAGCGGCGTGCCCCCGCTTCCCGAGCGCCCTGAGGAAGAGGTCCTTGTTCGAGGTGCCTGAGGCGTCGCCCTCCACGTTCTTACCCAGAAGGTGCATGTCCGTGGTGAAGGGGAGCGGGCGCCCGCGCAGCAGGAACTCCCAGTACACGAACCGGAACGCAAGCTTGGCCAGGTGGTTGGAACGCGACTCCCCCAGGAGTGTCATCGGCCCGACCCCTGGAAGCGGAAATCCGCCGGTGTAGGGCTGTGTGCCGTAGTTGAAGTCCAGCAGCATGCCCTTGCCGTGACCGGTCTCGATGAAGCAGTTGGCGTGCCCGTCGAAGTGATGGGGCAGCTCCTGGCCGACGATGTAATAGGGCCAGTTCTCCATGAAAACGTCCACAGAGAAGTGGGCCACCGAGCCGGCCTTCGACGTCTGCAGGGTCCCGCCGTCGCCGAGGACGAAGATGTCCGGATGCTCTAGGGAGCGCATGGTCTGCTGGTCACACGGCACGAGGTTCATGTCGTCGCCCAGCCCGGATCGGGCCACGTACTCGGCGCCGAAGTTCAGCGGGATCGAGACCAGCAGGTCGTAGGGGACGTGCCGATCGTCGAAGGAGACCAGCTCCTTTGCCTCGGTATCCACCCGCTCGACGGCGAAGTCCGCTTCGAGGCGGATGTCGCGTTCCTTGAACATGGTGCCCAGCTCGCGCGAGGCGATCGGCTTGGTGAAGGCGCCGTCCAGGGGGGTGACGTAGACGATCTCCACCTTTTTCCGCGTCTTGCGCTCACGGAAGTAGGCGTCGGCGAGGAACGTGAACTCAAGAGGGGCGACGGGGCACTTGATGGGCATGTCCGTCAGGTGCACCACCAGCCGTCCGCCGCGGAACTCCTTGAACGCCTCCGCCAGGGCGATGGACCGCGGCAGGTCGTAGAAGTGGTGGACGTCGTCCGCGTCCGCGCCCGGGGTGAGGTCCGGCCTCGGCTCCACTCCGGTGGCGATGACGAGGGTGTCGTAGTCCAGCTCGCGGCCGTCCGCCAGGTGGACGCTCTTTGCGTGCGCGTCGACCCGGTCGATCTCCGCCAGAACCAGTTCCACCCCATCGGGGATGAAGTGGTGCCGGGAGCGCACGATCTTGCCCTCGTCGTAGATCCCGAAGGGCAGGAACAGATACCCGGGCTGGTAGTGGTGGTTGTCGTCGCGATCGACGACGGTGATCTCAAGCTCCGCGGGCGGGTACGCCGATCGCAGCTTGTTGGCGACCATGGTGCCGGCTGTTCCGCCGCCCAGGATGACCAGTCTCCTCATTGAGGCTCCTCCGAAGAAGTAGTGGTCCACATAGCCTATACGGGTTGGGGTATACGAAGTGCAGCGGGGCCCACTTTCTACGACCAGACGTAGGACTGCACGGGCGGTTAGGCTGGCCGTACGGAAGGACGACGCGGGGGAGGGGCCACCGATGGGTGATCGAGGCTGCTACGTCTCCGCGCTCGACATGTTCTCGATCGGGATCGGACCATCGTCGTCACACACCGTCGGCCCGATGCGCGCAGGCGGGGACTTCGCCAAACGCCTCGCTTCGATCGGCGCCTCCGTGACACGGCTCGAGGTGGTCTTGTTCGGCTCACTGGGGGCCACCGGGATCGGCCACGGCACACCCGACGCGCTGGTGGCGGGGCTGCTCGGCATGAGGCCGGAGACCTGCGACCCGGCGGCGGTCCGTCGCGCATGGTCCGCCCACATCGACGGCGAGCCGGTGGCGATCCCCGGCGTCGGCCCCGTGCCCTTCCGCCGCGACGACGTGCGATTCGCGCCGTTGACCCGCAAGCCGGCGCATGCCAACGCGCTCACCCTCCTTGCGCTGGGCCCCGGAGGCGGCCCGGTGCTGGAGGAGACCTACTATTCGGTCGGCGGCGGCTTCATCCGCCGGGAGGGCGACGAGTCCCTCGGCGGCAGCGGCGCCGTCGGTGGCATCGCGTTCGAGACGGCCGCGGACCTGCTGAGGATTTGCGGCGGATCCGGGCTCGGCGTGGCCGACGTGGCTCGCGAATGCGAACGCGCGCACCGCCCGGACCCCGACACCGACGCCGGGCTCGACGCCGTCTGGCTGGCCATGCGGAGCTGCATCGACGCGGGACTGGCCGCCCACGGGACGCTTCCCGGACCGCTGCGGGTCCCGCGCCGCGCGGCTGGGGTCCAACGGCAGCTCGAGAAGGAGGAGCTCGGGCATCAGCGGGGCGCCGAATGGCTTCAGGTCTACGCGCTGGCCGTCAACGAGGCCAACGCCTCCGGGGAGCGGGTCGTGACCGCCCCCACCAACGGGGCGGCGGGGATCATTCCGGCGGTGGTGCAGTACTTCCTCGACGCGCACCCCGTCGCCGGGGCGGCCGAGATCCGCCACTTCCTGCTCACCGCCACGGCCATCGGGAGCCTGATCAAGGCCAATGCCTCGATCTCAGGTGCGGAAGGGGGCTGCCAGGCGGAGGTGGGCTCAGCGTGCGCCATGGCGGCGGGCGGGTTGTGCGCCGTCCTGGGCGGAACGGCCCCCCAGGTGGAGAACGCCGCGGAGATCGCCATGGAGCACCACCTCGGGCTCACCTGCGATCCCATCGGCGGCCTGGTTCAGGTGCCGTGCATCGAGCGCAACGCCATCGCCGCCAGCACCGCGGTGACGGCGGCGCGGCTGGCACTGCACGGCGACGGTCGCCACATCGTTTCCCTCGACGCCGTCATCGCGACGATGCGCCAGACCGGTCTGGACATGCACAGCAAGTACAAGGAGACCAGCACAGGCGGGCTGGCCGTCAACGTCGTCGAGTGCTGAAGCACCACCGATCCGGCCGAAACCGACACGACCCGCACCCGCCGGGCTAGCGTTCTGGCAGGAGGTTGCCCCCATGGACATCATTCTCATCCCCGGCCTCTGGCTGGACGGCTCGTCGTGGTCCCGGGTGGTCCCGTTCCTCGAGAGGGCGGGCCATCGCGTCGTGGCGCTGACCCCACCGGGCCACGACGGGCAGGACCCGGCCGCCGTGACCTACGGCGATCTGGTTGCCGCGGTGGTCACCGAGATCGACAATTCCGCCGATCACGTCATCCTCGTCGGCCACTCTGCCGGGTGCGCGGCGGCCTGGGCGGCCGCGGACCGACGGCCGGACAGGGTGGGCTGCGTGGTGCTGGTGGGCGGCTTCCCGATCCCGCACGGCTCGCCCATCCTGGACGGTTTCGAGCCCGTCGACGGCGTCCTCCCCTTCGTGGGGTGGGCCGCGTTCGACGGCCCTGATACCGCAGACCTCGACGAGTCCGCCAAGGCCGAACTCGAGGGCCACATGACCCCGGCACCGGGACAGTACGCCCTGGGCATCCAGGAGCTGAGCGACGATCGGCGCTATCGGATCCCCGTGGTCAACGTCTGCACCGAGTACTCCGCAGACGAGCTGCGGTCCTGGACCGAGCAGGGCTTCGCCCCCGTCAGCGAGCTCCGAAAACTCCAGCATGCCGGCTATGTGGACCTGGAGTCCGGCCACTGGCCCCAGGTCAGCCGAGCCGGAGACCTGGCCGAGGTGATCCTCCGCGCCGCGACCGTGCGCTGACGGCGTAACGGACACCCTCCCAGGAGATTCGCGCGGCCACTAGTTTGGGGGGAGAACACTTGGCCCACGAGGAGTCACCGATGACCTACCGCCCCGAAACGCTCGCCGTCCACGCCGGTCAGGAGACCGCCGATTCGGCCACGAACGCCCGCGCAGTACCCATCTACCAGACCACCAGCTACGTCTTCGACGACGCCCAGCACGCCGCTGACCTCTTCGCGCTCGCCCGCCCCGGCAACATCTACACCCGGCTGATGAACCCCACACAGAGCGTCCTCGAGGCGCGCGTCAACGCGCTCGAGGGCGGCGTCGGGGCACTGGCCACCGCCTCCGGCGCCGCCGCGATCACCTACGCCGTACTCAACCTCACCTACGCCGGCGACAACATCGTCGCGCTGTCCACGCTCTACGGCGGCACCTACGCGCTCTTCGCCCACACGCTCAAGCAGTTCGGCATCGAGGCGCGCTTCGTCGATCCGGGCAAGCCGGAGGAGCTGGCCCAGCACGTCGATGCCCACACCAGGCTGGTCTTCGGCGAGACGGTAGGCAATCCCGCGCTCAACGTCATCGATCTGGACGCCTGGTCCGAGGCGGCGCACGCCTTGGGCCTTCCGTTCATCGTCGACAACACCGTGCCCACCCCCCACCTCACCAGGGTGTTCGACCACGGCGTGGACATCTCGGTGCACTCCGCCACGAAGTACCTGGGCGGCCACGGCACCTCGCTGGGCGGAGTGCTGGTTGACTCAGGGCGCTTCGACTGGGCCGCGCACAGCGACCGCTTCCCCGGACTGACGCAGCCGGATGCGGCGTACCACGGGGTGGTGTGGACCGACGCGGCCGGCCCCGCCGCCTACGTGATCCGGGCGCGCACCGTGCTGCTGCGCAACACCGGCGCGGCGATCGCCCCCATGAACTCGTTCCTCCTGCTGCAGGGCATCGAGACCCTCCACCTGAGGATGGAGCGTCACAGCGAGAACGCGTTCGCGGTGGCCAACTTCCTGACCGCGCACCCCAAGGTGTCCTGGGTCAACTACCCGGGCCTCGAGTCCAGCCCCACCCACGAGATCGCCACACGAATCCTCAAGGGCGGCTTCGGCGGCCTCGTCTCGTTCGGCGTGCAGGGGGGCCGCGAGTCCGGCACCCGACTGGTGGAAGCATTGGAGCTGTTCAGCCACCTCGCCAACATCGGCGACGCGAAGTCACTGGCCATCCACAACGCGTCGACCACCCACTCGCAGCTCTCCGACGAGGAACTACTCTCCGCCGGCGTGCCGGCCGAGATGGTGCGGCTGTCCGTGGGCATCGAACACATCGACGACATCCTGGCGGATCTCACCCAGGCGTTGGACCGTATCTGAGTGAGGGACTAGGGCTGGGTCGGCGTCTCCTGCTGATGACGCCGATCCGCCTCGATGTCCTCCTCGGCGATCGAATGGTCTGACGAGTGCAGATGCTCCCCACCGTCCGGCCCGTCGGTCTGGCGTCGGGTTAGCTCGCTGTCGTCGACGACGGCGTCGTCGTCGGGGCTGGTGATCGGGTCGCTCATTGGTCCTCCTAGGCGTGCGATCGTGCTTGTCAGGGTAGCCTTTCCTGCATGGACTCGCCGCCGAAACGGGTGTCGAATGATGACATGAGTGTGACTGTCGCCCCGAACCCCGTCGAGTCGGCTGAGCTGTCCGGCCGGCTGAACTGGCTGCGCGCCGGGGTCCTCGGAGCAAACGACGGCATCGTGTCCATCTCGGCCACCGTCGTGGGCGTCGCGGCCGCGACGAACACCGTCACCCCCGTCCTGCTCGCCGGTGTGGCCGCGGTGGTGGCGGGAGCCATCTCGATGGCGTTGGGCGAATACGTCTCAGTCTCCAGCGCAGCAGATTCGCAGCGCTCTCTGATCGCGTCCCTGCGCATCCTCCTGACCTCCGATCGTCGGGCGGCCGACGAGGAGCTCGTGGCCGCCTATCAGCGCCAGGGCCTCACGAAGGCCACGGCGGAAAAGGTGGTGGAGGAGATCGGCGAGGGGCACGCCGTGAAGGCCCACCTCTCTCAACGCTTCCACCTGGCCGAGGACGAGATCGTCAACCCCTGGCACGCGGCTCTGGCATCGGCGGTCGCGTTCCTCGCCGGCGCGATCCTGCCGCTGCTGACGATCCTCCTCGCCCCCATCCCGCTGCGCATCCCGGTGACGGTGGTCGCGGTGCTGGTGGCGCTCGCCATCACGGGCGGTGTGGGCGCGAAGCTCGGCGGCGCCCCAGCCAGCCGCGCGGTGCTCAGAGTCGTGACGGGCGGAATGGTCGCGTTGGCCACCACCTACTCGATCGGCCTCCTGCTGGGCGTCTCCGGTCTCTGATCCCCTCCGGGTTGCGCAACAATGGGGGCGTGAACGGCCCCCTCGGAACCAGCCTCGGCGTGGTGGAGACGTCGTCGATCCGGGTCTTCGAC
>DATITN010000327.1:0-2312 GCA_035467795.1 Arachnia sp. | reverse complement strand
CCTCATAGGGCTGCGCGGAGACGGCGTCGAACGCCTGAAGAGCCCCGAAGGCCAACTCCTGGCCGGTCCGGGCCACGACGGCGGACACGAACAGGTCTGCGGCGGAGCGCAGCACGAACTCCGGGTCGATCCGCACCAGGGAGCCGGGGATCTGCCTGTCCAGCTCGCGGGAGGCCACGTCGAGGACGCTGTTGATCACCGCCTCCTGGAACGAGCGGGCGGTGAGGAAGTCGTCTCCAGCGTCGTCGGGCAGTTGGGACAGCTCCTTCCACTGGTCCTCCTGCAGGGCGAGGACGGGGAACACGGTGTGTTCGCCGATCGTCACGCCCACGCCCACAAAGTGGATGCGCCCGCTGGCCCGGGCGGCGGCGTCCAGCTTGTCCGCGACGGCGCGCCTCCTGGTACGCGCCTCGAGCGCGGCCAGATAGGTGGGGGAGTTCTCCGCGGTGGCGTTGTCGTCGCGGAGAAGCTTGTTGAACCGTCTCGTGGCGAGGTGGGTGGACTGGGCGACGATGGCTCGGTCGAAGTGCCCGCGCGCGGGCTCCACCACCACACCGGCGTCCCGGTCCAGGGGTATCCCGACGACGAAGGCGCGGGCGTCGAGGCCCGTCCCGGCCGCGTCGAGGACATCGTTGGCCACTTGTTCCAGGGAGCGCCGGTAGGTCGCCTGGCCCTCCCACAGCTCTGCGTTCACGGTCGGATCGTCCCACGTCCACTCATCGATGAACAATGCAAGCCCTTCCCTCTCGTTCTCGCCCAACGTACCTGCGGGGGCGGGCGTACGCTGGGGGACAGGAGGCTTGCAATGAAGCATGCGACGAAGAAGTGGGACAAGTTGCCGCCCTGGCTGCGCACCGCGCTGGCGTTGGGAGGCATCGCGGACGCGGCCCTGCGGGTGTACGCGTTGGTAGACGTGGCGAGGCGCCCTGAGGGTGAGATCAACGGATCCAAGACGGTGTGGGTGCCCGCATTGGCCGTGGTGAGTTCCATGGGCCTGCTGCCGTGCGCCTACCTTCGCTGGGGCCGTCGAACCAGCTGAAAGATACCCCAGGGGGTATATACTCGCAGCATGGAGACCCAACTGCCCCCGTGGAAGCGCGTCCTTGTCGTGGTGGCGCACCCCGACGATGAGTCCTTCGGATTGGGAGGAGTCATCGGTCGCCTGGTCGACGACGGGGCCGAGGTCAGCGTCCTCTGCCTCACCGCCGGTGAGGCGTCAACCCTGGGCGCCGCGCCCGACCTTGCGCACACGCGCGCCCTCGAACTTGAGGCAGCGGCTGAGGTGCTCGGCTGCCGGACCACCGCCCTGCTCAACCATCCCGACGGCGGGTTGGGCGGCCGGGAGGCGGAGTTGGTCGCCGACATTGAGCTCGCCCTCGACACCACGGACCCCGACGGCCTGCTCGTCTTCGCCGTCGAGGGCGGGGTGACCGGCCATCCGGACCATGAGGCGGCCAGCCGGGCCGCCATCACGGTCGCGGGGAGGAGAGGGTTGTCGGTGCTGGAGGGGGGGCTGCCGGCTTCCGTGGCTTCGACTCTGCGGGACGAGTTCGGGGGAGGCTTCACCGGGCATGACGAGGCGGGGCTGCCCATCGTCGTGGCCGTCGATCGCAGCAGGCAGGTGGCCGCCGCGCATCTCCACGTCACTCAGGCGGTGCCGGGCAGCGTGCTCTGGCGGCGCCTGGAATTGTTGGGGGACCGCGAGTATCTGCGGCTCACCCCGCCCGCCTGACTTCACGAAAGCTTCACATTCCCCTGGCGGGAGCTTCACGACGGCGCGGTGAACTGGATACATCACCAACCAGTGATCACATCCAGAAGGAGCTCATCATGAAGCGCACCGTTTCCCTCATCACCGCGGGGCTGGCCGTGGCCGCCCTCACCTTCGGCGGGGCGAGCCTCGCCTCGGCCGACACCAGTGCCCCGGACCAGGCAGAGCAGTCGTCCCTGGCGTTCAGCCGCCAGGAGGAGAAGATGGCCCACGACCTCTACACCGCCCTCGGCGCCAAGTACGAGAGTGCCGTGTGGGACCGCATCGCCAACAGCGAACAGCGCCACTTCGACGCCGTCGGGCGCCTGCTCGACCAGTTTGATGTCGCCGACCCGACCTCGGGCGACGCTGCCGGCACGTACGACGACAAGACTCTCCAGGGGCTGTACGACGAGTGGCTGGAGCAGGGCCAGGAGTCCGAGGATGCCGCGTTCAAGGCCGCCATCGAACTGGAGAAGCGCGACATCGCCGACCTCGAGGTGCAGATCGAGGCCACCGACAACGACGACATCAAGGCCGTCTACGAGCGCCTGCTCGCCGG
>DATITN010000326.1:0-6807 GCA_035467795.1 Arachnia sp. | reverse complement strand
GCCGGTCAGCCCCGCGAGGTAGCGGCCGTCGAGGATCTTGTAGTTGCCGACGGGCTCGGGGCGCTCGACCGTGATCCCCTCCCGGTAGGGGGAGATCGAGTCGAGCGGCTTCAGCGGCAGCTCGGACTCGATCAGCCGGTCGAGGGGCCAGCTGACGATGCGCACATCGTCGAAGCCGTGGTCAAGGGCGGCCTCGGCCAGGTTGCGTGCCTCGCCGGCGTGACCGCAGATCACTGGGTCGGCTCGCACCACAAGGACGAGCCTCCGGTTTGGTCGGGTCACTGGGTTCCTCCTGGGTTCCTCGGCATGCGGCATGACGGTACCCGACGGAGACGCGCGACGGTGATTCGGGCCGCGCCGGCGGACGGCGCCGTCGCGGCCGTGCCGCAGGAATCCCGACGGGCCGGGACGGTTGTCCCGTGACGCCCGGGACATCCCCGCCGAAGAATGGAGTTTCCGGAGCACCGTCAGGAGGGAGCAGAGGATGTCCAGCACACCAGCACCTGCCAGGGGGCAGGACCGGCTCGGCACCGAGCCGAAGGTCACCGTCATGTTTGTGGCGCCTGAGCCCAACCAGAGCGAAGCGGCGCGGCTCGTGGCGCTCGGCGTGGTGATGCTGGCGTCCGGGGCCTTCCTCATCATCATGTTCGTCTCGCTCGCCCGGGGCGGCAGCGCGGCGCCGTGGGGACCGATCAACGACCTCCTGGGCGCGGCGGGAAACGTGCTCCTGGCCGTGCTGGTGCCGCGGATCAGCCGGCGCGCCGCCCGGACCCGTCGAGAGCGGGGCTTCGTCAGGCTTGTCACGGGCGCCAGTGTGGTGGCGGCGGCCTCGGGGGTGCTCCTGGTCGCCCAGGTACTGCCCTTCGAGCCGTCCACCGCCATCTCCATCGTGGCCATCACGCTGCAGATGGCCTGGATGGCCTGGCTGAACAGGACCTGGTCACGCGACCCCGGGATGCCCCGGTCCATCTGGGTGACAGGTGCCGCCGTGGGGTACGGGCTGATCGCGGGACTCGCCCTGGCGGGCGCCTCGTTCCTGCTCCCGGGGGGCTCTACTGCTGCCAAGGCTCTGCTGTTCCCGGGGCTTGCCATCGGAGGCGCGGTCTGGTTGGCCTGGCCCGTGTGGTTCGTGCTCCTCGGCCGACACCTGTGGTCCGCCGCCTCAACCCATGATCAGTCGGACGCATGAGGCGTCCGCGCAACGGAAGGACACCGAAGATGATCACCGCATACCGCGTTCTTGCGGGTACGGTCGCCGCCCTTGTGGGCGTGCAGGCCGCCTCACACGCCTGGGTCTCCGCCGGGCTCGGCGCCTACATCATGGGCGGCGCGGTCGTGGACAAGTCGATGATGGAGGACACAGGAGGGCCGCTCCCGTTCCCGGAGGCCATCGGCTTCATGATCCACGGCCTCAACGGCAGCCTCGTCATCCCGGCAGTCGCCCTGGCGCTGCTCGTCGTGTCTTTCTTCACGAGGGCCTCCCGAGCCGTCATGTGGGCGGCGATCGTGCTCGGACTCGTCGCGCTGCAGGTGACTCTCGGGTACGCCGCGCACGGCTTGGCGGTGCTGGCGATCTTCCATGGCCTGAATGCCCTGGCGCTGTTCGGGGCGGCAGTCACCGCGGTGGGCCGGGTCCGGAGGCATGTCGCCACATCCGGCGCCGCCGCGAGCGCGACCGTCAGAGGATCCGTGGCGGTGTGAGGTGAGCATCCCCACCAGGGCCTCCCGGATCAGGCGGTGGCTCGTCGGCACCGGGGTCCTGGTTGTGGTGCTCGGCTCCTCCGCCGGGCTGTGGGCCGCCAGCCTGCTCCCGGACACCTACTCCATGACCTCGATGGGATACGCCGACTACGGCGGCGGCACACAGCCGCAGGCCGTGGCGGGCTCGCACAGCCACGCCCAGGACGGGGTGGACCTCAGCACTCTCGTTCCTGCCCCGGATCGGCCCGCGGACGTGCGCGTCGACCTGGTCGCCCGCGCCGAGCGGGTCACGCTGGCAGGGGTCCCGCCCTTCGACGGCTTCACCCTGAACGGGACGACGCCGGGCCCCACCATCCGCGCCCGGGCCGGCGAACTGGTCGAGGTGCATGCCACGAACCAGAACGTGACCGACGGGATGACGCTGCACTGGCACGGCGTCGACCTGCCCAACGCGATGGACGGCGTCGCCGGCGTCACCCAGGACGCGATCGCACCAGGGGAGCGCTTCGTCTACCGCTTCATCGCCCAGGAGGGCACCTACTGGTACCACTCCCATCAGGTGTCCCATCCGCAGGTCAGCGGAGGGTTGCTGGGGGCGCTCGTGGTGGACGCCGCGACACCGGATCCGCGCGTGGTGGATGTCACCGCGCTGGTCCACGCCTACGCCGGGACGCGCACGGTCAACGGGAAGCCGGGCGGCTTCGCCCACCCCGCACGCCCCGGGGACACCGCCAGGGTGCGCGTGATCAACACCGATTCGGGTCCCATGCCGGTCTGGGTGTCCGGGGCCTCCTACCGGGTCGTCGCCGTCGACGGACGCGCACTGAATCGTCCGGGTCAGTTGACGGGGGAGGCGCTGGTGGTCACGGCCGGTGGCCGTGCGGACCTCGAGGTCGTGGTGCCGACGGGCGGCGCCCGGGTGGAGTTCGCCGGGGCCTCCGTCTCGCTCGGCGACAGCGAGGCGCCACACTCTCCGGCTCCTCGGGTGCTGGTGGATCTGCTCAGCTACGGCTCACCGGGTCCAACCATCCAGACCCCTGGGCAGCCGGACCGCACGTTCGAGTACCGGATCGGCCGCCGGCTCGGGCTCCTCGACGGCCGACCGGGCTCGTGGTGGACGATCAACGGCGGCCTCTACCCGAACGTGCCGATGTTCATGGTGCGCACCGGCGAGCGCGTCAGGTTCCTCGTGTCCAACGAGAGCGGCGAGGTGCATCCCATGCACCTGCACGGCCATCACCTGCTGGTGGTCGCGCGCGACGGCGTCCGGGCCACCGGTTCGCCGTGGCTGGTCGACTCACTGAACGTCGAGCCCGGTGAGACCTACGAGCTCCAGATGGTCGCCGACAACCCGGGCATCTGGATGGACCATTGCCACAACCTCCCGCATGCGCGGGAAGGGCTCATGACTCACGTCGCGTACGAGGGTTACCGGAGCACCCACGTGGTGGGCGGAGACCATGGGAACAGCCCCGAGTAGGGTGTTCAGCCCAACCCCGCCCGCTTGGCCTTCTCGATCGCGGCGGCGCGATCGGCTACCTGCAGCTTGACGAGGATCAGAGAGACGAGGTTCCGAACGGTCTTGTCGGCGATCCCGAGGTGCCGGGCGATGCGGGGGTTGTCCCAGCCTTTGGCCACGAGCGCCAATGCCTCCCGCTCCCGCGTCGTCAGCTCGACGAACGGCGCCCTGACGACCGTGACCATCGCTGTGAGGCGCGTCGCCAATGCGGCCGAGAAGATGATGTCACCCTGGGCGACCGAGCGGATCGCGGCCAGCGTTGCGTCGGGAGTGGCGGACTTCACCACGTAGCCGCGCGCGCCGGCCGCGACCGCGTCGGCCACGCTCGAGTCGTCCAGCATGCTCAGGATCAGCACACGCACCGGCGGTGATGCCGAGACGATCCGCCTCGTCGCCTCGATCCCGTCGAGCCCGGGCATGGTGATGTCCATCACCACGACGTCCGGCGAGAGCTCGGCTGCGAGCCGGACTGCCTCGAGCCCATCAGCGGCCTGGCCGACGACCACCAGGTCGTGTGTGGTGCCGAGCAGGCCCACCAGCCCTTCGCGGTAGAGGGGATGGTCATCTACGACGAGCACGCGAAACTCCGTGGTGCTCACGATGGCCCCGCCATCGGCAGGACGGCGCGGAGAAGCGTGCCACCGTCGACCCGCGGCTGGATCGTGCACGCTCCACCGAGCTCGGTGGCCCGCTCGCGCATCGCGGTGATCCCCACCCCGGCGTGCAGGTCGGCCGGTGGGCCGACGCCGTCGTCGGCCACCTGGACCTCGAGCGTCCCGTCGACGCGGCGGAGTGTCACCCAGCACGCCTGCGCCTGGGCGTGGCGGGCCGCGTTGGCCAACGCGGAGGACACGATCCGGTAGGTCGCGACCTCGACGGCGGGAGGAAGCGACGCGACGGGGGAGCCGATGCCGCCGGTGTCGAGGTGCACCACCAGCGGCGCCAGATCGTGCGCCAGCTCCTCGAGCGCCGGGACCAGTCCGAGCTCGTCGAGCGCGGGCGGGCGGAGGTCGTAGGCCAGCTGCCGCACCGCGTCCGCGGCCCGGGTGGCGTCGTGCTCGATCCGATCGAGGAGTGCCGCCACCGCCTCGGTCGCCTCCGACGCCATCAGACGCCGGACCGTCTCGGTGCGCAGGGGAATAGCCGCGATGGTCGGCCCGACATCGTCGTGCAGGGTTCGTCTCAGCATCCGCCGCTCGTCCTCGCGGGCCAGGATCAGACGCTGTCGGGAGGCGCGGACCTCCTCGTCGAGGCCCTGCTCGTGGAGGGCGGAGGCGACCTGGTTGCCGAGGTCCTGGAGCAGTCGGCGTTCGGCCGGGGCGAAGCCGCCACCACGACCGCGGGTGGCCACTTCGAGGCTGCCCAGCGTGACATCGGCGTGCACCAGGGGTGTGACACGTAGCCGGGCCTGGTCTTCCGGCTGAATGCCGGCCTCGGCGAGCGGACTCTGCTTCGTCCGCACCGACACGTATGGAACACGCAGCGCCCGGCGGAGGTCGGCGGCGACCTCGGGCCACGAGACCTCCCGTGCCCTGAGCAGACCCGCGAGCCGTGCCAGCGCCACGTAGGGATCGTCCCGATCGCCGTAAAGGCCCCTGCTGACCCAGCTCTCCAGCCGGACCCTCACCGGATTGACCAGGATGGCCACGGCAACCGCACCAGCCACGGCGACACCGGTGGGCTGGTCGGCGATCAGGGAGGTCAACACCGCCACGGTCAGGAGGTACACACTCACCGCGACAACCGTGAGGGCGGCGTAGACGAGAGTGCGGCCGAGGACGACGTCCAGGTCGAAGAGCCGGTAGCGCAGCATCGCGATGCTCATGCCCGCGACGTAGAACAGGCCCGGCACCCCGATCAACTCGTCGGCCAACAGGGACCGTCCGATGAGGAGTGACGGGACGATCCAGAACGCCAGCGCCAACAGTCCCGCGACGATCCCGGACCCGCCCAACCAGAGCAGCTGCTGCCGATGCACGGGGTCACTGCCTGGGCGCCGGGCGAGGAACAGCCGCAGGATCAATACCCCCATTGATGCTGACAGCCCGACGACGGTGAAGCCCGTCTGGAGGGCAACGGCGCGGGCCATCCAGGCGGGGAAAGCCATCCCGGCTCCGCCGATCGCGGCGAGGGTCCCCCAGAGCAGGGGCGGAGCCCAGGTGATGAGCACCCTCGCACGCACCCCCCGCAGCCACGGCGCCAGCGGCGTGGGGAACTGGAGCGCCCAGGCCAGCATCCCGCTCCACGCCAGTGTGTAGAAGAACCCGACGTTCGCGACGAAGAGCCAGCGCAGCATCCCGGTGAAGGCCCACGACGGTGGCAGCCCCGCCACCGTCACGACGGTGCTTCCGAAGAGTGCGGCTGCGAAGACCAGGCTGGACCCGGCCGCCGGGTCCAGAGGTCGACGGCTGATCGCGAGCCCGCACAGGGCGAAGAGGGCGGTCACGAACAGCAACGTCCCGCCCGCACGCCAGCCCTGGAGCGCGAGCGACCCGGCCGTGCTCGTGAGATCGAGCGGCATGCTCCTCGAGTCAGGCTCGACCGTGACCTCGGCACGCCCGTCGACAACCTGCACATGGCTGATCAGGCTCCCGTCAGGGAGGGGGCAGCCCAGATGCACCTGAGGGAGCACCCCCTCCGCGCTGAAGGCGCCCGCGTGCGGTGGAAGCCAGGCGCACTCCGCGGGGGTCACGAGCCGAAACCCCAGGAACACCATGGCCGCGAGGCACGCCAGGAGTGCGCCTACTAGGACGTCCCACTGCGGACCCTGGGCTGGCGGCGACACCGAAGTCTCCTCCCGTTCAGGTCATCGTCCCAGAACACCCCTCCTGTGACCAGAGGGCACGAGCACGGCTCTCCGAGGTCGGTCACGGCCCAGACGACGAGGTTCCCTGCGCATCCGTGCACGCGTGCGTGGCCCCGGCGCACCAACTCACCGCCGCCGACCTACTACGCGACGTAGTGGCTTAGCCTGAGGTTCAACGCAGCCGGAAGCACTGAAGCTCAACCCGATCCTTCGAGGAGTCATCGTGGACCAAACTGCCCGCTACGCCGATCTCAGCCTTCGCGAGGAAGACCTCATCGCCGGAGGACAGCACATCCTGTGCGCCTACACCATGAAGCCGAAGTCCGGCTCCTACCTGGAGGCCGCCGCGCACTTCGCCGCGGAATCCTCGACAGGCACCAACGTCGAGGTGTCCACCACCGACGATTTCACCAAGAGCTTCGACGCTCTGGTCTACCACGTGGACGAGGCCGGCGAGGAGATGCGGATCGCCTATCCGCTGGACCTCTTCGACCGCAACATCATCGACGGCCGCATGATGATGGTCTCGTTCCTCACCCTGGCGATTGGCAACAACCAGGGCATGGGCGACATCGAGTACGCGAAGATGTACGACTTCTACGTGCCGCGCGCGGCGATCAACCTGTTCGACGGGCCGGCCGTCGGCATCGCGGAGCTGTGGCGGATCCTGGGCCGCCCCGTCCACGACGGCGGCTACATCGCCGGAACCATCATCAAGCCGAAGCTGGGCCTCCGCCCCGAGCCCTTCGCCCAGGCCGCCTACGAGTTCTGGCTGGGCGGA
>DATITN010000325.1:0-4338 GCA_035467795.1 Arachnia sp. | reverse complement strand
CTTGCCATGGCCAGGGTGTGCACATGGGAGGAGCTGCGGTCCTTCACCGTCACGATCACTGAGTTGTCGAACAGCGCGATCAGCTCGATGCCCTCTGGTGTGCGCTGGTGCAGGTAGGCCGTGCCTGCGCGCTGGAGGACGAGCTTGGGGTGCAGGCTGAAGGAGAAGGACCTGAACCACTCGAGGTTCTCGCCCCGGAAGCGGGCCATCCCCAGCACCCATCCCACGCCGGGAGCATCGTCGCGGACCCGATGTGCACAATCAAAGAGGCCGCCCTGGCCCGTGAGCCAGCGGCGGCGGAGGTAGAGCAGGACGAACGGCAGCAGCGCGACGGCGATGACGATCACGGTCGTCATGGCGAACTGCCACACCATCGGTGCCTCCCTCTCCTCCCAGGTTCTGACCCCGGTATGCGCTCAGGGCAGCTCCCCTGGTGCGGAGAGCCGCCCTGAGCGGTTCGACTATGTGGGCTACGTGGTTGCCCTCTCACCTGCACGGATCTGAGCCTGCAGGATGCGCAGGTGATGCAGCTCATCATCGTCGGCTTCGGCCTGCATCGCCTTGGCCTCCAGGGTGGACGCCTCGCGGCGCGCCTCCTCAAGACCTACCTCATGCCCGAGCCTCGCCAACTGGCTGAGCACCGAGACCCGGCCGTTGGCGACGGAGATGAATCCGCCGTCGACGGCGAGGGACTCGCTCCGGCCGTCGGCCGTGACGATCTCGACCACACACGGCACCAGTACTGCCAGGAACGGCTCGTGCCCGGGGAGGATGCCGACGTCACCCTCGACTGTCCGCGCGATGATGTTGACCGCCTGGCCTGACCAGACCAGACGGTCTGCCGCGACGACCTCGACGTGGAGCGGGGGTCGGGACACGATCAGTCTTCCTTCTGCATCTTCGACCAGTTGGCCATGACGTCGTCCATGCCGCCGACGTTGAAGAACGCCTGCTCCGAGATGTGGTCCACGTCTCCGCGGGTGATCATCTGGAACGCCTCGATGGTGTCCGACAGCGCCACCGTGGAGCCGGGGATGTTGGTGAACTTCTCCGCCATGTAGGTGTTCTGCGAGAGGAACTGCTGGAGGCGACGCGCCCGGTTCACCATGATCTTGTCCTCTTCGGACAGCTCGTCGATGCCGAGGATGGCGATGATGTCCTGAAGCTCCTTGTTGCGCTGCAGGATCTGCTTCACACGCACCGCGGTGTCGTAGTGATCCTGCCCGATGTACTGCGGCGAGAGAATCCGGCTCGACGAGGTCAGCGGGTCGACGGCCGGGTAGAGGCCGCGCGAGGCGATCTCACGCGACAGCTCCGTCGTGGCGTCCAGGTGTGCGAACGTGGTGGCCGGCGCGGGGTCGGTGTAGTCGTCCGCCGGCACGTAGATGGCCTGCATCGAGGTGATGGAGTGACCCTTCGTGGACGTGATCCGCTCCTGGAGCTGGCCCATCTCGTCGGCCAGGGTGGGCTGGTAGCCCACGGCGGACGGCATGCGGCCGAGCAGGGTGGAGACCTCGGAGCCCGCCTGGGTGAACCGGAAGATGTTGTCGATGAACAACAGCACGTCCTGGTTCTGGACGTCACGGAAGTACTCGGCCATGGTCAGCGCCGAGAGTGCGACCCGGAGGCGGGTGCCCGGCGGCTCATCCATCTGGCCGAAGACGAGCGCGGTGTCCTTGAGGACGCCGGCCTCCTCCATCTCGTTGATGAGGTCGTTGCCCTCACGGGTCCGCTCACCCACGCCCGCGAACACCGAGGTGCCGCCGAAGTTGTGGGCGATGCGGTAGATCATCTCCTGGATGAGGACCGTCTTGCCCACGCCGGCGCCGCCGAAGAGGCCGATCTTGCCGCCCTTCACGTACGGGGTGAGGAGGTCAAGCACCTTGATGCCGGTCTCCAGCATCTCGGTGCGGGGCTCCAGCGCGTCGAACTTCGGGGCGGAGCGGTGGATGGGCCACCGCTCGGTGATCTCGATGGTCGACGGGTCCACGTTGAGCACGTCACCGGTCACATTCCAGACGTGGCCCTTGGTGACGTCCCCGACAGGGACCGTGATGGGGGCGCCTGTGTCACGCACCTCGGCGCCGCGCCGCATGCCGTCGGTGGGCTTCAGCGCGATGGCGCGCACCAGGTTGTCGCCGATGTGCAGGGCGGTCTCCATGGTCATGGTGCGCTTCTCGCCCATGACCTCGGTCTCGACCAGCAGCGCGTGGCCGATCGGGGGGATCTGGTCGGCCGCGAACTCGACGTCCACGACGGGGCCGATGACGCGGGCAACTCGACCGACGCCACCTGTGGTGGCCGGCTGCGTCTCGCTAACAGTGGCAGTCATTAGTTCCTCATTCGTTCGGCTACTCGGACAGCGCCGAGGCGCCACCGACGATTTCAGTGATTTCTTGGGTGATCTCTGCCTGGCGGGCCTGGTTCGCCTCACGGGTCAACTGCTCGATGAGCGACTGGGCGTTGTCCGTCGCGGACTTCATCGCCCGCTGACGGCTGGCCAGCTCCGACGCGGCGGACTGGAGAAGCGCGCTGTGGATGCGCTCCGCCACGAACAGCGGCAGCAACGAGTCGAGCACGGTGGCGATGTCGGGTTCGAAGCGGAAGAACGGGTTGAGCTCCTCCGGATCCGGGTCCGGATCCGCCGGCGCATCCTCGACGACGAGCGGCAGCAGCCTGCGGGCCACGGCGGTCTGCGTGAGCATGGACACGAACCGGGTGTTCACGACGTGGAGCTGGTCCACGCCGCCCTCCTCCGTGGGCTGCATGAACTTCTTCAGCAACACCCCGGCGATCTCCCGAGCCTCGGCGTAGGTGGGGCGGTCGGAGAATCCGGTCCAGCTCCGTTCGATGGTGCGGTGACGGAAGTCGTAGTACGCCACGCCCTTCTGGCCAGCGATGTACATCACCACGTCCTGGCCCTCGCCCGTGAGCTTGACATAGAGCTGCTCGGCCGCCTTGATGACGTTGGCCGAGTAGGCGCCGGCGAGTCCGCGATCAGAGGTGATCAGCAGGATGGCCGACCGCTGCGGATGCTCGACGTCGACGAGGAGCGGATGCTCCAGGTCGTGGGCGCTGGCCAGGGCGGAGACGGCCCTGGTCAGCTCCCGCGCGTAGGGCAGGGCGGACCTGGCCGCGTTCTGCGCCTTGATGATGCGCGACGCGGCGATGAGCTCCATGGCACGGGTGATCTTCTTCGTCGTGCTGACCGACTTCCGGCGCTCGCGAAGCTCCCGCAGACTGCTAGCCATGGATCAGCTCCGCTTCTGACGGACGATCGTCTCCTGGCCGATCTCCTTGTCCTCAAGCGGCTTGTGCTCCTCGCGCCCGACGAGCAGCTTGCCCTCGGAGGTGCGGAACACGCGCTTGAAATCGGCCAAGGCGGTGATCGTCGCAGCCTTGAGCTCGTCGCCGAACAGGAAGGTGTCCGCGATCGACTGCAGGACGGTGGTGTTGTGGCGTAGGTAGTCCAGGAACTCACCCTCGAAGCGCAGCACATCGTCGACGGGCACGTCATCGAAGTGACCCTCGATGCCGGACCACACCGACACGATCTGATCCTCCACCGGGTACGGGGCGTACTGACCCTGGCGGAGGAGCTCGGTGAGACGCTCACCCCGAGCCAGCTGGCGGCGGCTCGCCGCATCCAGATCGGAGGCGAACATGGCGAACGCCTGCATGTCGCGGTACTGCGCCAGGTTGATCTTGAGCGAGCCCGACACCGCCTTCATCGCCTTGACCTGCGCGGCGCCGCCCACGCGGGAGACGGACACGCCGACGTCGACCGCCGGGCGCTGGTTGGCGTTGAACAGGTCCGACTGCAGGAAGATCTGGCCGTCGGTGATGGAGATCACGTTGGTGGGGATGTAGGCCGACACGTCGTTGGCCTTGGTCTCGATGATCGGCAGGCCGGTCATCGAGCCACCGCCGAGCTCGTTGGAGAGCTTGGCGCAGCGCTCCAGCAGGCGGGAGTGGAGGTAGAAGACGTCTCCGGGGTAGGCCTCACGGCCCGGGGGGCGACGCAGCAGCAGCGACATGGCTCGGTACGCCTCGGCCTGCTTGGTGAGGTCGTCGAAGACGATGAGGACGTGGTTGCCCTGATACATCCAGTGCTGGCCGATGGCCGAGCCGGAGTAGGGGGCGATGTACTTGAAGCCGGCCGGGTCGGAGGCCGGCGAGTGCACGATGGTGGTGTATTCCAGCGCGCCCGCTGCCTCGAGGGTGCTGCGCACCTCGGCGATGGTCGAGCCCTTCTGGCCGATCGCCACGTAGATGCAGCGCACCTGCTTCTTCTTGTCGCCAGAGGCCCAGTTGGCCTTCTGGTTGATGATCGTGTCC
>DATITN010000324.1:0-8284 GCA_035467795.1 Arachnia sp. | reverse complement strand
TTGTCCGTCCTGCTCGACGAAGCCGTTGTCGGTCCCGTAGGCGATGGTGTGGACCGGCACCCCGGCCTCGCTCGCCGCCACCGCGGCACCTGAGGAGGAGCGGCCGATGTTGGTGGCACCGTCTGAGAGGAGCACGATCGCAGCAGGCGCCACCGCCTCTGGATCGTCGGGGTCTGGGGGCACCAGCTTCAGCGCATCGAGACTCGCGTACACCCCCTCACCGACGGCGGTTGAGGGGGCCAGCTCCACTGCGTCGATGGCACGGTCGATCACGCCGCGATCGATCGTGGGCGGCACCGCGACGTTCGGGGTGCCGGCGAACGTGACCAGGGCCACATTGAACCGCTCCGGCAGGGAGGCGATGAACGCCTTGGCTCCGGCCTGAGCGGCGGCCAGCCTGTTGGGGTCCACGTCCTCGGCCTCCATGGACCACGACACGTCGAGGGCGACGACCACGGTGGCGCGGTCTCGCGGCTTGTCCACATAGTCCTTCGGCACCGCCCAGGCGATGATGAGCGCTCCCAGGCTGAGGAGTGCGAGGAGTACTGCGCCGTGGCGCTTCCAGGCTGCGTCCTTGGGCACGACGAGCCGAAGCCGGCTGCTCATGGGGCGGTGCGTCGTCCGCCCGGAC
Organism: Arachnia sp.; assembly: GCA_035467795.1. Classification (GTDB taxonomy): domain Bacteria; phylum Actinomycetota; class Actinomycetes; order Propionibacteriales; family Propionibacteriaceae; genus Arachnia. The sequence goes on along the minus strand of DATITN010000324.1, from coordinate 7,653 downwards.
AGCACCACGTAGAGCACCGCGATCAGGGGGATCACCAGGAGCGCCCACAGGCGCTGCGGCAACATGAACTCGAGAGCCAGGGGAATCATCGGGGCCACCGTGCAGCCATCATGACCGCGCCGAGGGCTGCCACGACGGCGAACCCCAGCGCGAAGAACGCGTACTGGGCCGTGATCGGCTTCTTCACGTCCTCAAACCCCACCACCGAGCCGATGTCACGGTAGGCCTCCACCAGGGACGCGGCGTCATCTGCGTCCACAGACCGCCCCCCCGTCGCCTCGGCGATCGCCTTCAGGGCAGCAGTGTCCGGTGCCACGTTCTCTCGCTGGCCGTCGACGTCCACAAACCCATTCTGCGTGCCGTAGGCAATGGTGAAGATGGGGACTCCCCGTTCCTGCGCCTCGGCGGCTGGTCCCTCGGCGGGCGGCCCCTCGGTATTGGTGCCGTCCGAGAGCAGCACGATCATGGCGGGAGCGGCCTCGTCCCCGTCGTCGCCCGGTGGCGCCTGATCGACGGCGCGGAGCGCCGAGGTGATCGACTCCCCGATCGCGGTTCCGTCGGCGAGCTCCAACGCGTTGATCGCGCGCTCGGTGACGCCCCGGTCCGTGGTGGGCGGCACGACGATGGACGGGTTGGCATCCATCGCGACGACGGCCACGTTGTAGGCGTCCGGGATCTCCTGGATGAAGCTGACGGCCGCCTCTTTCGCGGCGGTGAGCCGGTCTGGCGGCACGTCCTCGGCGGACATCGACAACGACGTGTCGATGACCATCACGACGGTGGCGCGCTCGCGGGGTTGGCGCTCGGTGCCCAACGGGTTGGCGTAGGCCAGCCCGAGAGCCACCAGCGAGGCCAGCGACATTGCGACGGCGAGGTGCCGTGTCCACCGGCGCTGATGCCCGACGACCCTGGCCAGGACACCGGTGTTGGTGAAGCGCAGGGCGATCCGGCCCTTGAGGCGGAGGAGGATGAGGTACACGATGATGAGCACCGGCAGCAGGGCCAGCGACCACAACCGCTCAGGGTTCTGGAAGTCCGGGATCACCTACTTGCTCACCCCCTGGGGTGGCTGATGCAGCATGCCAGCCACCCGGCGGTAGTTCAGCACGAAGCGCGCGATGTCGGCCACCCAGTCGCGATCGGTCCGCAGCTGGATGTGGCCGGCTCCGGCGCGGCGCAGCGACACCTTGATGCGCTCACGCTGCGCCTTCGTCGCGGCATCCATCCGCCGCCTCGCTGCGTCGTCGGAGGTGTTGATGTAGCGGGAGAATGAGGTCTCGGGATCGTGGATGAGCATCTCGCCCACGTCCGGGAACTCCATCTCGTGCCTGTCGATCACCTCGACGCACAGCACCTGGTTGCGCACCGCGAGACGCCGCACGGCCCGCTCCCACGGCGGCGGCACCGCGGGGTCGAGCTCGGCGTCTCCCGGGGTGAGGAAGTCCGAGACGATCACCCTCATGCCACGACGGCGCTGCGACCGGGTCATCTGCTCGATGCCGTCTGCCAGCTCAAGCTCTCCGGGTGCGTGGTCCGGGACGATCGGCTCGGTCAACATCTTGCGCAGGAGCCCGTAGAGCGCCGTGCGGCCGGAGCGCGCGGGCAGCCGTTTGACCTGATCCGGGAGCATCATCATGCCGCCGAACCTGTCCCCCATCCGCTGGCTGAGGAAGCCGATGGTGGCGATGGCCGCGATCCCGAGATCCCGTTTGGTGACCCCCTCGGTCCCCCAGTTCATCGACGGCGTCACGTCGAGGAGCGCCCACACCTCGAGTTCACGGTCCGCCATCGTGTCGCGCACGTGCGGCACGGTGGTGCGTGCGGTCACGGCCCAGTCCATCTTGCGCACGTCGTCCTGACCCGGCTGGTAGACGCGCGCATCGTTGGTGTCCGACCCGGCGCCCGGCAGGAGCCCGAGGTGGTCGCCGTGCAGGAACCCCTCCAACCGGCGCACAATCGTCAGCTCGAGTCTGCGCAGCGCAGCCTCTGGGGCGAGCTTGCTCAACGGGATGGTAGGGCCCGACGGTGGCCTGAGGACGGACCACTCGGCGCCGGTCTTGTCCGGAGGCGGCAGCGGAGGGCCCTGCGGGGGTGGGCCGTTGAACGAGAAGCCGGGTTGGGCCATGGGCCCTCCCTAGCTGCGTCCGGGCTGGTGCGCGTGCTGCTCGTGCGCCACCTGCCGCTGCTGCTCGCTCCACACGGGCGTGGGTGCGGGGACCATCGCCAGGATCCGGTCGACCACATCTGCTGTGCTGATGTTGTCCGCAACCGCGTCGAACCCGAGGACGATGCGGTGGGCCATCACGTCCTTGGCGACGGCCTGGACATCGGTGGGGAGCACATAGTCGCGTCCGTTGATCAGTGCCAGGGCGCGAGCGGCCGCGACGAGGCCCAAGGTGGCACGCGGGGAGCAGCCGATCTGGATGACGCCGGTGAGGTCCGGCATGCCGAACTCGGCCGGGGTGCGGGAGGCGAGGACCAGACGGACGATGTACTCGGCCACCAGGTTATGCACGAAGACGTTGGACGCCATGTCCTGGAGATGGCGGACGAGGCTCGGGTCCAGCACACGCGACGCTTCAGGCGGGCTGACGCTCATCCGTCGAAGGATCTCCAGCTCCTCATTGCCGCGAGGGTAGGGCACGTCCACCTTCAGGAGGAACCGGTCCCGCTGCGCCTCGGGCAGGGGGTAGACGCCCTCGGACTCGATGGGATTCTGGGTGGCGATCACGATGAAGGGCTTGGGCGCCGGATACGTCTTTCCGCCGATCGAGACCTGCTTTTCGGCCATCAGCTCGAGCATGGCCGACTGGACCTTCGCGGGTGCGCGGTTGATCTCATCGGCGAGCACGAAGTTGACAAACACGGGACCGAGCTCGATCTCGAAGTTCTCGGATTTGGCCGAGTAGATACGTGTGCCGACGATGTCCGAGGGCACCAGGTCCGGGGTGAACTGCACACGGGCGAAGTCTCCGCCCACGACAGTGGCGAACGACCGCACCGCCAGGGTCTTCGCCACACCAGGCACACCCTCGAGGAGACAGTGTCCCTTGGCCAGCAGGGCCACCATCAACTGCTGAACCATGTGTTCCTGGCCGACGATGACGCGCTGCACCTGGCTGACCGCCTGACCCAGCAGGCGCGCGGCGTCCGCGACATCGCGGGGCAGCTGCGTGTGTTGCGTCGGCGAAGTGCTCACGCGGTGACTCCTTCTGGCTCGGGTGACCCGCGCTCAACGATAGCGCCCCCGCCACCGCACCCAAATGGCCTCACGGGGGCGGATACGGTAGCGCGGCGTTCTTGCGCACCGTGGTTTGATGGTACCGATGAGCACGCACGACGATCCCGCCGCGCCGGCCCCGAAGGCCGGCCATCATCCGTTGCGGGACGACGATCCCGCCCGGATCGGGGATTTCTGGCTCGATTCGCGCCTCACGGCGACGCCGGCCGGAACGGCCTTCGCCGCTCACGAGGACGGCGGCGACTCGGTGCTTCTGATCCTGCTGTCCGCGGGCGCCGCCACCGATGCTGCCGCTCGCGCACGCTTCTCCGGCGAGGTCAACGCCATGCACATCGACACCGTGGTGGCGCGAGGCGGAGAGGGGCAGCACGAGGGGCGCATGTCCGTCCGGTTCCGGGATGAGGCCGGCGACCCTCAGCTTTCGCACCACGCCCCGCTGGCCCCCTGGGTCGCCCTCGCCTTCGACGGCTCGTTGGCGGCGGTCCACGAGGCGGACCGCGTGCTGCGCGCCGTCGACCTGTCCCGCACCCCGCCGCTCAGCGAGCCGGCGGGCCCGGACTACAGGCTCCATTGGATCAGCCGGACCGAGCGGGGCGCCACACGCATGTGGCCGCTCCCCTGGCCCGGCCGCACCGATCGCGCGGGGTGGATCACCGTGCTGGTGTCATTCCTCCTCATGGCGCTCCTGACGGCGCTGGCGCTGCTGCTGGCCATCCTGCTGTTCCAGAATCAGCCGCCGGTCAACGCGCCGCAGCCCATCCCGTCGATGGGTGAGGGCAGCGGAGGCTCAGGATCGGGCTCAGCCAGCCCTCAGCCCGCCTCGCCGTCTCAGAGCGATGGCAGCGGGAGCCCATCGGGCAGCCAGGGAAACGACCCGGGGCCTTACACGGAGAGCCCGTCGATGAATCAGCCCAGCGGCAACGAGTCGGGGCCGGGCGACCCGTCGCCGAACCGTCGGCTCTGACCCCTGCCTGGGCAGGAGATATGCTGGCGGGCGACCCAGGGGCGATAGCACAGCCGGTTAGTGCAGCGGACTCATAATCCGCGGGTCGCGGGTTCGAGCCCCGCTCGCCCCACTTCCGGATAAGGAAGACGCATCAGGGAAGGTGCCGCGACAACGCGTCCAGCCAGGCCGCGACTCCCGCGGGACCGTCGGCCACCACGTCGGCATGGTCGGTCAACGCGGGGAGCTCGTGGGATCCGCTGACGACGATGCAGGTCGTCACACCTTCGTCGCGCAGCTCCCGCAGCAGATCGAAGGCTGGGAGATCGCCCAGGTCGTCGCCGCACATCGCCACGACGGTTGCTCCGGTCTCCTCGATGAGTGCACGCAGCGCGTCGCCCTTGGTCATCGACGAGGAGCGCAACTCAAGGACGTGTCTGCCCGGCTCGAGGACCAGTCCGTTGGCCTCTGCGATCCCCGCGGCGATGGGCTTCAGCGTCGCGAAGGCGGCCGCCGGATCCGGGCAACGGCGCACATGGATCCCGATCGCCTGCCCCTTGTCTTCAAGGTGGACACCGGGCAGTCCGAGGTCCGCCAGCGCCCGTTCGATCTGCACCGTGGCCACGGCGACACTCTGGGGCGCTTCGGGCGGGGTCTCCAACCCTGTGCGAGCATCCCACCGTTCGGCCCCGTACTGCCCCAGCACGATGACCCCGCCCAGGCCGACGCGTCGCTCGAGTTGCCCGAGCTGACGGACCTTCGCCACGGGACGCCCGGTGATGATGGCCACCTGACCTACCTTCGGCCCCAGGCCGGCCAACGCATCCGCGGCCTCGGGCTGCATCGCCGAGGTCTCAGGGTCGTCGACGATGGGCGCAAGAGTGCCGTCGAAGTCCAGGGCCACCAGGACCGAGTCTGGGGCTGCTGCGGCGGCGGCCAGGAAGTCGTGAGCGACGGAGGTTCTCGCATGCCAGGTGGTCATGGGCCCACTCTGCCATGCGGCGACGCCCTGTCGGGTCGGTAGGGTGGGGGCGAGTTGAGGAGGAACCAATGATGGAACGTGCCAGCTTTGTCGTCGTCGCGAACAGGCTTCCTGTGGACCGGGTGACAGGAGACGATGGGTCCGTCGACTGGCGCAGCTCGCCGGGTGGTCTGGTCACGGCCCTCGAACCGGTCATGCGGCAACAGGGTGGCGCATGGGTGGGGTGGCATGGCGCGGCGGACGAAACCGTTCAACCGTTCACCCATGACGGCTACGACATCGTGCCGGTACCGCTGAGCGCCGAGGAACATGAGGAGTACTACGAGGGATTCTCCAACGCCACGCTGTGGCCGCTGTACCACGACACTGTCGCGTTTCCCGAGTTTCATCGCGAGTGGTGGGACGCCTACGTGACGGTCAACGAGCGCTTCGCGGAGGCGGCTGCAGAGGCGGCGGCCGAGGGGGCGACGGTGTGGGTACAGGACTACCAGCTCCAACTTGTCCCGCAACTGCTCCGTGAGTTGAGGCCGGACCTGAAGATCGGCTTCTTCCTGCACATCCCCTTCCCGCCCGGGGAGATCTACTCCCAGCTGCCGTGGCGCAAGGAGATTCTCGAAGGGCTGCTCGGGGCGGATCTGATCGGTTTCCAGGTACCCGGGGGCGCCGCCAACTTCCTTCGGCTGGTGCGGCGGCTCACCACACACAGGGTTGAGCGTGACACTGTGCGCGTGACGTCCGGCCATCACTGTGTGGCCCGCGCCTATCCCATCTCGATCGACACCCAGGGTTTCGCGGACCTGGCCGCCTCGCCGGAGGTGATCGCGGAGGCCGAAACGCTGCTCGACGAGCTCGGGCACCCCAAGTTGGTCTTCCTGGGAGTGGATCGGTTGGACTACACCAAGGGTCTCCGGCAGCGGGTCCGCGCGATGGGCGAGCTGTTTGCGGAGGGCAAGCTGGATCCGTCGGATGTTGTCTTCGTCCAGGTGGCCACCCCGTCGCGTGAACGCGTCGAGGAATACAAGCGTCTTCGAGACGACATCGACCAGCTTGTGGGACGGATCAACTCGGAGGTGGGAGGGGTCGGGCGCCCCGCAATCGTCTACAGGCACGCCGGCTACCCTCGGGCGACGATGGCTGCCATGTACCGGATCGCCGATGTGATGGTGGTCACGCCGCTGCGGGACGGGATGAACCTGGTGGCCAAGGAGTACGTGGCCTGCCACCCCAACACCAGTGGCGCGCTGGTGCTGAGCGAGTTCGCGGGCGCCGCGCTGGAACTGAAGCAGGCCTACCTCGTCAACCCCTACGACCTCAACGGCATGAAGGCTGCGCTGATGCAGGCGGCCACGGACACGGTGCGTGCCCGCCAGCGGCGGATGCGTGCCTTGAAGAGGCAGGTGGAGACCCACACGATCGACGATTGGGCCAAAGCCTTCCTCGGGGATCTGGCTGAGCTGAGCTGAGCATTCTCCGCCGTTGGTGTCGTCACGCCGCTAGGACGACCTCCTGACCGGCGTGGCATCGAAGTAGTCTTGCGCGATGGCCTACGCCCCCGCACCTCGGCTCGCGAGCATCGAGACGGGCGGGCTCAGGCTCCGCGAGTACAGACCGGCCGACACAGCTGACCTACTCGCCGCCTTCGCCGACGAGGACATAGCGAAATGGAACCCCGGACCTGCCGGCGAACAGGGCGCCATGGAGTTCATGAGATCCCGCAATGACTGGAGCCAGACGGACCACGCATCGTGGGCCGTGGCCGACGCCGCAGACCGCCTCCTGGGCTCTGTCTCGCTGCACAGAATCGACGCTGATCAGGAGGGCGCCGAGATCGGTTACTGGATCGCCCCCTGGGCCCGTAGGAAGGGACACGCGACGCGCGCGGTTTCGGCCGCGGCGAGTTTCGCGTTCACCACGCTGGGCCTGCACCGTCTTCACCTGTACCACGCCGTCGAGAACCCTCACTCCTGCGCGGTCGCCCTGGCCGCCGGATTCGTCCACGAGGGCACGCTCCGGCAGTCATACCGCTACCCCGACGGGCGGTACCATGACGAACACCTTCACGGCCTCCTCGCGGAGGACGTCAGACCCACTTGACGCCACGTGAACGACCAGCGGCCGGATGTTCCGGGATTCGCGGCTCAGCCGGTGGCTGTAGCCGCGCAGCGAGATCATGGAACATGATCAAAGAAGCAGCCTAGTTCTTCGCCGGAGTCACTGCTTGGGAGGCGATCACGCACGCCTCGTTCGCCGCCAGCGGAGTATTGCCCATCAAGCTCTTCGGGATTACCCTGACCCCCAAGCTCAACTCGGTCCAGATCGTTGTGCCCGCCGTGACGAGCGCCGCCCTGATCTACATCGGCTGGTTCCGCACCCCCGCGCCGCCTAGCCATTAGCCCTCAGAATTTCTTGGCTGCAACTCTGCTATCCAGACAGCGGCATCTGTGCAACACAGAAACCGCCTCACGGGTAGCATCCTGCAGAACCTTC
>DATITN010000323.1:0-3320 GCA_035467795.1 Arachnia sp. | reverse complement strand
CGCTGCCCGTGCGGAAAGCCCGGGGTGGTCAAGACCCACCCGCGCCTGCCCAACGGGACGCCGTTTCCCACCACGTATTACCTCACCTGCCAGCGCGCCGTCGCCGGATGCTCCACTCTCGAGGCCTCCGGCCTGATGGCGGAGATGACGCAGCGCCTTGCCGACGACGAGGATCTGGCGGCCCGCTACCGGAGCGCCCATGAGGCCTACCTCGCAGACCGGGCGGAGCTGGGGCACGTCGAGGAGATCGACGGCATCTCAGCCGGGGGCATGCCCACCCGCGTCAAGTGCCTGCACGTGCTGGTCGGGCACGCCCTCGCCGCCGGCCCGGGCGTCAATCCCCTCGGAGACGAGGCGCTCGCGCTGCTGGGCGAGTTCTGGACCACCCCCTGCCTCCAGGAGGACGCATGACCACCGTCGCCGCCGTCGACTGCGGCACCAACTCCATCCGCCTGCTCATCCTCCGGAAGGAGGCCGACGGCGCCGTCGTCGAACTGGCGCGCGAGGTGCGGCTGGCCCGCCTCGGGCAGGGTGTCGACGCCACCGGCGAGTTCCACCCGGATGCGCTGGCCCGGGCAAACGTGATCTTCGAGGAATACGCGCGCATCATCGAGCTCCACCAGGTGGGCGACGTGCGCTTCGTGGCCACCTCGGCCGCGCGCGACGTCAGCAACCGGGCGGAGTTCGAGCGCAATGTCCGCCAACGGCTGGGCGTGGAGGTGGATGTCGTCTCGGGCGACGAGGAGGCGCTGCTGTCCACGACGGGCGTCCTCAGCGGCGTCGAGGCCGCCACCCCGGCGCTCGTCTTCGATATCGGCGGCGGCTCCACGGAGTTGATCGTCGTCCACGACGGGCCGACCATCGCCTCAGCGGTCAGCCTCGACATCGGCGCCGTGAGGGTCAACGAGCGGCTCATGCCCTCGGACCCCGCCACGCCAGGCGAGGTGGCCGCGGCCCGCCACCACGTCGGGAGCCTCCTCGACGCTGCCGGGGTGGACTTCGGTGCGTTGGCTTCGGCGATCGGTGTCGCGGGGACCGTCACCAGCGTGGCCGCATCCGTCCTCGGGCTTCAGCAGTACTCGCGGCAGGCGGTGCACGAGACGCTGCTGAGCCGCGCGGACATCGAGCGCACCGTGGAGCGGTGGCTGGCCCAGACCGCGGCCGAGACCGCGGCCGAGCCGTGCATGCACCCCCTCCGGGCGGCCGTGCTCGGCGCCGGCGGCCTGATCCTCGACGAGATCTCGCGCCGAGTGCCCGGAGGAGCGGTGCTGGTCAGCGAGACCGACATCCTCGACGGCATCGCGCTGGGTCTGCTTGGCGGTTAGCCCTCCACAGACTGGGTGCTCTGCTCCTTCTGTGTGAAGCCTTCCAGCACAGTGGTGAGGTCGTAACCGGTGGTGTCCTTCACCAGCTGCAGGGTCTGCAGCATGTTGCTCGCGACCGCCTTGGGCAGCGCTGAGGCCCCCTCCGTGGAGACCACGGTGAGGGTCTCGATGTTGGCCATCGGGGCCGCGACCTTCTCCGCGATCTCCGGCAGCACCTCGATCAGCATCTGCAGGACCGCCGCGTCGTTGTAGTGCGCGAACGCTTCGGCCCGCTTGTCCATGGCCTCGGCCTCGGCCTGGCCGATCGCGAGCACCGAAGCGGCCTGCGCCTCGCCCTCCGCGCGCACGGCGTCCGCCTCGGCGACGCGCCGCGCCTTCTCGGCCTCGCCGCGTCGGGCGCCCTCGATGGCCTCGGCCTCGGCCAGCGCCGAGCGCCGGGATTTCTCGCCCACACCGCTGAGCCTTGCCTTCTCCGCCTCGGCCTCCGCGTTGGCGATGGAGGCCGCCTTGCGGGCGTCGGCCTCGAAGATCGCGGCGTTGCGCTGGGCCTGGGCTGCCGTCTCGATGCGGTACCGCTCGGCGTCTGCCGGGCGCCGGACCTCGGTGTCGAGCTGGCGTTCCTTCAGCGCGGCCTGGGCCACGGCCACCTTCTCCTGCTCCATCAGGATGGACTGATCCCGGTCCGCCTGGGCGAGCGGGCCGGCTGCGGCGGCCTGGGCACGGGCGGCGTCGGTCTCGGCCTGGATCTCGGCCTGCTTGAGCACCAGGGCACGGTTGGCGATGGCGATCTCCTGCTCGGCGGCGATCTGCGCCTGCTCGGCCTCCCGCCGGGCCTCCGCCTCGGCGACGGCGGCCATCCGGCCGAGTTTGGCCGACTCCGGGCGCCCCAGGTCCGACAGGTAGCTGCCGTCGTCGGTGATGTCCTGGATCTGGAAGGTGTCCAGCACCAGCCCCTGGCCGGTCAGGGAGGACTCGGACTCGTCCGTGACGCGCTGGGCGAAGGCCGCACGGTCGCGGATGATCTGCTCCACGGTCAGCGAGCCGACGATCGAGCGCAGCGAGCCGGCGAGCGTCTCCTGGGTGAACGTCTCGATCTCGCCCTGCTGGGAGAGGAAACGCTGGGCGGAGGCACGGATGGAGTCTTCATTGCCGCCCACCTTGACGATGGCCACACCGTCGACGTTGAGCTTGATCCCCTGGCCGGACACGGCGTTGCGGATGGTCACCATGATCCGCCGCGACGACAGGTCCAGCACGTGGAGGCGTTGGATGAACGGGACGACGAAGACGCCGCCGCCCATCACCACCTTCTGGCCGCTCAGGTCCGTCGAGACCAGGCCGGTTTCGGGGTTGCGCACCTCCTTGCCCTTGCGGCCGGTGATGATGAAGGCCTCGTTGGGCTTGGCCACCTTGTAGCGGCTCGCGATGAGCAGCCCCACGAGAAGGAGCAGGGCGATGAGCCCCGCTATGGCGGTCAACACTGGTGGCATGGGACGGGCCTTTCGGTCAGGGTTCCAGTTCTGGGGTGGGGGCCGTGGGCGTGACCTCGACGGCGGTGGGGGACACGATGCCGGAGATCCACACGTCGGTGCCGGCGTCGACGGGGTGCTCGGACCGGGCGCTGAACTTACGCACGTGCCCGCTGGCCGTGAGGTGGACCTCACCGAAGCCGCCCTCGGGGATGGGGGTGATGACGCGCGCCGTCGCGCCGATCATCGAGTCCGACCGGAAGGTCGCGGTCTCTTCACCGGAGCGCAGGGCCCGCGTGAGCCAGACCGCACCCCAGGCGGCGGTGGAGCCGATACCGGCTCCGACGACCACGGCCAGCAGCGTGTTGGGCACCAGCGCCAGTGAGAGCGCGCCGCCGAAGCCGAAGGCGCCGACGAACGCGGCGATGCTGGAGATGGAGAAGAGGTCGCTGTCCAGCGCGTCGAGGCCGAGTACTCCGTCGAGCACATCACCGAGGATCAGGGTCACCAGCACCAGCGCGATGCC
>DATITN010000322.1:0-5193 GCA_035467795.1 Arachnia sp. | reverse complement strand
TTCGTCGGCGACGCCAACGGCACCGAGACCCAGACCGACGACATCGGCATGCGACTGAGCGGTGGCACCGCGCTGCTGCTGATGACCCGCGAGGGTGTCGCGGCCAGCATCTCGGCCACCGCCTACATCCGCCTCGGTGAGGGCCTCGAGGCCACCGTGACGGTCGGCGTCGCGATCAGCGACGTCCGGCGCATGGTCGCCGGCAAGCTGGTGGGCGTCGCCGTCGACGAGACCTTCGTCGTGGCGGGGGAGACCCTGCGCCTGGCACTCCCGGCAGGTCCGTACCTCAAGGTCACCGCGACCGCGCTCAGCCTGGTCATCGCGGGACAGCGCCTGACCGCCGACGTGTCCTTCGAGCGGATCATCGGCGCCGGCGCGGACGGGTCGCTGGCCACCACCACCGACAACACGTTGAGCCAGAAGATCCGCTTCGCCAACGTCGGGCTCCGCCTCGGCACGCCGGACCGCGACATCATCATCGTCCGCGACGGCGAAGGCGCCTTCGACATCGTGTCGGCCACCGCCGACCCGGGCGGCAAGGGCGGTATCGCGGGCCGGATCCAGGCCACCATCGAGGTGCTCATCCCGGGCGTCACGTTCTCCGGCACGCTCAAGGTCGAGGTCAACACCCTCCTTGCCACGCGCAACGTCGACGGCACCGACATCACCCCCGGCATCTCGGTGTCCGGCCTCAACGTGGCTCTCGAGGTCATGGGCCAGCGGCTGAGCGGCAACTTCTCCTTCCAGAAGAACACCACCACCGGCGCCGTCACCCTCACCCTCACCGGCGTCAAGCTCGAGTTGGGCGACGGGAGCCAGTGGTTCGTACGCGCCACCATTGCCACCGGCACCCTCGTCGTTGATCGCGCCGGCGTGTACGGGGCGGTCGTCGCGGGCATCGAACTCAACCCCGACGTGCTGTCCGGCGTGGTGGTCAGCGGCGCGATCGTCGTCCAGGTCAACAACACCGCGAGTGTCCAGACCGTCACCGGCTTCGGAACCGTCGCCGCCAACTCCCTGCTCGTGCAGGCCGGCCTCTCCGGCACTCCGGCGCAGATCACGATCCTCGGCCAGACGCTCATGGGCGTCGCGATGTTCGAGCAGCGCAAGACGGCCACCGGCGGGAGGATCGTGCGGATCGCGCTCACCGAGGTGGACCTGTTCCTCGGGGAGCTCGGCGGGGACGGGCTGCTCGATCCCGTGGATGCCCACAACGACGACGTCGGTCTGCGGCTCACCGGTGGTCAAGGCGCGTTCATCATCACGCCGAACGGACTGGCGGGCGAGGTGTCCGGATCCGTCGAGCTGCAGGGCCTGCCCATCCGGATCAGCGCCGACCTGAGCCTCCAGGTCAACTCCCTGCTGGTCGGCGGCCAGGGCACGGCCGTCACGGAGATCTTCCAGTTCGCCGGGGTGACGGTCCTCACCACAGCCCAGGGGAGCGGCTCGGTGTACGAGGTCCAGCGGATCGACGTCCAGGCGCCGTCCGGGACCTTCACCCTCGCGCTCGACGTCGACCTCGACGGCATTCTCGAGGCCGACGAGATCACCGACCCGATCGCGGTCGGCGCGGCGGGCTCGGTCGTCGAGGCGGCCCTCGACGCGCTCATCGGCGGCGCCGGGGTGGGCGTCGAGGAGATCCTGAACGGGTTGGACGTCGTCGGCTACACCGTGACCTGGGCGAGCTTCGGGAACAAGGCCGCGCTGCAGCCCAACGTGCGCCTGCTCACGCTGGCCAAGGGCCCGTTCCTCAGGGTCGCCGCCACCGACATCGAGATCGAGTTCGTCGTCGACACCGCCCCCGACCCGGACGACACGTTCCTCATTACGGCCGACTTCGTGTTCGAGCGCCTCGGCACCGGACCCACCGCCATCTCGCGCATCGCGCTCGCGGGCGTCACCCTGGACGACGGCGCGGACATCGGCGGCGGCAACAACCCCGGCATCGAGTCCGGCTCCGGCTTCATCGTGATCTTCCCAGCCGGTGCGATCACCAAGCCGGGCTCGCCGAACGTCACCACCAGGACCGGCGGCATCGCGGGCATCATCCTCGGCACCGCTGAGGTCACCATCCCCGACTTCTTCGAGGGCGGGGCTTCCGTCGGCTTCACCATCAACACCACCGGCGCGGTTGTCCAGCAGACCATCGTGGTCGACGGCGAGACGCTCACCATCAACGCGCCCGCCACGCCCCAGTTCGGCTTCGTCATTCAGGACCTCGACTTCGACTTCGGTGAGGTCCTCGAGATCCGCGCCGGCGAGTTCCTCATCGACGGCGACTCCTTCTCGGGCACGGGCCTGGAGATCTTCGTCGGATCCGGTCCGTCCAAGATCGGAGGCCTCCTCAACCCCGATGCCATCGGAATCCTGATCAAGAACGCCGCCATCGCCTTCGAGCGCGACGCCACCGGGTGGGCCCTCCGAGCCACCGGCACCATCGGGCTGCTCGGCCTCGACGGCCTCGGCATCGCGGGGACCATCACGTTCGAGATCAACAGGTCGGAGACCACGACGTTCAACCTGCCTTCCGTGGGGACCCTGAGCGGCGGCGTGGCACCGGCCGCGTTCAGCCTGCTGGCCACCGGCGTGCTGATCACCGCAGGCGACGTCGTCAGCCTCGGCGGCAGCCTCCGGATCACCCGCCAGCCCAACGGCACGCTGGACCTCGCGCTGCTCAACGCCGTCGCCACCGTCACCATCAGCGGCACCAACGTGGTCAGCCTCGCCGGCTACGCCACCTTCAGCATCTCCCCTCTGACCGGCTTCCAGCTGGGCAGCTTCCGGGTCACCAGCTTCAAGATCTTCCCGGCCACCGCCGAGCCTGCGCCAGTGGAGACCTTCCCGATCCTGGTCACCGGCAACCTCGTCACCCCGCTCCGCGGCGCGGTCGTCGCGGGCGCCACCGAGATCCGCGTCGTGTTCTCCACCACGTCCGGCCGCATCCGTGAGTCCTCCATCGACGGCGACGAGCTCGAGGTCACGCTGAGCAGCAGCGCAACGCAGCTCGCGCTCGGGACTCGGACGAAGGTGGGTCTCAACACCTGGAGCTACGTGGTGGTCATCCCCACCACGACAACCGCGATCGTCAGCGTGCGCTTCCGCCCGGGCAGCGTCGTTGCGGAGGATGCAGAGAACCCCACTCCGTCCACCCAGGTGGGCACCCTCGTCGGGTCGGTGGAGCAGTTCTACGTGTTCGACCCGACGCCACTGGTCGCGGGCGATCCGCCGCGCAAGCCCGGCCCGGTGGCCTCGCTCGTGGTGACCAGCGTCAGCCAGAACCAGCTCAACGCGCAGGGCTACATCGACATCACCTACACCTCGCTGGCGAAGGATGCCGAGGGCAACGTCCTGCCCATCGACAAGGACTTCATCGGGAACTCGACGGTGGCGCCGTTCACCATCACCGGCCAGATCGGTGACCTCAAGTACGTCACCGGGACGACTCCCGAGCTGCTCGGAGCGCCGGTGCTCATCACGGGTGCCGCTGCGGGCGCCACCTCGGTGACCTTCCGCTACTTCCTCAAGGACCGCAACACCGCCAACACGCTCGGGCTGTTCACCGGCTCTGGTCCCATCACCATCCAGCTGGCCGCAGGCACCGCCCGGAGTGGCACCGGCGCCGAGGCCGTCACCAACCAGGCGCAGACCCTCACCCTCACCCTCACCGCCGGGACCGTCGGCGAGTCCACCTCGGGCGGCCCGATGACACTCGGCCCGCTGACGCTGCAGGGCCCCACGGTGGGGCTCGGCGGGTTCGGGTTCTCGGATGGCAAGCTGGTGCTGTCCGTCACGCTGGGCGTGCAGCGCGCCTCGCTCTCCTTCGGCGGCAACCCCACCACGGGCGCGCAGTCCACGGCCCAGAGCAGCTCGGGCATCACCGTCGATCTGCTCGGTCTCATGGGCTCGTTCGAACTGGCCATCGACGTGTTCGGGCTGCTCAGCGGCAACTTCGATTTCAGCCTCACCGGCAAGTGGGCCATCCAGGTGGCCTCGCTGGACGCGCAGATCCCGAACGTCGCGCGGCTCCAGGCCACGGGCATCCGCTTCGGCTACGACCCGAACGGTGCGGCGGACCAGGAGATCATGCGGATCAACACCGCCACGATCACCTTCCCGTCCTTCGGCGTTACCGGCAGCCTGCGCCCCTACGACCCGACGCAGGGCTCCAACATCACCGCCAACAACGACGCCTCGCTCAGCGCGGGGCAGGTCCCGGGCCTCACCATCTTCAAGAACGGGTTCCGCCTCGGCACAGCGGAGCTGGCCTACGGCCTGCCGGTGGGAACCGTGGATCCGGCCAACGCCGTGACGCCGACCTCGGCTGACAAGAAGATCACCTTCGGCGGCATCCTCGAGCTCGACGACATCCGCATCGGGATCTCGGGCCTCGAGGTGCGCTTCCCGGCCGCCGGGGCTCCCGAGACGGAGAAGGCGGGCTTCACGGGCCTCATCTACATCGCCACCGGCGGGGCGAAGCTGTTCCCCGGGAAGACGTTCGGCGCCACGCTGACCGACCGGTTGACCGCGGACGACAAGCGTCCCGACGGCACCCTGGACGACGAGGCGTTCCGGATCGCGCTCACCTTCGCCGACGGCAAGGTGGAGGCCTTCCAGCTCACCGTCGACACCCTGGAGATCCGGCTGGGCACCTTCGTGACGCTGACCGCGCGCGACTTCCGCCTCGACACGGGCGCCACCGGCAGCCAGATCATGGTCCAGTTCCAGTCCGTGGGCGCCAAGGTCACCATCGGCTCGCTGGTCCTCGGCGGCGAAGGCCGAAACTTCGCCATCACCGGCGACGGCTCCTTCAAGGCCCTGCCCGGCTTCGGCGTGTTCCTGTCCATCGGCTCTGCCACCGGCGACAGCTTCAAGTGGCCCGCGTTCCTGCCGGTGCGCATCGATTCGATCGGCATCATGTGGGACGACGTGGAGGGCCGGCCGGCGGACTTCGTGCTCATCCTGTCGGCGAGTGTCACCGGCATCCAGGGCCTCCAGGGCCTGCAGATCACCGGCGCCATCCAGGGCATCCGGATCCAGCCGTCGCTGCTGGCTGAAGGCAAGTTCCCGATCATCGGCATCGACGCCCTGGGCGTCAGCGTCAAGGGCACCATGTTCGGCGGCCAGGTCTCCGCCAGCCTGGTGGGCGGCATCCTCAAGCTCGACTCGGCCTACAACATCATCGGCGTCTTCGAC
>DATITN010000321.1:0-3381 GCA_035467795.1 Arachnia sp. | reverse complement strand
CGCCCGCGGCGGCGGTTCGCGGTCATCGGTACGGGGCATCGGGCCGGTATGTACGTCTCGGCCATCACCGGTGAGCACGCCGACGTGGCTGAACTGGTCGCCTGGTGCGACACCAACCCCGGCCGGATGGCCGTCCACGACGCCGAGGCCGGCGAGGCGCTCGGGCTGGGCGGCCCCGCCGGGCTCCCGCAGTACGCGCCCGAGGACCTCGAGCGCATGCTCGTCGAGCAGAGGGTGGACGACCTGGTCGTCACGACCCCTGACTACACCCACGCCGAGTACGTGGCCCGCGCACAGGCGGCCGGGGTCGACGTCGTGGTCGAGAAGCCGCTGGCAACCACCGCTGAGCAGTGCCGCTCCATCGTCGACTCCGTCGCGGCCACCGGCCGGGACCTGACGATGACCTTCAACTACCGCTACGCCCCGCGCAACTCGTCGCTGCGTCAGGTCATCGCCTCAGGTGCGATCGGCACCCCCACCAGCGTCCACTTCGAATGGGTCCTGGACACGGTCCACGGCGCGGACTACTTCCGACGCTGGCATCGGCAGCAGCGAAACTCCGGCAGCCTGCTGATCCACAAGGCCGCCCACCACTTCGACCTCGTCAACTGGTGGCTCGACGACGCCCCTGCCCGCGTGTACGCATCCGCCGGGCTGCAGTTCTACGGCGACGTCAACGCCAAGGCGCGCGGCTTGGGTGATCGGCCGTCGCGGGGGACCGGGGTCGAGGGTGATCCGTGGTCTCTCGACCTCAAGGGAGACCCCCGTCTCAAGGCCCTGTATCTCGACTGCGAGGAGTACGACGGCTACATCCGGGACCAGGATGTCTTCTCGCCCGGGATCGACATCCACGACAACATGTCGCTGGTCGTGGACTACCGCTCCGGTGCCCGGATGTCCTACTCCCTCAACGCTCACTCGCCGTGGGAGGGCTACACCGTGGCCGTCAACGGCACCGAGGGACGCGCCGAGCTGACCGTGGTGGAGCGGGCCGCCGTCCTCGTCGGAAAGGATGGCGAGGTGGTCCTCGACCCCTCCGCCACTCCCGAGCGGCCCGGCGCCATCTCGTCGCGGACCGAGGGCGAACACCTGCTCGTGCAGCGGCATTGGGGTGCGGCCGAAGAGGTGCCGATCCCGGCCGGCATCGGGGGCCACGGTGGCGGCGACGCGATCCTGCTCATGGACCTGCTCCGGCGTGACCTGCGTGTCTCCCCAGATCCGCTCGGCCGGGCGGCTGGCTACCTGGATGGGATCCGCGCCGTTGCCGTGGGGATAGCGGCCAACGAGTCGCTCAGGACCGGCCGCGCTGTCACCATCGACGAGTTGGAACTGGGCGTCCAGGTGGGATAGCGCTTTCCCTCGATTTCCTTTATTGTGGTGAATGCCTGCTGTGGCGGGTGCCCCGTTCATCCTCAACGTGGAGGTCCCATGAAGTTCGACACCCAGCCCGGTCGGCTCCTTCTGGTCGACGGCGACGTCACTGTCGCGGAATACGTCTATGAACCGACGGAGGTGCAGCTCGAGTCCCCGCGGCCGTATGCGCTCCTTCGGACCCGCTCCGGTGCCGAGGTCACGGCCTACCGCCCCGATGATCACGTGTGGCATAAGGGCCTCTCGCTGGCGCTTCCGGTGGTGGGGCCGCACAACTTCTGGGGTGGTCCGACCTATGTTCATGGTCGTGGCTACGTGCAGTTGCCCAATAACGGCGCGCAGGTGCACCTTTCGTTAGAGATGAGCACCGACGACGGCCCGGCGGGTGTCGTGGAGCAGCTGGACTGGGTCTCGGAGGACGGTTCGCTGGTGCTGACCGAGGAGCGCCGCCTCACTGCCCGTCTCGTCGATGACGCCACCTGGGCGCTGACCTGGCGCAGCGCGTTGACGAACGTCTCGGGCGGGGAGTTGGGGTTTGGTTCGCCGACGTCCAAGGGCCGGGAGAATGCCGGCTACTGCGGCATCTTCTGGCGTGGTCCCGACACCTTCACCGGCGGCGAGATCCTGGCGCCGTCGGGGCCCGCGGGAGACGCAGCGCGCGGTGAACCGGGCCCGTGGCTGGCCTTCGCGGCCTCGGACCGCTCCGCCGGAGTCCTCATGCTCGACGGCGCGGTGGAGCCGAGCCCGTGGTTCGCCCGCAGCGAAGAATACGCGGGGCTGAATCCGGCTCCGTTCTTCTTCACCGAGACGCTACTGCCGCCGGGGGAGACGCTCGTGCTGTCCGCAGTGCTCGTCGTCGGCGACGCCAACGTGGCCGCCCATGCCGCGGGCGTCGGGGCGGATCTGGTCGCGGAACTCCGGGCTATCAGCCCGACACCCACCACGGATGCTGAGGCGGCCGAATGACCCGGAGTCTCCGCTGCGCCATCGTCGGCACCGGTGCTGTTGGTCATTTCCATGCGCGGGCCGTGGAGGCCCATCCGCGGGCCGAGCTTGTCGCGGTCACCAACCAGACTCGATCCAAGGCCGACGCCTTCGCCGCGCAGTGGGGGAATCCGGCGGTCTACGACACGCTCGACGAACTCCTGGCCGCCGAACATCCGGATGTGGTGCTGATCTGCACTCCGCCGGGTGTCCACCGCGACCAGACGGTCGCGTCCTTCGCAGCGGGCGCGCACGTGGTCGTCGAGAAGCCTCCGGCGCCGTCGCTGGATGAGCTCGACGAGATGCGCGCGGCCGCCGCCGCTGCCGGGAAAGAGCTGGCTGTGGTGTTCCAGCAGCGGACCGGCACCGCCGCGGCGCATGTCCGCGAACTGCTCACCAGCGGCGCCCTGGGGCGCCCGCTGATCGCGGTGTGCCAGACGTTGTGGTTCCGTGGCGCCGACTACTTCGCCGTGCCGTGGCGCGGGAAGTGGGCCACCGAGGGTGGCGGCACCACTCTGGGGCATGGCATCCACCAGCTGGATCTCCTGGGTTTCCTTCTGGGTGACTGGGCCAGCGTCCAGGGACGTCTCTGGCGCCTGGACCGCGAGACCCAGACCGAGGACGCCTCCACCGCGACCATCACCTTCGCCGGGGGAACGGTGGCGCAGGTGGTCACCAGCGCGGTCTCCCCCCGCCAGGTCAGTGCGGTGCGGATCGACACGCAGAAGGCGACCGTTACCGTCGAGCATCTTTACGGCCACGGGCACGAGAACTGGCAGATCACGCCCGCCCCCGGGTTCGAGGACGAGGCCGATGCGTGGCGGGTCCCCGAACACGAGGAGCGCAGCGACCATGCGCCTCTGCTGCGAGACGTCTTCGACGCGCTCCTGGCCGGGGAGCCGCTGCCGCCCACCGCCGACGAGCCCGCCCGCTCCATCGAGATGGTGGCCGCGATCTACGCCTCCGCCGCCGCCGACGGTGCCCTCATCACACCCGCCGACCTCGCCGCCCACCCCACACACCGCC
>DATITN010000320.1:0-2022 GCA_035467795.1 Arachnia sp. | reverse complement strand
AAAGCGCACACAACGCGAGCGTGCTCACGCCCGTGACCACAGGAGGAGATCTATGACACGCAAGGCACTCATCGTCCGGGGGGGGTGGGAGGGTCACCGTCCGGTCGAGGCGACGAACCTCTTCGTCCCCTTCCTGCAGCGCAGCGGTTTCGACGTGCGGGTGGAGGACTCCAACGAGGTCTATGCCGACGCCGACGTGATGGGCGACACCCAGCTGATTCTGCAGTCCGTGACCATGTCCGACATCTCCCGCGAGGCGTTCCTCGGACTCCGGTCCGCGGTGGCCAACGGGACCGGTCTCGCCGGATGGCACGGCGGTATCGCGGACTCCTACCGCAACAACTCCGAGTACCTGCAGCTGATCGGGGGCCAGTTCGCGACTCATCCGTCGAAGCATCCCGACCAGTGGTGCGGGGACGAGACAGACAACTTCCTGAGCTACACCGTCGAGCTCACCGACCTCGGCCGCGACCATGAGATCATGACCGGCATCGACGACTTCACGTTGTCCACAGAGCAGTACTGGGTCCTCCACGACGACCTGATCGACGTGTTGGCCACCACCACCCACCCCGTCCAGCCCTACCACCCATGGCACCGGCCGATCACCTCACCGGTGGTCTGGACCAGGCAGTGGGGCCTCGGGCGCATCTTCGTCGCGACCCCCGGGCACAGCCTCGACGTCCTCCAGGACCCAAACGTGAGCACGATCATCGAGAGGGGGATGCTATGGGCGAGCGCCACGGAATCGGAGTAGTGGGTCTGGGCGTCATCTCAGAGCGATACCTGACCACGCTCAAGGACGTGCCTCGCGTGCGCATCGTCGCCGCTGCCGACCTCGTCCTCAGCCGTGCCGAAGCGGTCGCGGATCGGTTCGACGGGTGCCGGGCCCTGAGCGTCGAGGAACTGCTCGCGGATCCCGAGGTGGACACGGTTCTCAATCTGACCATCCCGGCAGCCCACGCCGAGATCGCCCTTGCCGCGCTGCGTTCGGGCAAGAACGTCTACGGCGAGAAGCCCTTCGCGGCCACCGTCGCAGAGGGTCGCGAGATTCTGGCAGCCGCCGGCAGTGCCTGGGTGGGGGGTGCGCCGGACACCGTGCTGGGGACGGGGGTCCAGACGGCGCGCGCCGCCGTCGACGACGGGATGATCGGGCGCCCACTCTCGGCGATGGCCACCTGGATCTCGCCGGGTCACGAGGCGTGGCACCCGAACCCCGACTTCTACTATCTGGACGGCGGCGGCCCTCTCTACGACATGGGGCCCTACTACCTGACCACGTTGGTCCACCTGCTCGGCCCCGTGGTCGCCGTCCGAGGGGCCGCGTCGCGGCCCAGGGACACGCGCCGGATCGCCTCCGGACCTCGCGCCGGCGAGCTGATTCCGGTTGAGGTGGCCACCCACGTGACCGGCGTGCTCGAGCACGAGGGCGGGGCGCTCTCGTCGCTCGTGTTGAGCTTCGACGGTGCGGCCACGGTCGCGGCGCCCATCGAGGTCCACGGGGAGACCGGCACGCTATCGGTGCCCGACCCCAACACGTTCGAGGGCGCGGTCCTTCTCCGCCGTGCGGGCGACGCCGACTGGACTCCACTCCGACCGTCGGCCGGCTATGTGGGGGCCGAACGGGGAGTGGGGCTTCTGGACTGCATCGACGGCGGGCTCCGGGCCAGCGGGGAGCTGTCGTTGCACGTCCTCGAGATCATGGAGTCACTGCTCAAGTCCGGTGAGGTGGGCGAGCGCATCCCGCTCCACACCACGGCCGAGCTTCCGTCATTGGTCCCGCTGACGGAGCAGGATCGCTGGCGGAATCCCTGAGAGGCCCGTCTGGGTGTGACCGGCGGGCGGGTTCGTGACCAGGCTGCCGAGGCTTGGCCCTCTCACTCCCAGAGCAGGGTGTGGCGGAGATGCTACAGTTGCGCACATGACGACCGTCGCCTCGCGGGATCTCCGCAACCACACCCGCTCTGTGCTGGACCGCGTCGCGGCCGGGGACGTCGTCACCGTGACCGTGAACGGGGAGCC
>DATITN010000319.1:0-1861 GCA_035467795.1 Arachnia sp. | reverse complement strand
CGAAATGTGGGGTGACTGGGCATGAGATCGGCGCACATCGGTGGCCCCGGGCTTGGAGGAATCTGCACGAAAGGTCAGCGCTCTTGCCTACGATCGCTGTGGGAATCAGGATCGATGGATACCCGCAACGACGCAGGAGGTAGGACCGTGAAGAAGCTCATCAATTCCGCCGACGACGTGATCGCCGACGCCCTCAAGGGCGTGGAGGCATCAGACGCGAATGTCCGCATAGATCACGAGAACCGCGTGGTCTATCGCGTCACCCCAAAGGAGGCCGGGAAGGTCGCCATCATCTCCGGCGGCGGCTCCGGTCACGAGCCGATGCACGGCGGCTTCGTCGGCGTGGGCATGCTCGACGCCGCGTGCGCCGGCCAGGTGTTCACCTCCCCCACCCCGGACCAGATGTTCGAGGCCACCACCGTCGTGGACAACGGCGGGGGCGTGCTGCACATCGTGAAGAACTACACCGGCGACATCATGAACTTCGAGATGGCCGCCGAGATGGCCACCGACGCCGGCATCACGGTGGAGACGGTCATCGTGGCCGACGACGTCGCGGTGCAGGACTCGCTGTACACCGCGGGCCGCCGCGGCGTGGGCACGACGGTGCTGCTGGAGAAGATCGTCGGCGCCGCCGCCGAGGAGGGCCAGGACCTGGCCTCCGTCAAGGCGCTGGCGCAGCGGGTGGCGGACAACGGCCGCTCGATGGGCATGGCGCTCACCTCGTGCACAGTCCCGTCTGCCGGCAAGCCCACCTTCGACCTGCCCGAGGACGAAGTGGAGATCGGCATCGGCATCCACGGCGAGCCCGGCCGCCACCGCGAGCCCATCGCGGACGCGAAGTCCATTGCCAAGCAGCTGGTGGATCCCGTCCTCCACGACCTCGACTTCACCGGCGCCCCCGTCATCGCCATGCTCAACGGCATGGGCGGCACCCCGCTGATCGAGCTGTACCTCATGTACGGCGAGGTTGTGGCGCTGTTGAAGGACGCGGGGGTCACCGTCGAGCGCAACCTCGTGGGCAACTACATCACCAGCCTGGACATGGCCGGCTGCTCGCTCACGCTCGTCAAGGCAGACGACGACATGATTCGCCTGTGGGATGCCCCCGTGAAGTCCGCGGGGCTACGGTGGGGCATGTGAGCGCACAACACCTGACCCTGGACCTGCTCGCCGACTGGCTGCGCCGCTACGCGCAGATCATCGACGAGAACAAGACCTTCCTCACGGACCTCGATTCGGCCATCGGTGACGCGGACCACGGCGCCAACATGGCCCGGGGCACCGCGGCGGTGGTGACCCACCTCGATGCGGCCACCACCGTCGACGGCCTGTTCAAGAAGGCGGGTATGACGCTGGTCAGCACGGTCGGCGGCACCGCCGGCCCGCTGTACGGCACCCTGCTGATGAAGATGGGGATGGCCACCGGGTCCGTGATGGAGCTCTCGCCACAGGAGTTCGCGAAGGCCTTCCGTGCCGGGCTCGAGGGGTTGATCGTCCGCGGCAAGACGGAGCTGGGCGACAAGACGATGGTGGATTCGCTGGCCCCGGCCATCGACGCCTTCGACGCGGCCCTGGCCGACGGAGCGGATCTGCACGACGCCGTCGCGGCGGCCGCGCAGTCCGCCGCCGCGGGCCGTGACGCCACCACCCCGATGGTGGCGAAGAAGGGCCGGGCGAGCTACCTGGGCGAGCGGTCCGCGGGTCACCAGGATCCGGGGGCCACATCGTCGGCGTACCTGTTCGACGCCTTGGCGGATGTGATCGGCGCCTGATGGCGGTGGGCATCGTGGTGGTCTCGCACAGCCGCGCGCTGGCCGAGGCCGCCGTCGAGCTGGCCATGCAGATGGTCCACGAGGAG
>DATITN010000318.1:0-5148 GCA_035467795.1 Arachnia sp. | reverse complement strand
CGGTCTCCGCGGGTGAGGCGGAAGGCCGGGGCCGTTCGTGATGGTGCTGGGTGGTGCTGGTGCTACGAGGAGCGGAGTGGACTCAGAAGTCCATGCCGCCCATGCCACCGGAGGGGTCGCCGCCCATGGCGGGCGCCTTCTCCGGCTTGTCGGCGACGACGGCCTCGGTGGTGAGGAAGAGCGCCGCGATGGAGGCGGCGTTCTGCAGCGCCGAGCGGGTGACCTTGGCCGGGTCGATGATGCCGGCCGCGACCATGTCGACGTATTCGCCGGT
Source organism: Arachnia sp. (assembly GCA_035467795.1). Lineage (GTDB taxonomy): Bacteria > Actinomycetota > Actinomycetes > Propionibacteriales > Propionibacteriaceae > Arachnia. The sequence goes on along the minus strand of DATITN010000318.1, from coordinate 4,874 downwards.
GGCCGCGTCGAGGCCCTGGCCCACGGGCAGGTTGGAGACCTTCTCGGCCACCACGCCGCCCTCAAGGCCGGCGTTGAACGCGATCTGCTTCAGCGGGGCCGAAGCCGCCTTGAAGACGATCTGCGCGCCGACAGCCTCGTCACCCTCAAGACCCTCGACCTTGGCGGACTTCGCCGCCTGCAGCAGCGCGACGCCACCACCAGGCACGATGCCCTCCTCGACGGCGGCCTTCGCGTTGCGGACGGCGTCCTCGATGCGGTGCTTGCGCTCCTTGAGCTCCACCTCGGTGGCCGCGCCGACCTTGATGACGGCAACGCCGCCGGCCAGCTTGGCGAGGCGCTCCTGCAGCTTCTCACGGTCGTACTCGGAATCCGAGTTCTCGATCTCGCGACGGATCTGCGAGACGCGACCCTCGATCTGCGCCGACTCGCCGGCGCCCTCGATGATCGTGCACTCGTCCTTGGTGACCAGCACGGAACGCGCCGAGCCCAGGAGATCCAGGGTGACGGCGTCCAGCGACAGGCCGACCTCTTCGCTGATGACCTCGGCGCCAGTGAGGATGGCGATGTCGGTCAGCATGGCCTTGCGGCGGTCTCCGAAGCCGGGGGCCTTGACCGCGACGGACTTGAACGTGCCGCGGATCTTGTTGACGATCAGGCCTGCGAGGGCCTCACCCTCGACGTCCTCGGCAATGACCAGGAGCGGCTTGCCGGACTGCATGACCTTCTCCAGGACCGGCAGGAGGTCCTTCAGCGAGGAGATCTTGGAGTTGACCAGCAGGATGTACGGATCATCCAGGGTGGCTTCCATGCGCTCGGCGTCGGTGACGAAGTAGGGCGAGATGTAGCCCTTGTCGAAGCGCATGCCCTCGGTGAGCTCGAGGTCCAGGCCGAAGGTGTTGGACTCCTCGACCGTGATCACGCCCTCCTTGCCCACCTTGTCCATCGCCTCGGCGATGATCTCGCCGACGGTGGTGTCAGCGGCGGAGATCGAGGCGGTGGCGGCGATCTGCTCCTTGGTCTCGACGTCGATGGCCATGTTGGCCAGCTCGGCGACGATGGCGGCCACTGCGGTCTCGATGCCCTTCTTCAGGCTCATCGGGTTCGCCCCGGCCGAGACGTTGCGGAGGCCCTCGCGGACCATCGCCTGAGCCACGACGGTGGCGGTGGTGGTGCCGTCGCCGGCGACGTCGTCGGTCTTCTTGGCGACCTCCTTGACCAGCTCAGCGCCGATGCGCTCGTACGGGTCCTCCAGCTCGATCTCCTTGGCGATGGACACGCCATCGTTGGTGATCGTGGGGGCGCCCCACTTCTTCTCCAGGACGACGTTGCGGCCCTTGGGGCCGAGCGTCACCTTGACCGCGTCGGCCAGCGTGTTCATGCCACGCTCGAGGGCGCGGCGCGCTTCCTCATTGAACTCAATCAGCTTTGCCATGGTGTTTCGGGAGTCCTCCCGTCAAGTGGGGCCGGAGCCCCGGAGTGTGCAGTGTCGGGTGAACCGCGGTGCCCGCGACGGACGGCTAAGCCTCACCACAGTTCGGTGGCACTCAAAGCGTGAGAGTGCTAACCCCATTATTAGCACTCGACACAAGAGAGTGCAAAGAATTCCGTGGTTGCGAGCCTGCAGCGGCCGCCGGAGGCGGACGTTAGGCTCTGCCTGTGACACCCAGCTCTCGACGACAGCGGCAGCCGACAACGGACCTGCCGCGGCTCCTCCGCAACGCCGCCAACCTTGCCAACCTGTCCACCCCGCTCGGCCTCGTCGTCGCTCTGGCGGGTCGGTCCCGGCTCCGGCTCCGCGACCATCTGATCGTCGCGGACCGGGTGCGGCTCCCGATCACCAACGCCGGCGCCATGACAATCGGGTCGGTGGTGCTGGTCCCCCGTCGGAGCTTGGAGGAGGTGGAGGCCTCCACGCCCACGCTGATGGAACACGAGGACGGCCACGCCTGGCAGTACGCCTACTGTCTGGGGCTGCCGTTCCTTCCGCTCTACGGGATGGCCGTGGTGTGGTCCATGGTGCGCACGGGCGACCGGGCCAGCGCCAATCATTTCGAGGTGCAGGCGGACCTGCTCAAGGGTGGCTACCGCAGGAATCCGACGATGCCGCTGGCAATGGGGCTGCGGAGGCTGGTCAGCCGTTGAGCCGGCGGGCGGAGCGGGCGGCGTGACGCTGGCCGCGCATCCGGCGCAGACGCTTCACCAGGAGGGGCCGGTAGGCCAGCGCCTCGGGGGTGTCGATGAGCACGTTGAGGTGCTGGTAGTAGCGCGCCGACGACAGGTTGAAGTGCTCCATGATGGCCTGTTCCTTCGGCACCGCCGAGGTGAACCATCGGTCCTCGAAGTCCAGGATCGCGGCGTCACGGTCCGACAACTCGGCCGGTGCGCTGACGGTGAAGGCTTCAGACATGGCGCCCAGTCTAAACCTGAATCACACCGGTGTCATTAGCCGGCGGCCGCCGGGCACCCCGTCGGCCCACACCGCGCGGTAGAGTCGAGGGCGCCCTGGCCCCCACACCTCAAGGACTCCCATCACCATGCGCCGACTCACCGGCCACGTCCAGCACTTCGCCTGGGGAAGCCATACCGAGATCCCCGCGATCCTCCGTAGGGACCCGGACGGGCGCCCGTGGGCCGAGTACTGGCTGGGCACCCACCCGGGCGGGCACGCCTTCCTCGACGACGGGCGCGCGCTCGCTGACCTCGTCCAGGCCGAGCCGCACGTCCTGGGGGGCGCCACCGAGACGCAGTTCGGGGCCCGGCTGCCGTTCCTGATGAAGATCCTGTCCGCCTCCTCGCCGCTCAGCCTGCAGGCGCACCCGTCGCGCGAACAGGCCGAGGTGGGCTACGCGCGCGAATCCCTCCAGGGCCTCCACCCCGCGGATCCCGTGCGCTCCTTCAAGGACGACTGGCCCAAGCCGGAGACCATCGTCGCCCTCACCCCCTTCGAGGGCCTGCTGGGCTTCCGGGATCCTGTGCAGACCGCCGGCCTCTTCGAGGGCCTCGGGGTGGCCGACGAGCTCGCCTCCGTCATCGGGCCGCTGCGGGACCGCCGCGACGCACCCGCTCTGCAGGAGGTGTTCCTCGACGTGCTGTCGCTGGATGAGCGGCGCTACCTCGTCGACGTGGTGCTCGCGGCCGCCGTCGAACGCCTGCACGCGCCGGGAAGCCTGGGCGAGTTCGCCCGCACCGCCGTCGAGCTGGACGAGCACTTCCCCGGGGATCCGGGCATCCTGGCGGCCCTGCTGATGAACCGCTTCGCGCTGCAGCCCGGCGAGGCCGTGGCCCTCGAGGCCGGCGTGATGCACGCCTACCTGCGCGGCACCGGTGTGGAAATCATGGCCAACTCGGACAACGTGATGCGCGGCGGCCTCACCGCCAAACACATCGACGTCGACGGCCTGCTGCAGGTGGTGGGGTTCGAGCCGATGGTCCCGGAGATCCTGGTGCCGGCCGGTGGCGACGGCATCTACCTGTATCCCACGTCGTTCCCCGAGTTCGAGCTGTGGCTGCTGGCCCCGTGCGACGACGGCGCCCTGGCTCTCCCCCGTCCGGATTCCGGCCGTATCGCGCTGGCCACCTCGGGCGCGTTCACCCTCCACGGGGACGGGGAGCCGCAGCTCGTCGAGTCCGGAGACGCGGTGTTCATCCCCGCCGACGAGCAGGTGACGGTCACCGGCAAGGGCCAGCTGTTCCTCGCCGCGTCGGGCGCCTAGCTTGCGCGGACACCCACCCCTAGCGGCAGAATAGGGGCGCCTGCCTCCTTAGCTCAGCGGCCAGAGCTCTCGCCTTGTAAGCGAGTGGTCGAGGGTTCGACTCCCTCAGGAGGCTCCACTTTGTGACCCGAGGGCACTCGGGACAAGAATGGCCCCATGACTGAACCCAGCAAGTGGGCGCGCATCATCGCCGCGGACCCTGATCACTCCCAGCGCTACATCGAGCGCTTCAAGATCATGGAAGCGGCCGGCCACGACCTGGCCGGCGAGGCCCGGACGGTCGACGCCATGGTGCCGCGCGGCTCCCGCATCCTGGACGCCGGCTGCGGCCCTGGGCGCGTCGGTGGGCGCCTGAGCGCGCTGGGGCACGTGGTGGTGGGCGTGGACGTGGACCCTGCCCTCATCGAGGCCGCGGAGACGGACCACCCCGGACCCACCTGGGTGGTCTGTGACCTCGCCGAGCTGGATCTCCCGGCCGCGGGCGTCGAGGCGGACTTCGACGTCATCATCGCCGCCGGCAACGTGATGGGCTTCCTGGCGCCGTCGACGCGCGTGGAGGTGCTGCGCCGCTTCGGCACGCACCTGGCGCCGGAGGGGCGCGCGATCATCGGCTTCGGCGGTGGCCGCGGCTACGAGTTCGCGGACTTCTTCGCCGACATCGACGCCGCCGGGCTGCGGCTGGACGTCGCGCTGTCCACGTGGGACCTGCGGCCCTTCACCGAGCAGTCGGACTTCCTCGTCGCCCTCTGCTCCAAGGCCTGACCCCACTCAGACCGGTTCTGCCAGCACCAGGCAGGACCAGGGGCCAAGACTCAGGCGCTGATCGGCCAAGTGCCGAGCCCCGCTGACCAGGTCCACCACCGGCGACGGCACGGTCGCGGCGGCGGGCTCGTCGCTCCAGTTGTGCAGGAACCAGATCCGCCGGCCGTCGGAGCGTCCGGACATGACCGAGACCGACGCGTCGCGTACCCAGGCGGCCGAGACCGGCGATGCCACGAGCAGCCTGAACACGTCCGCAGCCAGAGCCGGGTTGGGCACCGTGCCCACGCACACCACCTGTCCCTCGCCGTGCCGACGGCGGGTCACGGCCGCGAACTCGCCGAACCGGCGGTGATCGTAGCGGGCGAGCACCTCGGCGTCGGTGGGCAGGTAGCCGTCC
>DATITN010000317.1:0-3338 GCA_035467795.1 Arachnia sp. | reverse complement strand
ACCTCCTGCGTCGTTGCGGGTATCCATCGATCCTGATTCCCACAGCGATCGTAGGCAAGAGCGCTGACCTTTCGTGCAGATTCCTCCAAGCCCGGGGCCACCGATGTGCGCCGATCTCATGCCCAGTCACCCCACATTTCGGGGCAGGGGGGACGATGGAGTCATGAGCATCTCCACCTGCGTCTCGTGCGGCGCACGCAACAAGGTCCCCGCCGCCGCCACCGGCCTGCCGCGATGCGCTAAGTGCAAGGCCGACCTGCCGTGGCTCGTCGACGCCACGGACGCCGATTTCGATCATGTCGTGGCCACGCGGGTGCCCGTCGTGGTGGACCTCTGGGCGCCCTGGTGCGGGCCGTGCCGCATGGTCTCGCCCGTCCTCGAGCGCCTCGCGAAGGCGAAGGCCGGCCGGCTGAAGGTGGTGAAGGTCAACGTGGATCACAACCGCGGGTTGCAGGCGAGGTTCGAGGCGATGAGCATCCCCACGTTGGTGCTGATGCGCGACGGGAAGGAAGTGTCGCGGCAGGTGGGCGCGTCGCCGCCGCAGCAGCTTGAGCGCTGGGTGGATCAGCACTCCGCCTGAGGGGTCAGGAAGGAGTCCGCCTCCGGTGGGCGGGCCTCGGCTCCGTTAGACTGCCCCGGTAGGGCCCCCGCGAAGAGCAGGGGCTTCATCCATGTGTATGGAGGTGGCGAGATGCCAAGCGTTGTCGTGGTCGGGGCTCAATGGGGAGACGAAGGCAAGGGCAAGGCGACTGACCAGCTGGGGGACCGCGTCGACGTCTGTGTCCGCTACTCCGGCGGCAACAACGCGGGCCACACGCTGGTGGTCGGCGGCGAGAAGTTCGTGCTCCACCTCCTGCCCTCCGGCATCCTGAACCCGGGGACCACCACCGTGATCGGCAACGGCGTCGTCGTCGATCTCGACGTGCTGGCCGAGGAGCTGGACGTGCTGGCGTCGCGGGGCGTGCACGTGGCTCATCCGCTGATCTCGGCCAACGCCCACATCATCACCGAGTACCACAAGGTGCTGGACAAGGTCACCGAGCGGTTCCTCGGCAAGCGGCGGATCGGCACCACGGGCCGCGGCGTGGGGCCGTGCTACTCGGACAAGGTCAACCGCCTCGGCATCCGGATCCAGGACATCCTCGACGAGTCCATCCTGCGCCAGAAGGTCGAGGCCGCGCTGGATCAGAAGAACCAGTTGCTGGTGAAGGTCTACAACCGGCGTCCGATCATTGCGGAGGAGGTGGTGCAGGCCCTCCTCAAGCACGCCGACACCATCCGCCCCCACATCGTGGACTCCGGTCGCTATGTCAACGACGCGCTGGATGCCGGCAAGGTGGTGCTCTTCGAGGGCGCCCAGGCCCACCACCTCGACGTGGACCAGGGCACCTATCCCTACGTCACCTCGTCGAACCCGACGGCGGCCGGCGCCACCACGGGCGGCGGCGTGGGCCCCACCCGGATCGACCGCACCATCGGCATCGCGAAGGCCTACACCACCCGCGTCGGCGAGGGCCCTTTCCCCACCGAGCTGTTCGACCACGACGGCGAGGAGCTGCGCCGCATCGGCGCCGAGTTCGGCGCCACCACCGGTCGCCCGCGTCGCTGCGGCTGGTTCGATGCGGTGCTCGTGGAGCAGGCGGTCAAGATCAACGGCTTCACCGACATCTTCCTCACCAAGCTGGACATCCTGAGCGGTTGGGAGAAGATCCCGGTGTGCGTGGCCTACGAGGTCGACGGCGTCCGCCACGACGTGATGCCCATGACGCAATCGGACTTCCACCATGCCAAGCCCATCTACGAGGAGCTCGAGGGCTGGGCCGAGGACATCAGCGGGTGCCGCGAGTTCGATGAGCTGCCGGCAACCTGCCAGGCCTACGTGCACAGGCTCGAGGAGCTGATCGGGTGCCGGATCAGCGGCATCGGGGTCGGCCCTGGTCGCGAGCAGTCGGTGGCCATCAACGACCTGATCTGAAGTCCGGGAGCGGACCACTAGGCTGACGCGGGTGAAGATCCTTCTCCTTGGCTCCGGGGGGCGCGAGCACGCCCTTGCCCGCGCGCTCGTCGCAGATCCGTCCGTCACCGAGCTGCACGCAGCCCCGGGGAACCCGGGGATCGGGCGAATCGCCACGCTGCACTCGCTGGACCCGTCGTCGCCCGTCGCGGTTGTGGAGGCGGCGCGGTCACTGGGCGTCGACCTCGTGGTGATCGGGCCGGAGGCGCCGCTGGTGGCAGGGGTGGCCGACGCGCTGCGGGAGGCCGGCATCGACGCGTTCGGGCCAGGCCGCGAGGCCGCGGTCCTCGAGGGGTCGAAGGCGTTCGCCAAGGAAGTCATGCGGGCCGCAGGGGTGCCCACCGCGGATGCACGCCTCTGTGAGACGCCGGAACAGGCGGCGGCCGCGCTGGACGAGTTCGGCGCCCCCTACGTGGTCAAGAACGACGCTCTGGCCGCCGGCAAGGGCGTGGTGGTCACCGACGACCGCGAGGCGGCCCTTGCGCACGCCGCGGTCTGCGGCCGGGTGGTCATCGAGGACTACCTGGACGGGCCGGAGGTGAGCCTGTTCGCGATCTGCGACGGCGAGCGCGCACTTCCGCTGCTGCCCGCGCAGGACTACAAGCGGGTGGGAGACGACGACGCGGGGCCCAACACCGGGGGCATGGGCGCCTACTCGCCGCTGGCCTGGGCCGACGCAGGCCTCACGGACCAGATCATGGCCGAGGTCATCGATCCCACCCTGGCCGAGATGCGCCGACGTGGCACCCCCTTCATCGGGCTCCTCTATGCCGGGCTGGCGCTCACGTCGAGGGGCCTGCGGGTGGTGGAGTTCAACGTCCGCTTCGGGGACCCGGAGACCCAGGCCGTCCTCGCGCTCCTCGACACCCCGCTGGCAGGGGTGCTCCGCGCCGCAGCCCGCGGGGAGCTGGACACCATCGGTGAGCTGGCGTGGCGCGAGGGCGCGGCAGTCGTGGTGGTGTCGGCGGCCGCGGGCTACCCCGGCACCCCCGCCACGGGTGGGGCGATTGTGGTGCCGGAGGACGAGGACGACGCCTACGTGCTGCATGCCGGGACCCGCCTGGACGGCGGGAGGCTCGTCTCCGCCGGCGGTCGCGTGCTGGGCACAGTGGGTCGGGGCGCGGACGTGGATGTGGCGCGCGAGCGCGCGTACGCGCTCCTCTCGCGCGTGGACTACGCAGAGGGCTTCCACCGAAGCGACATCGGAGTTCCGCACTGAATCCGGCGCCAGTGAGCGCTCCTCGGAGGGCCGGCGCGCGGTAAGTATCCCCCAGTGGGGGTGGCCGCGCTCAGCGCGGAGCGGGGAGGGTGCCACTGGCGTCAT
>DATITN010000316.1:0-10365 GCA_035467795.1 Arachnia sp. | reverse complement strand
TGCTTGCAGCCGCCCGGGTGCCGGAGCGCTACGACCTCCACACCGCCCGCGGGCAGTACGCCGCCGGCTGGCAGGGCGGCAGGCCCGTCATCGCGTACCTGCAGGAGGAGGGGGTGCCCGAGGGCTCGAAGACCGAGACGTTCGCCGCCATGCGCGTGGACATCGACAACCGACGATGGGCCGGGGTCCCCTTCTACCTCCGCTCGGCGAAAAGGATGCCGCGCAGGGTCACCGAGGTGGCCCTCAGCTTCAAGCGCGCGCCCCACCTGCCGTTCACGGCCACCGACACCGAGGAGCTCGGCACCAACGCGCTGGTCATGCGGATCCAGCCCGACGAGGGCGTGACCCTCCGCTTCGGCGCGAAGGTCCCTGGCACCCAGATGGAGATCCGCGAGGTGTCGATGGACTTCGGCTACGGCGGATCGTTCACCGAGTCCTCCCCGGAGGCCTATGAGCGGCTCATCCTCGACGTCCTGCTCGGGGACCCTCCGCTCTTCCCGCAGCAGGATGAGGTTGAGCTCAGCTGGAAGATCCTCGATCCGGTCATCGAGTACTGGGCCTCGGTCGCGGAGCAGCCCGAGCAGTACGCCTCCGGGACCTGGGGCCCGACGTCGGCCCACGAGATGCTGAGCCGCGACGGCTTCAGCTGGCGCAGGCCTTAAGGAGTCTTTTTCATGATCATCGAACTGACCGACACGTCGTCCCGCGAGGTCGCGGCCTCCCTCATCAGCGCCAAGCGCACCGCCGGGGCCAGCGGCCTCGTGCTGACCCTCCTCATCGTCACCACCGATGGGCACTTCGAGGAGGTGCTGGAGGCTGCGAAGGCGTCGGCCACGGCCCACCCGTCGCGGGTCATCCTCGTCACCTACGTGGAGGCCGACCAGGCCCGGCTCGACGCGACCATCGAGGTGGGCGAGGGCCTTCCCGGAGATCTCATCGTGTTGAGGCTCCACGGGGAGCTGCGCCACCACGGGGACTCGATCTGCCTGCCGCTGCTGCTGCCTGACTCCCCCACCATCGTGTGGTGGCCGCACGAGGCGCCGGATCACCTCGCCGACGACCCCATCGGCGGCCTCGCCGATCGGCGGATCACGGATGCGGCCGGCTGCCACGACCCCCAGGATGCACTGCTGCGCCGCGCCCGCAACCATGCCCCAGGCGACACGGACCTCACCTGGACCCGGCTGACCCGGTGGCGCGCCCTGCTCGCGGCTGCCATGGACCAGACGCGCTCCGAGGTCACCGGCGCCATGGTCTCCGCCGCCCAGGACAACGCCCCCGCGACACTCCTGTCCGCTTGGCTGAGCGACAGGCTCGGCGTCCACGTCGAACGCCACGTCGGCGACCAGCCCGGCGTCAACGAGGTGCGGCTCAACACGCGCGAGGGCGACATCACGGTGCGCCGCGTGGCGGAGGGCACTGCCCTCTACCAGGTGCCGCATCAACCTCAGCGCACGGTCGCACTCAGGCGGCGGCCGCTGACGGACCTCCTGACCGAGGAGCTGCAACGCATGGACGCCGACGACATCTTCGAGGCGGCGACGACCCGCCTCGTGGCCGACGCCGAAGGGCGCTGACGTGTATACCCGAGTGGTCCGGATGCCAGGCGCGGACGAGGTGAGTCACCTGGTGGCGCAGCGGTTGCTAGATCGACTCGTCGAGCTTCAGGACACCCAGCCGATCGTTCACGTCTGCCTGACCGGGGGCAATGCCGCCAACGCCATGTATGAGCGCTTCGCCGAGCTGGCTGTGGGCTCAGACCTCGACGCCGCGAAGCTGCAGCTGTGGTGGGGCGACGAACGGTTCGTCCCCGCCACGGATCCGGACCGCAACTCGCTGCAGGCGGTGTCGCGGCTGGCCCGCACCGTGTCCATCAAGTCGGCTGACACCCACATGATGGCCGCCCAGGACGGGCGGAAGGACTCGCACGAGTGCGCCGCGGAGTATGAGGCCGAGCTGGGGGCCACCCACTTCGACATCATGCTGCTGGGCGTCGGAGAGGACGGACACATCGCATCGATCTTCCCCGGGCACCCCAGCTTCGAGCCCACCACGCGCAGCGTGATCGGCGTCACGGATGCCCCCAAACCCCCGACGGAGCGGATCTCGCTCACCATCCCTGCGCTCAACAGATCAACGGAGATGTGGATCATGGCTACAGGTGAGGCCAAGGCCGACGCCGTCGCCGGGGCCCTGCAAGGCGATCAGAGACTTCCCGCCGCTCACGTGCGCGGGAAGAAGGTCACCCTGTGGTATCTGGACGACGCCGCCGCGAGCGGCCTTCCTGCGCAGTACAGCTGCCCGTTCTGAGCGGGCAGCTGCACTACCGGGGACTTCAGTAGATGACCTCGCCCGAGGCGCGGCGCGCGCGAAGTGCGGACACGGCCTCTTCCAGGATCTGGGCGGCTTCCGCGTCGGTGCGGCGCTCCTTCACATAGGCCAGGTGCGTCTTGTAGGGGGTGATCTTCGGCGGAGGCGGCGGATTGTCTGCGTCCGTGTTCGCCGGGAGCCCGCAACGGGGGCAGTCCCACGACTCGGGGATCGGCGCATCGACGGCGAAGGCCGGCCGGGTCACATGCCCACTGGCGCAGAAGTACGAGACGTGGAGCCGCGGCGCGGTATCGCCACGCTCCGCCTCACCCATGGGTCCGGCGCCGACACGGCTGCCGCGAATGGCGTTGCCACTTGCCACTTGTGTTCTCCTTGAGACGTGATGAAGGGGTCGTGCCGGGTCAGGCGCCGATGCGGTACAGCACCAGCAGCCCGATGATCGTCAGAAGCCAGACCAGCGACAACACGACCGTGATCCGGTCCAGCCGGCGCTCCGCCGTCGACGCTCCACCCATGGAGGTCGACATGCCGCCGCCGAAGAGATCAGACATTCCACCGCCACGACTTTTGTGGAGGAGGACGGTGGCCGCGAGGAGGACGCTGAGGACAATCGCGATGATTGAGAGCGTCGTCACCGGCCAAGACACGAGGGGGACAATCACGCCGTACAGACTATCCGACGACGACCGGTTATCCACATTCGCCCCGGCCTGTCCAACCCTGGACGGCGCGGCGGGCCGCAACGCCGAGCGGCGCGGGACGTGTCGTCCCGCGCCGCTGGCCTGCTTGCGTTTCTCAGAGCTGGTAGAACCGCACGATGGCCGCGAACTCGTCGGGCTTCAGCGCGGCGCCGCCGACGAGGGCACCGTCGACGTCCGGCTTGCTCATGATGAGAGCCACGTTGTCCGCCTTGACGGAGCCGCCGTACTGAATGCGCACGGATTCGGCCGTGGGCTCGTCGTAGAGCGCAGCGACCTCCTTGCGGATGGCGCCACACACCTCCTGCGCGTCGTCCGGGGTGGCAACCTCGCCGGTGCCGATGGCCCACACGGGCTCATAGGCGATGACCAGGCCGGCGACCTGCTCGGCCGTCAGACCGGCCAGCGTGCCGCGCACCTGCTCGAGGGTGTACTCGACGTGGCGACCCTCCTTGCGGATGTCCAGGCCCTCGCCCACGCAGATGATGGGCGTGATGCCGGCGGCCAGGGCCTTGCGCGCCTTGGCGTTGATGATCTCGTCGGTCTCGCCGAAGAACTGACGGCGCTCGGAATGACCCACCACCGCGTACGAGACACCGAGCTTGGCGAGCATCGCGGTGGAGATCTCACCCGTCCAGGCCCCGTTGTCGTGCTGCGAGACGTTCTGGGCGCCCAGAGCGAACGGGAGACGGTCGCCGTCGATCAGGGTGCGCACGGTGCGCAGGTCCGTGAACGGCGGGATGAGGACGGCCTCGGACTTCGACGGGTCGTAGTCCTTGTCCAGCAGTGCGTAGTGGATCTTCTCCACCAGTCCAGTGGCCTCGATGTGGTCGACGTTCATCTTCCAGTTACCGGCCATGATCGGCTTGCGGGTCATCAGTTGTCCTCCTCCAGAACGGAAATGCCGGGCAGTTCTTTGCCCTCCAGGAACTCGAGGGAGGCGCCGCCGCCCGTCGAGATGTGGCCGAACTCGTCGTCGGCGTGGCCGAGGACCCGCACGGCTGCGGCGGAGTCTCCGCCACCGACCACCGAGAGACCGTCGACCTTGGTCAGCGCCTTGGCCACAGCGGCCGTGCCGTGCGACAGCGCCTCGATCTCGAACACACCCATGGGGCCGTTCCAGAACACCGTCTTGGCGCCAGTGATGGCGTCCGCGAACAGCTTCTCGGACTCGGGGCCGATATCGAGGCCCTGCTTCCCGGCCGGGATGGCGTGAGCCGAGACGATGTCCACCTCGCCCTTGACCTCCCGGGCGTCGAAGTCCATCCCGTCGGCGATGCGCACGTCGACCGGCAGCAGGATCGTCTTGCCCTTGGCCTTGGCCTCCTCCAGGTAGCCGCGGCAGGTCTCGAGGTTGGTCGCGTCCAGCAGGGAGTCACCGATCTCGTGGCCCTGGGCCTTGAGGAACGTGAACACCATGCCGCCGCCGATGACGAGAGTGTCGGCCACCTTGAGCAGGTTGTCGATCACCGACAGCTTGTCCGCGACCTTCGCGCCGCCCAGCACCACGACGAAGGGGCGCTCAGGGGTCTCGGTGAGCCGACGCAGCACGTCGACCTCCTTCGCCACGAGGTAGCCGGCGGCGTTGGGGAGCAGCTTCGCCACGTCGTAGACGGAGGCCTGCTTGCGGTGCACCACGCCGAAGCCTTCGGAGATGAACAGGTCACCGAAGGCCGCGTACTTGGCGGCGAGCTCCTGGCGGGCTGCCTCGTCCTTGGACTCCTCGGCCGGTTCGTAGCGCACGTTCTCGAGCAGCGCCACCTCGCCGTCGGCGAGCGCGTCAACAGCGGCCTTGGCGGACTCACCGACGACGTCGTCGGCCAGCTTCACCTCGGTGCCGAGCAACTCACTCAGCCGTGCGGCGACCGGAGCCAGCGAGTACTTGGGGTTGACCTGGCCCTTGGGGCGGCCCAGGTGGGCCATGACGACGACGCGGGCGCCGGCGTCGCGCAGGGCGTTGAGGGTGGGGAGCGCGGCGCGGATGCGGCCGTCGTCCCCGATGTTCTTGTCAGCGTCCAGCGGGACGTTGAAATCGCAGCGGATGAGTACCCGCTTGCCGTGGAGATCGCCCAGATCTGCAACAGACTTCACAGTGAGCCTTTCTTTGGTCGGTGTTGTTCGGTGGGGGCGACGACGGCCCTGCGACCCCCGCGGGGATCACAGGGCCGTCGTTCAGACCACTGGGAGTCGGATCAGAGCTTCGAGCCGACCAGGACGGACAGGTCGACGAGGCGGTTGGAGTAGCCCCACTCGTTGTCGTACCAACCGAGCACCTTGACCTGGTTGCCGATCACCTTGGTGAGCTTGGAGTCGAACACGCAGGACGCGGGATCCGTCTCGATGTCCTTGCTGACGATCTCGTCCTCGGTGTAGACGAGGAACCTGCCGTCTGCGGCCGCCTTGACGATCGCGTTGATCTCCTCGACGGTGGTCTCGCGGGCGGCCTCGAAGGTGAGGTCCGTGGCGGAGCCGGTGGGGGTGGGCACGCGCATGGCGTAGCCGTCCAGCTTGCCCTTGAGCTCGGGGAGAACCAGGGACACGGCCTTGGCCGCACCGGTGGTGGTGGGCACCATGTTGAGGGCGGCGGCGCGCGAACGACGAAGGTCGCTGTGCGGGCCGTCCTGCAGGTTCTGGTCCTGGGTGTAGGCGTGGATGGTGGTCATCAGGCCCTTGACGATGCCGATGCCGTCGTTGAGCGCCTTGGCCATCGGGGCGAGGCAGTTGGTGGTGCACGAAGCGTTCGAGATGATCGTGTGCGCCGCGGCGTCGTACTTGTCGTCGTTGACGCCCATCACGATGGTGATGTCTTCGTTCTTGGCCGGGGCCGAGATGATGACCTTCTTGGCGCCGGCGGTGATGTGGGCCTTGGCCTTGGTGGCGTCGGTGAAGAAGCCGGTGGACTCGATGACGATGTCGACGCCGAGGTCCGCCCAGGGGAGCTGAGCCGGGTCGCGCTCGGCGAAGGCCTTGATCTCCTTGCCGTCGACGGTCAGGGCGTCGTCGTCGTAGCTGATCTCGCCGGGGAAGCGACCGAGGATCGAGTCGTACTTGAGCAGGTGGGCCAGCGTCTTGTTGTCGGTCAGGTCGTTGACTGCGACGACATCAAGATCGGCACCCGACGCGACGAGCGCGCGGAAGAAGTTACGGCCGATACGGCCAAAGCCGTTGATTGCAACCTTAACGGTCATGAGGAAATCGATCCCTTTCAGCTACCTTGCGCGAAAAAGCGCATGTGGACTCCTTCATCCTAACCAGTTGTGGCCTCCAGGGAAGATGGGGGGTCAGTTTCGCCTGACCCGCTACTTCGCGGTCAATCGTCGTCGCGGAGATCGGCGGGCAGGCTGGCCTCGGTGGTGGGGATGCCCATGTCCTCTGCCTGCTTGTCCGCCGTCGCCAGGAGCCGTCGGATGCGGCCTGCGACGGCGTCCTTGGTGAGGGGAGGTTCGTGGAGGCCGCCCAGCTCCTCCAGGCTCGCCTGGCGGTGTAGGAGGCGCAGTTCGCCGGCGGTCCGCAGGTGCTCCGGGGCGTCTTCGCCGAGGATCTCCAGGGCGCGCTCCACCCGAGCGCTCGCCGCGACAGCCGCGCGGGCTGACCGACGGAGGTTCGCGTCGTCGAAGTTGGCGAGGCGGTTGACGCTCGCGCGGACCTCGCGGCGCTTGCGACGCTCCTCCCAGGCGAGCCGGGTCTCTCCCGCGCCCATTCGGGTGAGCAGCTCGGCGATTGCGTCGCCGTCGCGGATGACGACCCGGTCGATCCCGCGCACCTCACGAGCCTTCACCGCGACACCGACCCGGCGGGCGGCGCCGACGAGCGCGAGCGCAGCCTCCGAGCCGGGGCAGGTGATCTCCAGCGCCATCGACCGGCCAGGTTCGGTGAGCGAGCCCCGCGCCAGGAAGGCGCCGCGCCACATGGCCACGGCATCGGCCACCGACCCGCCGACGACCGAGGGCGGCAGGCCGCGGACGGGGCGGCGGTGCTGGTCAACCAGGCCGCTGAGCCTGGCCAGCTGTTCTCCGTCGCGCACCACGCGCAGCGTGTAGCGCGGACCGCGCCTGACGCCGGAGCCGTTGATGACCAGCAGATCGCTCTCGACGTTGTAGAGCTCCGTGATGAAGGTGCGCAGACGGCGGGCGGCGGCGCCGGTGTCCAGCTCGGCCTCCACGACGATGCGCCCCCCCACCAGGTGTAGTCCTCCTGCGAATCGCAGCAGGGCCGCGACCTCCGCGCGGCGCACTGACGGGTGAGGCGCGACGACCGTCGCGAGCTCGGACTTCACCTTCTGTGTCAGCGCCATGCTGGCAGTGTGCCACACCCTCCCGAGCAGCCGTCAGCCGCCGATGACCTCACTGAACACGGCCGCCAGCCGGTTGGGGTCGTGCGTGGGAGAGCCGTCGCGGGCCATGATGTCTGCTGTGACGAGGCGCCCCCCGAGCGAGTGGACGTAGGCCGCGAGGTGGTCGTCGGTGTCGGCGAAGCGGCCGTCGGCGATCACCACGTCGAGCCTGAGGCCAGGCGCATGCTCCGCGAGAAGCTCGATGTGGCGCGACGGCGAGAACCCGTCGGTCTCCTCGGCGGGAGCGATATTGAGGACCAGAATCCGCTGCGCGGAAGTCTCGAGCACGGCGCGCGCGAGGTCCGGCACGAGGAGGTGCGGGATCACGCTGGTGAACCATGAGCCGGGCCCCAGCACCACGCTGTCCGCCTCGCGGATCGCGGCGATCACCTCCGGGCGCGCTGGGGGACGGTGGGGAATCAGCCTCACAGACTGGACCGTGGCGCGCGTCTTCGCGACGGTGGCCTGCCCGGACAGGGTGCACACCTCGTCGGGGGCCATCGGGTCCAGTCCCACCACGTCGGCCTCGATCTCCAGCGGCACGGAGCTCATCGGCAGCACACGGCCGCGGGTCCGCAGGAGATCGCCGACCATGTCCAAGGCGGCGACCGGATCGTCGAGTTGCTGCCAGAGGCCGGCGATGAGGAGGTTGCCGATGGCGTGACCGCCGAGCGGACCCTCTCCGTGGAAGCGGGCCTGCAGCACACTGGCCCAGGTCCGGCCCACGTGATCGTCCGAGCAGAGCGCCGCCAGCGCCATCCGGAGGTCACCGGGCGGGAGGCAGTCCAACTCCTGGCGGAGACGACCCGACGAGCCGCCGTCGTCGGCGACCGTCACCACCGCCGTCAGCCGGTCGGTGACGCGTCGCAGGGCGGTCAGCGACGCAGCCAGCCCATGCCCACCCCCCAATGCGACCACCCGGGGAAGCCGCTGAAGGGTCATTCCTTACCCAGGTCCCGGTGGAGAACGGTGGTGGGGAAGCCCCGCTCGCGGAGCCTGACCGCGAACTCCTCGCTCATCGAGGTGGAGCGGTGCTTGCCGCCCGTGCAGCCGATGGCGACGGTGACCTGGCGCTTCCCCTCCGCGAGGTACCCGGGGGCAACCGTCTCCACCAGGTTGAGCATGGCCCCCAGGAACTGCTGGGCCGCGTCGTGCTTGAGCACGTACTGCGCCACGTCCTTGCTGAGGCCGGACTTCGGGCGCAGCTCCGGGATCCAGAACGGGTTGGGCAGGAAGCGCACGTCGAAGACCATGTCGGCGTCGATCGGCACGCCGTTCTTGAACCCGAAGGAGATCAGCGCGATCTTCAGCTTGTCCGTCGCCTCGTCACCGAAGTGGTTGGACACCCGCTGGGTGAGCTGCCGCGCCGACAGGTACGTCGTGTCCACGACGATGTCGGCCTCCGCACGAAGGTCGGCGAGGAGTCGCCGCTCCCGTTCGATGCCCTCGATGAGCCGGTCCCCACCCTGAAGCGGCAAGGGACGACGGTTCGACTCCTGCCTGCGCACGATCACGTCGTCGGCGGCCTCGAGGAAGACGCTGGTCACCGATGCGCCCTCGGACTTCAGCCGCTTGATGGCGTCGGGCAACTGCTCGAACTGCTCGCGCGAGCGCACGTCCGCCACCACGGCGATCCGCACCACCCCGTAGCCGCGCAGGGTCTGGGCGAGCGTCGGCAGCATCACGGGCGGGAGGTTGTCCACCACGTACCAGCCCAGGTCCTCCATGGTGTGAGCTGCGGTGCGACGGCCCGCGCCGGACAGGCCGGTGATGATGGCGATCTCCTGCGTGGCGTCGGTCATGGCCTCAGCCTAACGGCCCTCCGCCGCGACGGTCCCCGCACATGCGCAGCGCGATGACCGGTGCGGGTCAGGCGTCCTCGGGGAGGCCCCTCGCGTGGAGCGCCTCGCCTGTGCGCTCCGCGTAGGCCACGGCCCCCACCACCACAGGGGTCAGCAGCAGGGCCGGGTTGCGATCCCGGCCGCGGGCGCGGGCGGCGTCTCGCGCGTCGTCGATGGAGCCGATGAGGTACGGCACGGAGCGGATCATCAGGGCGACTGCGAGCGCCACCTGTTGCGGGTCGATCCGCAGCCACCGCACGGGCGCAAGGCCGCGGGCCAGGGCGTCCATCAGCACCGGCGTGGAGGTGGTGAGGGTTAGCATCCGCGCCGCCAGGACGGCGACGAGGATGTTGCCGGACTGCACCACCGCCGCTGTCGGATTGAGCGAGATCAGGTGGTAGCCCGCCATCACGGCGAGCAGCATCCAGAGCACCCACCCGATCCTCAGCGCCCGCACGGGCGTGACGCCCGAGGTCCACAGCAGCGTCAGGACCGCCGCGAGCGAGGCGGTGGTGACCCACCAGGATCCAGCCATCAGTGGCGGCACGGTCACGGCGACGAGCAGCAGGTATTTGACCCCTGTGCCGAGCCGGAACAGCCACCCCTCCCCTGGCTCGTAGAGCCCCAGGAGCGATGCGTGCGCGTTCACACCAGCACCGCCTCGTATGCCGCGAGCGCATCGGCGGGGGCTCCGTCGGCGACGATGCGGCCCTCGTGCACCACGATCACCCGGTCCGCATCAGCGGCGATGTCGAGGTCGTGGGTGGAGAAGATGATCTGCTGACCCAGTTCGGCGAAGGTTCTGCGCAGCGCCCGCCTGTTGCGGAGGTCGAGGAGGGTGGTGGGTTCATCGGCGACGAGGATCGAGGGCTCGACTGCCAGCACGCTGGTGATCGCCACCAGCTGGCGCTCTCCGCCGCTGAGGTCGTAGATGCTCTGGTGCGCCAGGTGCCCCAGCCCGCGGGCGTCGAGCAACTCCTGGGCGCGGCGGTTCCGTTCGGCACGCCCCTTGATCCGGCCGCGCAGGCTGAGCTCGACGTCCTCGATGGGTGTCGACATGAGCAACTGGGCGAGCGGGTCCGTGAACACAAAGCCGACACGGGCGCGCACCGCCTTGGCGTCCTTGACCGTGTCCAGGCCGTCGACGCTGACCGTGCCCGCC
>DATITN010000315.1:0-7469 GCA_035467795.1 Arachnia sp. | reverse complement strand
CAGGAGCAGGACCGTCAGGGATGCGGAGAGGATCGTGCGCACCCGGCCACCGTAGCCGGAACTTACAGCCCCGCTGAGGAGGTGCTAACCTTTCGTGGTCCAGCCCCCGTAGCTCAGGGGATAGAGCACCGCCCTCCGGAGGCGGGAGCCGAGGTTCGAATCCTCGCGGGGGCGCTCAGCGCCGGCTGGCAGGAGTTCCGAGCATGACCCATTCGCGGTCGCCGGCGCCCGCCGGCCCGTTCACCAGGTGGCCGGTGGCCCTCGCGCTCATCGCGACGTTCCTCCTCACCCGGCTCGTGTCACACCGCCTGTTGGGGCTTGAGGCGGTCGCCTTCGTCGCCAACGACGTCTCCTACTACGGCTATCACCTCTTCCGCCTCGACGAGGGCGAGTCAGGGGTGATGACCGAGTACCCGGTTCCCGCCGTGTGGATGCTGCAGGCCCTCTACCGCCTGGGCGGAGGGTGGCAGACCTGGACGGCCGTCTACGTGGGCGTGTTCGTCCTGCTTGACGCCGCCGTCGCGCTGACCCTGTACCGCCGCGACAACGCTGCCGGGGCGCTCTTCTGGATCCTGTTCACCGGCATCCAGGGACCCATCGTGTGGTTCCGTTTCGACCTGATCCCAGCGGCCCTGGTGGCCTGGGCGTGCCTCTTCGTGACCCGGTTCCCGAGGCTGGCCGGCGGCCTCGTGGGGCTGGGTGCGGCGATCAAGCTCTGGCCGGCGCTCCTCATCGGACCGATGCTGGCCCCGCACCCCTGGCGTTCGGCCCGGGCGCGTGGCAGGGTGATCGGTTTCGCCGTCGTGGGCTTCGGGCTGGCGCTGGCGTCGCTGATCACCAGCGGCTGGGCCCGCTCCGCCTCCCCCGTCACGTGGCAGGGCGAGCGCGGGCTGCAGATCGAGTCGGTACCGGCCTCGCCGCTCATGTTCCTCAGGACCTTCACCGACAACCCGTCATGGAACATCTTCCTCTCCCCGTACAACGCCCTGGAGCTCCAAGGCCCCTACGTCAGTGGCCTCCTCAAGGTCTCCACCGTGCTGACGGCGCTGTCGTTGATGCTCGCCGGCTACCTGAGCTACCGGCTGATGCGTCACATGCATGACGACGACGAGCGTCTGCATGAGGCCATCCTGCTGGCCATCCTCACCATCGTGCTCGCCACGATCGTCGCCAACAAGACGCTCTCCCCGCAGTACATCTTGTGGCTGGGCGGTCCGGTGGCCGCGCTCCTCGTGGCCCGGACGAGTCACTGGCTGCGTCGCCCCCTCATCGTGCTGGCCGTCTCGTTGGTCGTCGTGGGTTTACTCACCCAGCTGACGTACCCGTGGGGCGCCTACGGGATCATGGCGATTCCATTGGGGTCAGGGCCGGAGACCTCCATCCTGCTGCTGCGCAACCTGGCCCTACTGGTGTTGACCGGGTACGCGTTCGCCCTGACCATCATGGCGAGCCGGCCGGCTCCAGACGTCTCCGACGCCCAGGGTGGGCCGATCCGCCCCGCTGGCCACAGGTCCGCACCGCCCCTCTGATGTGGGTAAGCTGCCCGTAAGCAGCAGCCGCAGACGTCTGCGGCCACCAGGACTCACAGAGGGGATCGTGGCCACGGCCACTCACACATGTCAGCACCTGACTCACTGGACGCTTTCGGGGCAAATTCTTGGCTGATCGACGAGATGCGGGAGGCCTACGAGGCTGATCCCCACTCGGTGGCCGCCGAATGGCGCGAGCTCTTCGCCGCAGACGAGGCCCCCGCACCTCAGGCGCCCCCCTCGACGCCGCCGCAGCCCACAGCCCCGCCGGCCCCAGCACCGGCAGCGACGCCAGCACCGGAAGCGACGAAGGCCCCGGCAGCGCCGCCTGCGGCCCCCGCTCCAGCGACGCCGGCCGCCGCCGCCCCCGCCCCCGCGCCGTCGAAGTCCTCCAAGAGTCAGGTGGAGCGGGTCCGCAAGGGCACCGGCTCCCCCGCCAACCCGGGTACCGGCTCCACACTGTCGGCCAACGCCCCCAACCCGGCGCTGCGCCCGGCGCCGTCGGTGGTGGAGCCCAAGTACACGGTGCTGCGCGGGGCCCCCATGCGCACCGCCAAGAACATGGAATCGTCGCTGGCCGTCCCCACCGCCACGTCGGTGCGTTCGGTGCCGATGAAGCTGGTCATCGACCAGCGCACCGTCATCAACAACTTCCTGCGCACCTCCAAGGGCGGGAAGGTGTCGTTCACCCACCTCGTCGGCTACGCCATGATCAAGGCCCTGCGCGCGCTGCCGGACATGAACAACGCCTACGACGTGGTCGACGGCAAGCCCACGCTGATCGAGAACCCCGGGATCAACCTGGGCATCGCCATCGACGTCAGGAAGGGCGACACCCGCCAGCTCCTCGTGCCCAACATCAAGGGCTGCGAGAACCTCAACTTCTTCCAGTTCTGGTCCGCCTACGAGCAGGTGGTGCAGAAGACCCGCGCCGGTGACCTCCAGGTCAGCGACTTCGCCGGGACCACCGCCTCGTTGACCAACCCCGGAGGCATCGGCACCAACCACTCCGTGCCGCGCCTGATGAGCGGGCAGGGCGTCATCCTGGGCGTCGGCAACATCGACTACCCGGCCGAGTTCCAGGGGATGAGCCCCTCCCGGCTGACGGACCTGGGCGTGTCCAAGGTGACCACCCTGACCAGCACCTACGATCACCGGGTCATCCAGGGCGCCACCTCGGGCGAGTTCCTCAAGAAGATGCACGAGCTGCTGCTGGGGCAGGACCGCTTCTACGACGAGATCTTCGAGGCGCTGCGCATCCCCTACGAGCCGCTGCGCTGGTCACCCGATGTGTCGGCGCACCGCGACTCCCAGGTCAGCAAGACCGCCCGCGTGTTGGAGCTGGTCAACGCCTACCGCACCTTCGGCCACCTCGTGGCAGACACCGACCCGCTGGAGTACCGGCAGCGCTCCCACGAGGACCTGCGTCTCGAGACCCACGGCCTCTCCATCTGGGACCTGGATCGGGAGTTCGCCGTCGGGGTGTTCGGCGGCCAGGACCGCGCGTACCTGCAGCTGCGCGACATCATCGGAATCCTGCAGGACTCCTACTGCCGCACGATCGGCGTGGAGTACATGCACATCGCCGATCCGCGGCAGCGGGCATGGTTCCAGCAACGCACCGAGCGGCCGCACACCCCGCTGGCGCACGAGGAACACATGCACGCCCTGGACAAGCTCAACGAGGCCGAGGTCTTCGAGACGTTCCTCCAGACGAAGTTCGTGGGTCAGAAGCGCTTCTCGCTGGAGGGCGGCGAGTCGCTCATCGTGCTGCTCGACGAGATCGCCCAGCAGGCCGCCAACGACTCGCTGGACGAAGTCTGCATCGGCATGCCCCACCGTGGGCGGCTCAACGTGCTGGCCAACGTCGTGGGCAAGAAGTACGCGTCGATCTTCAAGGAGTTCGACGGCCAGGTGGACCGCAGCGGCACGGGCGACGTGAAGTACCACCTGGGGGCCGAGGGCACGTTCGTCGCGGCCAACGGCGCCACCATCAAGGCCTCCGTCGCCGCCAACCCGTCTCACCTGGAGGCGGTCAACCCTGTGCTGCAGGGCATCGCCCGCGCCAAGCAGGACACCCTCGAGGCCGACGACTACCCGGTGCTCCCGCTGACCCTGCACGGCGACGCGTCCTTTGCGGGCCAGGGGGTGGTGTTCGAGACCCTGCAGATGAGTCAGCTGCGCGGCTACAAGACCGGCGGCACCATTCACGTGGTGGTCAACAACCAGGTCGGGTTCACCACGGCCCCCACAGAGTCCCGCAGCTCCACGTACTGCACGGATGTCGCGAAGTCCATCTCGGCGCCCGTGCTGCACGTCAACGGCGACGATCCGGACTCCTGCATCCGGGCCGCCCGGGTGGCGTTCGATTACCGTCAGAAGTTCAACAGGGACGTGGTCATCGACCTCGTGTCCTACCGTCGGCGTGGCCACAACGAGGGCGACGACCCCAGCTTCACGCAGCCCAACATGTATGACCTGATCGAGCAGAAGCGCTCCACCAGGCGCCTCTACACAGAGTCACTGATCGGCCGTGGCGACATCTCGCTCGCCGACGCCGAGGACGTCATGAACCGGTTCCGCTCCCGGCTGGAGAACGTGTTCCGCGAAGTGCGCGAGAGCACCGATACCGACGACGACTACCGCAAGGTGCCCTACTACCCCACCAAGCCTGATGCCCGGCTCACGGAGATCACCCCCGAGATGCTGCAGACCATCGCCGACGTGCACACCCAGTTCCCTGACGGGTTCATGGTGCACCCGAAGGTGATGCCCCAGTTGGAGCGGAGGGCCCAGGCCATCCTTGAGGGGCCCATCGACTGGGCCACCGCGGAGATGATCGCCATCGGCTCGCTCCTGATGGAACGTCGGCCCGTGAGGCTGGCGGGCCAGGACTCCCGCCGCGGCACGTTCTCGCAGCGGTTCGCCGCCATCGTGGACCGGGTCACCAACGAGGCATGGGTGCCCCTGAAGCACCTCACCGAGGACCAGGGCACCTTCGATGTGTTCGATTCCCTGCTCAGCGAGTACGCCGCGCTCGGCTTCGAGTACGGCTACTCGGTGGCGCGCCCGGACGCGCTGGTGCTGTGGGAGGCCCAGTTCGGTGACTTCGTCAACGGCGCGCAGATCATCTCGGACGAGTTCGTCGCCTCCGGCAACGCGAAATGGACCCAGAAGTCCGGCGTCGTGCTTCTGCTCCCCCATGGCTTCGAGGGGCAGGGGCCGGATCACAGCTCTTCCCGGCTCGAGCGGTGGCTCCAACTCTGCGCCGAGAACGCGCTTGCCGTGTGCCAGCCCTCGACGCCTGCCAGCTACTTCCACCTGTTGCGCCAGCACGCCTACGTCAACTTCCACCGGCCCGTGGTGATCGCCACGCCGAAGTCCATGCTGCGCAACAAGCTCGCCACCTCGATGCCGGAGGACTTCACCTCAGGCGCCTGGCACCCAGTCCTGGACGATCCCACCGTCGAGGATCCCGCCGGCGTGGAACGCATCGTCCTCTGCTCCGGCAAGGTCCGCTGGGACCTCGTGGCCCGCCGCGACAGGATGGGCCTCAAGGGCAGGGTGGCCGTCGTGGCTCTCGAGCGCCTGTACCCGCTGCCCAGCGAAGAGCTGGCGGCCGTGCTGCAGCGCTACCGGCATGTGGAGGATGTCCGCTTCGTGCAGGACGAGCCGGAGAACCAGGGCGGCTGGCCGTTCCTGTCCGCACACCTCCCGGGGGGCGTCAAGCGGCACCTGCCAGACTACGAGCTGAGGATGCAGCTGGTGTCGCGGGAGTGGTCCTCGGCACCATCGGTGGGGTCGCTGAAGGTCCACAAGGCCCAGGAGGAAGTACTCCTGGACGCGGCGCTAGGCTGACGCGGTGTACTTCACCGACCGCGGGCTCGAGGAGCTCGCTCATCGGCGCGGCCACGAGGAGTTCACCTTCGAGTGGCTCGCGGACCAGCTGCGCACATTCGTGGATCTGAACCCGGAGTTCGAGACTCCGGTTGAGCGCCTCGCCTCGTGGCTGGCAAGGCTGGACGACGAGGAGGACGACTGATGTTGAACCTGGAAGCGCTCACCTCGCGCTACCGCACCGTGGCCGGAGAAGACCCCGAGGGCCTGTGGTTCGCACCGGGCAGGGTGAACCTGATCGGCGAACACACGGACTACAACGACGGCTTCGTGCTGCCGTTCGCCCTGGAGCGCAAGGCCGTCATCGCCGGCGGACGCCGCGACGACGACCGCCTGGTCATGGTCTCTCTTGAACTCGACGACGAGGTGAGCGTCGCGCTCGCGGACCTGGCCCCCGGCACCGAGGGGTGGGCCTCCTACCTCGCTGGCGTGGCGTGGGCCCTCCGCGAGGCGGGCCACCACGTGGGCGGGGCCACCCTGGTGATGACCTCGGATGTTCCCCTGGGCGCGGGCCTGTCCAGCTCTGCGGCCATCGAGTGCGCCACCGTCGCCACGCTGGCGGACCTGTACGGGCTCGATATCCCCAAGATGGACCGGGCCAAGCTCGCGCGGGTGGCGGAGAACGCCTACGTCGGCGCCCCCACCGGCCTGCTCGATCAGGCTGCCAGCACCTTGTGCGAGGCGGATTCCGGCCTGTTCCTGGACTGCCGCACGCTGGAGACCCAGCACGTTCCGCTGCCGATGGCGGAGCAGGGCTACGAGATCCTCGTGCTGGACACCAAGACCCCGCACAGCCACGTCGACGGCGAGTACGGGTCCCGTCGCGCCTCCTGCGAGGAGGCCTCAGCCATCCTCGGTGTCCCCGCCCTGCGCGACGTGACGGACCTCGAGGAGGCGCTGTCCCGGCTGGACGACGAGACGCTGCGCAAGCGCGTCCGCCACGTCGTGACCGAGAACGAGCGGGTGCTGCAGGCGTTCGAGCTGGCCAAGCGCGGGGACCTCCCCGGCCTCGCGCCCCTCCTGGACGCCTCCCATGCCTCGATGCGCGACGACTACGAGATCACGGTGCCCACCGTCGACCTTGCGGTGGAGGCGGCCCGGGCCGCCGGCGCCCTCGGGGCTCGGATGACGGGCGGCGGCTTCGGCGGCTGCATCATCGCCCTGACGCGCGCGGGCGAGGCCGACCATATCGGCAGGGCTGTCGCGGGGGCCTTTGCCGAGGCCGGCTACGGGACCCCGGAGTGGTTCTCCGCCACCCCCGCGCCCGGAGCCGGGCGGCTGCCGGGCCACTGAGAGGGGCTTCCCACCAGGTCAGGGGCGCCGATCAAGCTCTCGACGGCCCACGGCGAGCACCGCTGTGACCACAGTGGCGAGCACGAACGGGGCCACGATCAGGCTGCCGACGAACTGGGCGCGGTCCGCGGTGGTGAGGAAGCTGCCCACCACCATCAGGTGAAGCAGCGACGAGGCCACGATGAGTCCGAGCGCCCACGAGACACGCTTGATCACCAACCAGGCGATCAGCAGCAGCCCCGCCCCGTAGGCGATCAGCACCGCCGCAATGCCCACCCCGAACAGCCTCGCGTTGACCACCACGGTGGCCACGCCCATGCCGATGGTGGCCACCCCCGCCGCGGCGGTCAGGATCACGCAGATCGCGAGCAGGGGGCTTCGGAAGACTGAGTTCACGCCCCCGAGCCTGCCCCACGCGGACGAACTACCACAAGTTGCCCGGTCATTGGGTGTGGATCACCGCGTGGCCAGCCGCTATTGCCTATCGTGGGTCGCGGGGGTAGCCTGCTTGAGCTTGACGGCTATCCTTGCCCTCGACCATCCCCAACACGAAGGAGCCCCCACTATGGATTGGCGCCACAAGGCCGCCTGCCTCACGGAGGATCCGGAGTTGTTCTTTCCTGTCGGGAACACGGGCCCGGCGCTCCAGCAGATCGAGGAAGCCAAGAAGATCTGCATGCGATGCGTCGTCCGGGAACAGTGCCTGTCATGGGCGCTCGAGGCGGGTCAGGATCACGGGGTGTGGGGCGG
>DATITN010000314.1:0-1877 GCA_035467795.1 Arachnia sp. | reverse complement strand
AGCGTGGCGGCTCGACGCGCTGCGCCCGCTGCAACCCGGCCGGCCAGGACCGCCAGGGTCGCCAGAACCAGAGTCGGGAGCAGGCCCTCCAGTTCACGTTGGTCGGAGGGTAGGGCCAGCACCTGGGCGGCCGGGACCACCCACGCCAGCACGAGAGCCACGGACAAGGGGCGGCCGGAGGCGCCTGCGGCATACGCCGTCACGAGCAGCAGCGCCAGCGTGGTCACGTACAGCGGCAGTGGCGTCAGCGTCGCGGTGATGGTCGCGGACAGGGCACCCGTCAACGCCAGGACCACGAACGGTCTGGTGCGCCGCCACACCACCGGCACTGCTGCCGGCAGGGCGGCCAGCACACCGACCCAGGCCGGTAGAGAACCGGGGTGACGAACGACGCTCTCAATGGCGATCGCGGCGCCGATCGCAGCCGCCAAGGCCACGTCGCGTAGCACGGGCGGCGCCTGTTCCAGGCCAGCTGCGCCGGATGCTGGACCCGGGGCCGAGGAGGAGGAGGTCGGGTCCGGTGAGGTGCGGAGAGTCCCCACCGCCCCGCGGAGCTCCACCAGAGCGGCGCGCGCTGCGTCCTCGATGGCCGACAAGGCGTTCGAGGTGGTCGTTGGCGCCGGGTGACCGCGGGCCCCTTCGGCGAGCAGCACCACGCCCCCGACCTGCTCGATGAGGCGCCGGTGGACGTCCGTCTCCACCCGTTCCCGCTCCTCAAGCCTCACTGCCTCAAGGTCGGCCAGGCGTTGCTCCTGGAGCCTGCGTCCGAGCTCGGCCAGATCCGCGATCTGGGCCCGCCGCCGGGACAACGCGGCACCGGCGACGGCAGGCGCCCCCACAGCGAGGAGGAAGAACACCAGGTCGTCGGCGATGGGGAATACGTCGGACTGGAGACGCTGGTTGGCCACTGTCATGCCGACCGCGGCACCTGCGACGACGAGCACACACCATTGCGGCGGAAGCCAGGCGCCGAGGAGGTATCCGGCTGCCGCGGCGCCCAGGAGCGCCCACGGCCCTCCGATGAACCAGCCGTCCCCGAGCCATGCGTCGAGCAGCGCAAGGGAGACGACCAGCGACATCAGTGCGATCGCGCCGGCCGGCCTGGCGACACTTCGATCCCACCCGGTCACACTCCGAGGCTAGGCCAAGACGGATCACCGCACATCACTCGGGAGAGGGATGACGCCGGTGCGCGGGCGGCCGGACGCTTGATGGCATGAACACATCACGTATCGCAGTCGTCACCGCCCTGCTGTGCATCGGCGCCTGGACGCTCAAAGCAATCACCGTCAGCCTCGCCGGAGGCCCCAACCTCAGCCCCCTGGAGGACGCACTCTTCCTGTTCGGTCTCGTGGCATCCCTCACGGCGGTGCTCTTCCTGGGCCTGGCGCTCAGCACCGGGCGCCCAGCGGGCGTCCGGGTGCTCGCGGCCATCGTCAGCATTGTCGTCGGTGTCGCGTTCAGTGCCGCCGTTGTTGCCCTGGTGGAGTGGATCCAGCCCGCAGATGCGGGCTGGATCTGGGGCGAGATCAACCTCTGGGTCTTCGCGGCAGTCCTGCTCGCGGCGACGGTGTGGTCGCGCCCAGTCCGGCGTGAGAGGACCGGGGAGGGCGATACCGGACCAAGCTCAGCACGGACATCAGGCTGATGATCGGAGGGGCCACCGGCTGCTGTGCGCGCCGGTGGCCCCGCCACGGGTTCTTCTGGGTCAGGACACGAGTGCGTCGCGGGTGGCCTCGTCCGACTGCAGCGCGAGCCGGCGTGCCTTTTCGAGCTTGGCCTTGCGTGCCTCGTGCGATGACTGCAGCTCCACGATCCGGGCATCGATGCGTGCCCGTTTCCGCTCGCTGGCCTTGTCCTGCTGCTCACGCAGGGTG
>DATITN010000313.1:0-10952 GCA_035467795.1 Arachnia sp. | reverse complement strand
GGCATGTGGCTCCTGGGGTTCGTCTGCGGCCACCCAGCCTACGTCAGGCCGGCGCAGTGACCCGCAGCCTGATGGCGGCCACCGCCGCACCGCGCGCGAAATCGCGGAAGTCCAGCGGCTGCAACACCAGCTCGGGCACCTCGAGGTCCTCGCGCCAGTCGGACACGAGCACCCTGGTGACAACGTCCAGGGACCCCCCGAGCAGGTCGATGCCCTCCCCCGTCACGAGGATCCGCTCCGGGGCGAACGCGATCGCGGCAGCCCGCACCAGCCATCCGATCGCCTGCGCGGCATCCTCGACAGCCGGCCGGGCGTCCGCCTCCGCCAGCGCCTCCTCGAAGGTCAGAATTCGTCCCGTGAGGGCTCCGGCTGCTTCCGCGACGGCAGCCATCGACAGGACGTCACCGAAGACCCGGCCGTCGGGCAGCCACAGACGCCCCAGGATGGTCGCGGCGCCCTGGCGCCCCAGCAGCAGTGAATCATCCACCACGGCACCGCAGCCGACCCCCAACGCGAACGTGACCACGGCGAACTGCGTCAGTCCGCGTCCGGCACCGAACCAGTGCTGGAACAGGGTCAACCCGTCGATGTCGTTGATGGTTGCGCAATCCACTCCCGTGAGCTGGATCAGTCGTCGAGCCAGGTTTCCGCCGCCGGGCCAGCCGAGCATCCGCGTGGCGTGCAGCACCCCGTGGGGCTCGACGGAGGCGGGCAGGCACACGCCCACCGCAGACACGCCTGGGAACCGCCGCACGACGCCGGCCAGCACCTGAGCGGTCGACTCCAGGCTGGCCGTATCCAGGTCCAGCTCCTCGGAGTGGTGCATCTCCCCCGCCAGTCCTGTGCCCACCACCCACGCGTGCCCGGGAACGATCTTGATGCCCAGAAATCTGGCCGACTCGTCGACGATCCTCAGCGGCAGGGGCGGCCGTCCGATCTCGAACGCCGACGGGGCTCCCTGCTCGAGGACCCCCGTCTCGATCAGCGGCTTGGTGATCCTCGTCAGGGACCCCGACGACAGCCCCAGCAGCCGCGCCACCTCGGCCCGGGAGATCGGGCCGTGCCGCAGGACCGCCAGCGCGACGCTACGGGTGGTGGGGTCCAGGGGCCACGGCGCCATGTCAAAGCCGGTCGAGCTCAAAAATCACCGCAGTGTCCGGCTGCATCTGTGGGGCCCGGATACCGGCATGGATCAGTGCATGACCGGGAAGCACCAGCGGTGCCCCCACCGCCTCCCAGGGCACGATGTGGATCGCCGGGACGAGCTGACGGTCGATGACGGTGACACGATAGGTGGCTTCGGGGTCGAGGCCGGGGAACTGCAGCACACCGAGGCTGACCACCGGGCTGGCCGCAAGCACCGACAAGGAGAAGATGGCCTTGCCGTGTGTCACCACACCCTTGAAGTAGCACTCCGGCTCCCGCATGTCCACGCGCACCTGGCGACCGGCCAGCAGCACCCCGCGGTTCGCCTTGTACCAGTCGATCCACCACCGCAGCTGCCCGAGCTCCTCCTCGGTTGCCTGCGCCAGGTCCCACTCGATGCCGAGGTGGCCGAAGACGGCGGTCGCGGCACGGAAGTCGATGTCGTGCCAGCGCGCCGTGCTGTGGGAACGGCCGGACGCGATGTGGCTGCCCTGGAACTCCGGCGGCAGCAGTTGGCTGGTCCACGTCAGGAGCCGCTGGCGCTCGTGGGGATCGATCACGTCCGAGACCCAGACCCGCTCGACCCGGCGCATCACCTCGAGGTCCACCCGCGCGCCGCCGGAGCTGCACGACTCGAACTCGACATCTTGGTGCTGGTGCCGGAGCGTATCGAGGAGCCGGTAGAAGGCGACGGTGTGGGCGTGGACGGCCGGCTCCCCGTGCGGAGCAGTCCCCGCGTCGATGAGATCGCGGTTGTGGTCCCACTTGACGTAGTCGATCCGGTACTCCGTCAGGATGGCGTTCATCTGGGAGAAGACGTGCCGCCACGCGCCGTCGATCGACAGGTTGAGGACGTGCTGCTGGCGGGCCTCGACGGGCAGCCGCCCGGCGGGTTGCATGATCCAGTCGGGATGCGCCCGGGCCAGATCCGAGTCCAGGTTGACCATCTCGGGCTCGAACCACAGCCCGAACTCCATCCCGAGGTTCTTGACCCGGTCGACGAGCGGGTGGAGGCCCTCAGGCCAGACGTCGGGCGAGACCACCCAGTCCCCCAGCCCGGCGTGGTCGTCGCGACGGGCCCCGAACCAGCCGTCGTCGAGCACGTAGCGCTCCACGCCCAGGCTGGCCGCGCGTTCGGCGAGATCGATGAGCCGGGCGGCGTCATGGTCGAAGTAGACGGCCTCCCAGACGTTCAGTGTCACGGGCCTCTCAGCGGACGGGGCGTGAGGCAGTGCGCGGAGCCAGGCGTGGAAGCGGTCCGCCTGGGCGTCGAGCCCGTCGGCGTAGTTGAAGAAGAGCCATGGGGTGGTGTAGCTCTCACCCGCACCGAGGATCATCTCGCCGGGCAGGAGGAGTTCCCCGCCGGAGAGCGCCTGGTGGCCGATGAAGTCGCGCTCCGCGACGTGGAGATGGTTCCCGCTCCAGGCCGTGTGGACGGACCACACCTCGCCGGTGCGGAAGCCCAGTCCGGGTGTCGCGGCGTGAAGGACGTAGGCGGCATCGGCCCCGGTCCGCCCGTGACGGCCCTCGCGTCGATGCTGGCCGACGGTGAACTCCCGCCTCTGTGGGAACCGCTCCACGCCCCAGCGGCCCGCGAAGTCGAACAGCTCAGATGCCCTGCTGGGCACGGGCATCGCGAGGGTGAGCTCCTCTACGGCGAACGGCGCCTCGTCGAGGTTGGTCAGCTTCCCTCGCATCCGTACGAGACCCTCCGGAGTGAGCTCGAGCGTGATCGTCAGGTTGAGCCGCGACGTGGCCGAGTGTGCATGGAATTCGACGGTGGCGGCCCCGAGGTGTGCCACCGGCTGCGCGGGTCGTCCGTCAACCTGGACGTCGGTGACCGCCCAGTCGGGGGTCCAGTCCCGGCCACCGCGGGAACCGACAAGACCGGGCCGGCCCGCCCAGCCGTAGCGCCCCTCGAGCAGGATGCCGAAGCGGGGCGGGAGATCGGGGTTGTTCGGCCCCACCTGGACGACGTTGGCGAGAGCGAGGGAGTCGAACTGGTCCGCGGTGAGGGGTTGAAGCTCGTGCCCCCAGTGCACGACCTCGGGCATCCGCGACTCGGCCACCATCACCGCGATCGAGACACCCTTGGCGGTGAGAAGAAGTCGGGTGTTCATCAGGGACTCCCTGGGTTCAGTAGGTGCCGCGCGGACGGTTGTCGCCCACCTCGTCGACGGCTAGATAGGCGCTTGGCTCGTCGACGGCGCGGGACAAGAGTGGGGTGAGGATCATCTTGGCCTCGTAGCCGTTGAACGAGCGGCGGTACTCACCCACGCTGGCCCATCGGCCCACGAGCGCGAAGAGGTCTGGATCGTCGAGGTTGCGCACCAGGTCCATGGCCAGGCAGCCGGGCCGCGCGGCCCACCAGTCGACAACGGACCGGGCTTCGGCGACGAAGTGGGGACCTGGGGCGGAGAATCGTGTGATGACGAGCACGGTAGTGAAGGCTACCGCGGGCCGGTGACGATGCCACCGGCCCGCGGTAGGAGTCAGCCCTTGACGGCGCCCGAGGTGAGACCCCGGACGAAGTAGCGCTGGAGCGCGAAGAACACGACGAGCGGAAGGATCATCGAGATGAAGGCGCCAGCGGTGAGCAGGTGCCAGTTCTCGCCTCGTGTGCCGAGGACTCCGGCCAGGGCGATGGTGAGTACCGCGTTCTCGCCCTGCCCGAGGAAGATCAGTGCCACCAGGAGGTCGTTCCAGACCCAGAGGAACTGGAAGATCGCGAAAGAGGCCAGTGCCGGCATCGACATCGGGATGATCAGCCGCCAGAATGTCTGCCAGTGCGACGCTCCATCGATCTCCGCCGACTCCACCACCGACTTCGGCAACGAAGCCATGTAGTTGCGCAGGATGTAGACCGCCAGCGGCATGCCAAAGCCTGTGTGCGCTAGCCACACAGTGGCGAACTGGCCGTTGATGCCGATCTGCTGGAAGATGATGGACAGGGGCACGAACGACACCGAGTTGGGCACCACGAGGAGGCCGACGACGACGATGAACAGCACGTCACGGCCCTTGAACTCCATGAACGTGAACACGTACGCGGCGAACGCGGCGATGAGGATCGGGATGATCGTCGCCGGGACGGCCACCGTCAGCGAGTTGATGAACGCGTCCCCGAAGGGGATGGCGCCCGTGGTCATTACTTCGCGGTAGTTGTCGATCGTGATCTGGGTGGGGTTGGCGAACACGTTCCACCACCCGTTGGCGTTGGCCTCGGTGCGCGGGCGCAGCGAGGTCAGTAAGAGGCCGATGGTGGGGATGAGCCACAGCAGGCACATGATCACGACCACTGACTCGATCACCCACAGGAACTTCCCCGAGCCCACCGATCGCGCCGACTCTTCGCCGCGCTTGACCTTGACCTTCTTCGGAGAAACTACGACGCTCATGAGTTCGCCTCCTGGAGCCGGAACTGGCGGACCTGGTACACCAGGACCGGGATGATGGCGATGATCAGGATCACGACGATGGCCGAGGCCGTGCCGGGATCACCATTGCGGAACAGCGCTGCATAGAACCCGTTGACCAGCACGTTGGTGTTGTAGTTGCCGTTGGTCATCGAGTACACGATGTCGAAGATCTTCATGACGCCGATGAGCACCGTGATGAACACCGTGATCACCGTGGGCCACGCCTGCGGGAGGATGATCCGCCAGAAGATGGCGGTCTCCGAGGCGCCGTCGATGCGGCCGGCCTCGATGGTGTCCTCGGGCACGCCCTTGAGCGCAGCCGAGAGGAGCACCATCGCGAAGCCCACCTGGGTCCAGATGTAGACCACCATGAGCAGGAATGTGTTGAACCTGACGGCGTCAATCTGCAGCCAGGTCTGGGGCGATCCCCCCAGCGAGACGACGATTTGGTTGAGCAGACCCACCTGCGGTGAGCCTTCGGGGCGCCAGGCGTAGACCAGGTTCCAGATGGTTGCGGCGCCCACCATCGAGATCGCCATGGGCAGGAAGATGATGGACTTGGCCGTCTTTTCCGCCATCGGCTTCAGCTTGTCCACCAGCACGGCGACCAGCAGCCCCGCGGCCACGATGGCCGCCGGGGCCACAATGATCCACAGCACGTTGTTGATCAGGGTGTTGATGAACCTGGGATCGGTGAAGAGGGCGGTGTAGTTGTCGAGGCCGACGAACTCCATCAGCCGGCCGTTGCGGCCGCGCCGGAAGCTGGCTATGACTGTCTCCGCGGCGGGATAGAGGAGGAAGATGCCAATCGCGGCGTAGGCCGGCAACAGCAGCGCATAGGGCTTTAGGCGGAGCTCCCACTTCTTCGGGAGAAGCTCACACGCCTTGTTCAACAGCCAGAACAGCGCAACTGCGCCCAGCACACCCACCGCGACCGCGCCGAGCGCGAGGCCGAGTTTCTCAAACATAGAGGTGCTCCTGAGGGGTGGAGTCGGCGGTGACCCGAGAGCGAGCCACCGCCGACGCGGGTTGGGAAGGGGCGCCGACTAGCTCGCCGGCCAGCTGGCGTCGATGGCCTGCAGTGTGGCGTCGAGGTCGGTGCGGCCACTGGTGAAGTCCACCATGCCGGTCCAGAAGCTGCCGGAGCCGACGGCGCCGGGCATCTGGTCCGAGCCGTCGAAGCGGAACACCGAGGAATCGGCCACCTCAGCCGCGACGTCCTTGAGTACCTGGTTGGGGTACTTCTCGACATCGAAGGTCTTCAGCGGAGACAGCCATGCGCCAGTACCGACCTGGGCATCACCGAACTCGGGATCGGTGGTCATGAAGGCCATGGCCTTCATGACGTTGGTGTCGTTCTTGGTGAACGCGGCCGCGAGGTCGCCACCACCCAGAACGGGGCTCTCACCTGAGACGCTCGGGGTCACGAACATGCCCACCACGGTGTCCAGCTGGGCGAAGATCTCGTCAGGGAAGAAGCCCTGCTGAGTGATGAAGTTGCCCTGCTTGCCCAGGTAGCACTTGGGCTCCGGGTCGAACATCGGGTTGAGCGCATTGGCGAAGGAGTTGGACGAGGAGTTCTGGATCCCGCCGTAGACGTTGCCCTCGGTCATGAGGACCTCCTCGTAGACGGCGAACGCCTCGCGGATCTCGGGGCTGTCGAACTTGATCTCTCCGCTGACCCACTGGTCGTAGACCTCGATGCCGCCGGTCTGCAGGACGTAGTCCTCGATCCAGTCGGTGGCGGGCCAGCCGGTGGCGGAGCCGGACTCCATGCCGTAGCACAGGGGAGCGACGCCGTCTGCCTTGATCTGGTCGAGCAGCGCGAGCAGGTCGTCGTGGTTCTCGGGCACGGTGTACCCGGCCTCTTCGAACGCCGGCTTGTTGTACCAGTAGAACGACTTACCGTTCATGGCCATCGGAGCCCCGTAGACCACGTCGTCGACGGTGGCCGCGTCAAGGAACCCGGGGATGATGTCCGCCTCGAGCTGGTCCAGGTCCACCTGCGTGCCCAGTTCGGCCAGCTCACCCTCCTCGGCGAGTGCCTTGAGGATGCCCGGCTGGGGGAAGATCGCGATGTCAGGGGCGTTGCCCGACTGGACCTTCGAGTTGATCTGCACCTCGAACTCATTGGACTGGATCCAATCGAAGGTGATCCCGTTCTCATCGCCCCAGGCGTCCATGTCGGACTGGAATGCGGTCGACTGGTCGCCCGAGAAGGCGTACATGATCTGGATGGTTTCCTTGGCGGTCTCTTCACCCTCGGCCTCCGAGGCCTCAGGTGTGGATCCGCCGCCCAGGCATCCGGTGGCGAGCAGGCTCAAGGCCGCCAGGCCCGAGACCAACGACAACTTTCTGCGCATGAAGAGGCTCCTTTGCACTGGAGATGACTGACGCCAGACGATCGTTGTCTGGCTGCTCCTAGCCTGATGCTGCCACCGCCGATCGACTTCGCGCCTTACTTTCGTCAAGGAGTTATCAAACCGTGATCTTGTCAGTCGGTGAGTTGACCCAGCCTGGCCTCCTACTGATAATGGTTCTCATGAATACTTCGCTTCGTCTCGTCATCCTGGGCACCGCGGGGGCCCTTGGCCTCGCCGGCTGCGGATCCTCCCCCGCATCCGACCAGCCCGCTCCGCACGTCGTAGCCGCCTTCTACCCTCTTGAGTGGGCGGCCTCCTCCGTCCTGGGCGAGCACGGATCGGTGACGACACTCACCACCCCGGGAGCCGAAGCTCACGATCTCGAGCTCACGCCGCAGCAGATCGCCTCCCTGGCCGATGCGGATCTCGTGGTGTATCTCGCCGGGTTCCAGCCCGCGGTCGACGATGCCATCGAGCAGTCCGGCGCTGAGCGGGTCCTCGATGCGGCGACGGTGGTTGACCTGCTTCCCGTGGCCGAGGAGCACGTCCACGGCGCTGAGGCAGAGGAGCACACCGCCGATGACGGGCACGACCACGGCGAGTTCGATCCCCACTTCTGGCAGGATCCCACCCGCATGGCCGCGCTCGTGGAAGAGCTGGGCGCGCAGCTCGCCGAGATCGATCCGGAACACGCCGACGACTACTCCGCCGGGGCCACCGAGACCGTGGCTGCGCTCGGCGTCCTGGACACCGAGCTCGCCGCTGGGCTCGATGAGTGCGTCCGACGCGAGTTCATCACCACGCACGCCGCATTCCACTACCTGGCCAGCCGCTACCAGCTGACCGAGATCGGTATCTCCGGGGTGAGCCCCGACGACGAGCCCTCGCCTGCGAGGATCAAGGAGATCCAGGACGAGGCCACCGCCCATGGCGTCACGACGATCTTCTTCGAAACGCTCACCTCTGACGCGGTGGCGGCCTCGATTGCCGAGGACCTCGGACTCAAGACTGCCGTGCTCGATCCCCTGGAGGGGATCACCGACCAGTCCCCCGGCACGGACTACCCTTCGATCATGCGCGCCAACCTCTCTGCACTCGCCACAGCCAATGACTGCAGCTGACCCACTCCACGCCGAGGGCCTCTTCGTCTCCCTCGGCGGCATGCCGGTCCTGCGGGACGTGTCCATCTCGGTGGCTAGCGGCGAGGCCGTCGCCCTGTTGGGTGGCAACGGCTCAGGGAAGTCGACGCTGATCCGCGCACTGCTAGGCCTGGTCCCCCACCAGGAGGGCACGGTTGACCTGTTCGGGCAGCCCCTGGAGACGTTTCGTGATTGGTCCCGGATCGGGTACGTGCCTCAGCACTCCTCCGTGGCCGTCGCCAACGCGACCGTCTGGGAGGTGGCGGCCTCCGGGCGGCTGGCCCACCGTCGCCCGTTCCAATGGCTGGGCAGGCAGGACCGCGACGCACTGCACCGGGCGCTTGACCTGGTCGGCTTGAGCGCCCGCGCGCGCTGGCCCTTCAGCGCCCTGTCCGGTGGGCAGAAGCAGCGGGTGCTGATCGCCCGCGCCCTCGCCACACACCCGGACCTGCTGGTGATGGACGAGCCGCTGGCCGGAGTCGATCTGCACAGCCAGCAGGGACTCGCGGAACTGCTGTCGCGTCTGGGCGACGAGGGATTGGCGCTGCTGGTGGTGCTCCACGAACTCGGGCCGATGGCCACGGTTCTGCACCGCTCGGTCACGCTCTGTGACGGCCTGGTCGTTGAAGCCGAGCTCGCCGGGGCTCACGAATGCGACCCGGACGAGACCGTGCCGTCCATCGTCGGCCTGTCCGACCCGATTGCGGGAGCCCTGACGTGATCGAGATTCTCAGCCTGCCGTTCATGCAACGCGCGCTCCTCGCCGCGCTGCTCAGCGGCCTGATCGCCCCCGCTATCGGGACCTTCATCGTCCAGCGCCGGATGAGCCTGCTCGGCGATGGTCTGGGGCACGTGGCGATCATGGGCGTCGGCCTGGCGCTCATGACCGGGTGGGCGCCACTGCCCGTCGCGGTGGTCACCAGCGTGGCGGGTGCAGTCACCGTCGAGTTGCTGCGCCAGCACGGCAAGGCCTCGGGGGACCTGGGCCTGGCCATCCTGTTCTACGGCGGCCTTGCCTCGGGTGTGCTGATGGCCGGCGTCGCGGGGCAGGGCGCCGGCGGGCTGTCTGCCTTCCTCTTCGGCTCGCTGACCTCGGTGAGCGAGGGTGACATCGCACTGATCGTCGCACTTGCCGTGATCATCCTGGCCCTGACCATCGGGCTCGCGCCGAGGCTGTTCGCCGTCTCCGTGGACGAGGACTACTCGCGGGTGCTGGGCATCAGGGTCAAGACCCTCAACCTGCTCGTGGTGGTTCTGGCTGCCATCACGGTGACCGTCTCCATGCGCACGGTCGGACTGCTGCTGATCAGCGCGCTCATGGTGATCCCGGTGGCCACATCGCAACAGATCTTCATCGGCTTCACCACCTCATTCTTCGGCGCCATGGGTATCGGAGTCGTGGCCGCGGTCGGCGGCACCATCGGCTCCTTCTACCTGGACACCGCCACCGGCGCCACCATCGTCGTGACCGCCATCCTGCTGCTGGGGCTGTCCTGGGTGTTCGGCCGGTGGACCCGCCGCTCCGCCAGGTTCATCCCCTACGTCGAGGATCACGGCCACTCCCAGACCTACCACCAGGCCGAGGCGCACGACGACTCCTTCGCACACAGGCCTGGGGTGAAGGTGATCCAGCACGGCGACCATCTGGACTACGTCCACGACGGCCACCGCCACGCCCTCCACGGTGACCACTATGACGAGCACTAAACCCGCCACGCGCCACACCTGGCAGCGCGCCGCCATCCGGGACCTCCTGGAGGGAGGCGAGGAGTTCCGCACCGCCCAACAACTGCACGACCAACTTCGGGAGGTCGGCGCCAAGGTGGGGCTGGCGACCGTGTACCGGGCGCTGCAGGCCATGGCCGAGGCCGGCGAGGTGGATGTGTTGCGGACCCCGGATGGCGAGGCGACCTACCGACGGTGCTCGTCAGGGCATCACCACCACCTCGTGTGCCGGTCCTGCGGCTATTCGATCGAGATCGCGGCCCGCGAGGTGGAGGAGTGGGCGGCCCGGGTGGCCCAGGCAGAAGGCTTCACCGAGGTGGTGCACGAGGTCGAGGTCTTCGGGCTCTGCGGCACCTGCTCGGCCTCGCAGAGCTGACTATCTCTCGAAGTAAGGCAGCGAGCGGAGCGCCTGGTCCAGGTGCCACGTGGCGTAGGCCACCACCATGCCGTCGACCCGCTTCGCCGTGGCCAGATCAGTGGACTGGGCCACCGTCCAATCCCCGCTGAGAAGGGAGCCGAGGTGGGTGGCCGCCGCCTGGTCGAGCTGGCCGGCCCCCGAGGCGCGGCACCCGGTGCAGACCGCTCCCCCACCCACGGGTGAGAACCAGCGCACGTCTGCGCTCCCGCACCCGGCACAGCTCTTCGTCGACACGGCGTACCCGGCCACCGCCAGCGCCCGCAGCAGGTAGGAGTCCACCACCAGCGGCGCGGGGCGCTCCCCCGCCTCCAGCGCGAGCAGCGCGCCGAGCAGGAGCCGGAACTGCTGAAGGGCGGGGCTGTGTTCCTCCGAGACGAGCCGGTCCGCCGTCTCAACCAGCACCTCCGCCGCAGTGAAGCGCGAGTAGTCGGATGCAAGCCTGCTCGAATGGAGTGCCTCCACCTGGGTGACCACCTCCAGCGAGCCTCGCCCCTCCGCGAACTGGATGTCGACGTGGTGGAACGGCTCCAGCCGGCCGCCGAACTTGCTGGAGGTCTTGCGCACCCCCTTGGCCACGGCGCGGACCTTGCCGTGGGTGCGGGTCAGCAGCGTGATGATGCGGTCCGCCTCGCCAAGCTGATGCGTCCGCAGCACCACGGCTTGGTCGCGGTAGGTCGGCACAGCACCGAGTGTAGGCGGCTAGTGTCCTGCGTCAGAGGTTCGTTGATGAGTGCCGGCGCCG
>DATITN010000312.1:0-17882 GCA_035467795.1 Arachnia sp. | reverse complement strand
AACTCCTGTCCGAGGCCCGGATCGCGGCGGCCTACACCTCACCCATCCAGCGGTGCCGCGAGACGGCCGCGCTGGCGGGTTTCCCCGACGCGACCGTCCTCGACGGTGTGAGCGAGTGCGATTACGGGGTATGGACCGGCGCGAAGCTGGCGGCGCTCAAGGACGAGATGTTGTGGGCGGACATCCAGGCCACACCGTCGGCGGTGTCGTTCCCGGGGGGTGAGTCGATGATGGAGATGTTCGCGCGGACCACCGAGGCCGTCGCTGAGCTGGCGGAGCGCCACCCGGATACCGACACGGTCGTCGTCTTCTCCCACGGAGACCCCATCAAGGCCATCCTCGCCCACGCGTTCGGGATGCAGCTCGACGACTTCCAGAGGGTGCACGTGGGTCCCGCCGGGGTCAGCGTCGTGGAGTACCTCGCGCACAGATCCACCGTCTTGTGCGTCAACGCCGGCGGAAGCCTCGCGGGGCTCCTGGCCACGCACGCGGCCCCCGTCGTCGGTGGCGGCGACGTCGACCCCCCTCCAGCGCACCGCGGCTAGGCTGGGCTTCATGCTGATGGAGTTCGACAGACCGGATCGCTGCGTCGTGGGCACCATCGGGCAGCCGGGCAACCGACTGTTCCTCATCCAGGTGGCGCAGGGCAGCCGCCTCGCGGCCGTCGCGCTCGAGAAGCAGCAGGCAAGGCTCCTGGGCGTGCGGGTGGGCGAGGTGCTAGACAGGCTGGCCGAGCTGGGCCACGACGTCCCCGAGGCGAGCGGCTCGGCGGACATGGGCCCGCTAGATGCTCCCGTGACGGTGG
Source organism: Arachnia sp. (assembly GCA_035467795.1). Lineage (GTDB taxonomy): Bacteria > Actinomycetota > Actinomycetes > Propionibacteriales > Propionibacteriaceae > Arachnia. The sequence continues at coordinate 17,077 of DATITN010000312.1, read as the reverse complement.
CCTTCCGCGCGGCGGCGATCGGCCTGGCCTGGGACCAGGAGCGCGGCAGGCTGGTGCTGGAGTTGTTCTCCGAAGAGGCCGACGAGTCCGGCGAGAGTTCGCTTCTGCAGGTGCTGCTCACCCCCTCCATGGCCCGGGAGTTCGCTTCGCGGGCCGAGCTGGTGGTGGCCTCAGGACGTCCTGCCTGCCCGGCCTGCGGCCAACCCGTGGACCCCGAGGGCCACATCTGCCCCCGCTCCAACGGTTATCGGGGACCCCTCTTCACATGACCGGGCCGGTGGGTGACCTGCGCCTTGTGGGGCGGCTCGTCGACGCCTCCAACGCCACATTCCTGGCCGTGGACGCGCAGGACACCCGCTGGGTGTACAAACCTGTCGCGGGGGAGGCCCCGTTGTGGGACTTCCCGACGGGCACGCTCGGCCGTCGCGAGGTGGCCGCCTATTCCCTGGCGCGCGAGCTCGCCGTGGACCTGATCCCCCTGACCGTCTGGGTCGACGGTCCCCTCGGGGAGGGATCCGCGCAGCAATGGGTGGAGGGCGGGGCGACCGATCTGATCGACCTTCTCCGCCCCGAAGACCTGACCGAGGCGTGGCTGCCCATCCTCAGTGCCGTCACCGAGGACGACCAGCCCGTGGTCCTGGCCCACCGCGACGACCCCAGGCTGAGGGCGGTGGCCCTCTTCGACGCGCTCCTCAACAACGCCGACAGGAAGGCCAGCCACCTCATCGACCGCGGCGGCTCGCTGGCCGGTGTGGACCACGGGGTGAGCCTCCATGTGGAGGGGAAGCTCCGCACCGTGATCTGGGGGTGGGCGGGGGATCCACTCAGCCCGGAGGAACTGGATCTGGTGGCCAGGGCCGCGGCTGTGACCGGCCCCCTCGCGCCCGGGCTGGCCGACGAGGAGTGGGAGGCGCTCATCGCACGCGCCGAGGCGCTGCTGGCTTCCGGCAGCATGCCGGTGCCCGGTGGGCGCTGGCCGGGCATCCCCTGGCCACCGCTTTAGCACTCAACCAAGGCGGTAAGTTGGGCGCCATGTATGCGTGGGCCCCCGTCGCCGTCCCCAGTCTCCCGAAGTCCGAGGGCACCGTTCCCGAGTCGCTCAGCCTGTATGACACCGCCACCAGGCAACTCGTGCCAGTGGGGCCCGCTGGCGGCACCGCGCGGATGTATGTCTGCGGCATCACGCCCTACGACGCCACCCACCTCGGGCACGCCAACACCTACGTGGCGTTCGACCTGGTCAACCGCGTCTGGCGCGACCTTGGGCTCACCGTCGACTACACGCAGAACGTGACCGACGTCGACGACCCGCTGCTTGAGCGCGCCGCCGCCACCGGGCAGGAATGGGAGGAACTGGCGGAGGACCAGATCGAGCTGTTCCGCAGCGACATGGAGGATCTCCGCGTCATCCCCCCGGGCAACTACATCGGCGCGGTGGAGTCCATCTCCTGCGTGATCGAGCTGATCGAGCAGCTGCTGCCGAGCGGGCTTGTCTATCAGGTCGAGGACGCCGAACACCCCGACTGGTACTTCAACACGGTGGCCGCTGAGGGATTCGGGGGAGTCAGCCACCTCGACGAGGCCAGCATGGTCGAGGTCTTCCGGGACAACGGGGGAGACCCGGACCGCACCGGCAAGCGACACCCCCTTGATTGTCTGGTCTGGCGCTTCGCACGCCCCGACGAGCCCAGCTGGAGCTCATCGCTGGGAGCCGGGCGCCCCGGATGGCACATCGAGTGCACTGCCATCGCATTGCGCTTTCTAGGCCCCGCCTTCGACGTGCAGGGGGGCGGGTCAGACCTCGTGTTCCCTCATCACGAGATGTGTGCGGCCGAATCGATCACCGCCTCGCGGGAACCCATGGCCGAGGCGTTCGTGCACTCCGGCATGGTGGGCCTCGACGGAGAGAAGATGAGCAAGTCGAAGGGCAACCTCGAGCTGGTCAGCCGGCTGCGCCACAGCGGAGCGGACCCGATGGCCATCCGCCTCGCGCTGCTCGACCACCACTACCGCACCGACTGGGACTGGACCCGCGACCAGCTGGATTCGGCCACGTCCCGTCTGGAGAGGTGGCGCGGGGTCCTCAACAACGCCGCCGCCCTGCCCGCGCAGGAGACCATCGACGCGATGCGCAGCGCCCTCCGCTCAGACCTGGACACCCCCACGGCGCTCAGCGCGGTGGACACCTGGGTGGCCGCCAGCCTCGCGGTGGAGAGCGATGACACCGAGGCGGTCGGCCAGATGACCACCGCCATCGACGCCCTCCTGGGCATCCGGCTGTAGGCGGTAGGCTGCGCGTCGTGAAGTCCTTCGACCAACTCTTCGAGCAGCTGACCGAGACCGCCCGCACCAGGCCCGAGGGGTCGGGGACGGTGGCCCGGCTGGAGGCCGGGGTCCACGGAATCGGCAAGAAGATCGTCGAGGAGGCCGCCGAGGTGTGGATGGCCGCCGAGTACGAGTCGAAGGAACAGGCCGCCGAGGAGATCAGCCAACTGCTCTACCACCTCCAGGTGATGATGCTGGCGCTCGATCTGGACCTCGACGACATTTACCGCTATCTCTGACGAAGGCACCCACGTGAGCACAGACCGCCTCCTCCGCATCGCCGTCCCCAACAAGGGCGCCCTCGCCGAGCCGGCCGCCGCCATGTTGCGCGCCGCCGGCTACCGCCAGCGCACCGACGCCAAGGACCTCACCCTCATCGATGCGGACCACGGCGTCGAGTTCTACTATCTGCGCCCCCGCGACATTGCTGTCTACATCGGCCGCGGGGACCTCGATGTCGGCATCACCGGCCGCGACATGCTGCTGGATTCGGCGGCCGCCGCCACCGAGATGTTGTCGCTGGGCTTCGGCGGCTCCCGTTTCCGGTTCGCGGCGCTTGGCGGCTCCTCGATGACTGTCGCGGACGTCCACGGCAAGCGGGTGGCCACCTCCTACCCGGGCCTCCTGCAGGTCTACCTCGACGAGCTGGGCATCCAGGCCGAGATGGTCAAGCTCGACGGTGCGGTGGAGTCGGCGATCCGGCTCGGCGTCGCGGACGTGGTGGCTGACGTGGTGGACACCGGCACCACGCTGAAGCGCGCCGGCCTCGAGCTCTTCGGCGACTCGATCTGCACCTCGGAGGCCGTTCTCATCCGCCGGGCCGGCGGGAAACTGCCCCCCGGCGTGGCCGGCCTCGAGACGCGCCTCACGTCGGTGCTCGTCGCGCAGAACTACCTGATGATGGACTACAACGTGGCGCAGGAGGACCTGGCCGCCACCGCCGCACTGGCGCCGGGCGTCGAGGGACCCACCGTCTCCGCGCTGGCCAAGGACGGCTGGTGCGCCGTGCGGGTGCTCGTCCCCCGTGAAGGGGCACACCTGCTGATGGATCGCCTCTACGAGGCCGGGGCTCGCGGCATCCTGCTGACCGAGCTCGCGGCATGTCGCCTGTGACCGAGCGGCCGCTTCCGGAGCGGTTGTCCTACACCAGCCCCCCGGCGTTGATGACCGGGGTGGTGCTGTCGGTGATCCTGATGTCCTCGGCGCTGTTCGGGTGGTGGGCGCTGGGCAGGGAGATCCGGGACCGGGTCACCTGGCCGCAGGCCGGTACGCTGCTCTTCTTCGTGCTGCTCATGGTGGGTCTCATGCTGTCCATCGGCTACTCGAGGCTGTGGGCCAACGAGGATGGGGTGACCGTCCGCAACGGGCTGTTCCTGCGTCGCTACCGGATCGACGAGGTGGCCGGCGTCCGGTTGCGCCCGGGTGATGCCTGGTCGTCGCTGCTGATCAAGGGCGGGCACGAGATCCGCCGCCGCCCGGTGCTGGCCATCCAGTTCCTCGAGGGAGAGGCTGCTCAGCGGAAGGTGGTGGAGCTTCGCCGTTGGCTGGTGGAACACGGGGCCACCAGCCGCGACGTGGATCCCGGCCTCCTCGACGACCTCGGCTCCCCGCCGGATCCGGCCTGAGTCACATGATGCCGCGCTTGCGCAGCAACGCCTCGATCTCGGCGTCCTCGGGGTCCACGCCCTTCTGAGCCGCGGGCTGGGAAGCCTGCGCGGCCGGCTTGGAGGCTGAGGCCGGGGAGGCCACCTGCGGGCGCGTGCCCTGCGCGGCCGGTTGCTGAGGCGCCGACGGGGCGGCGGGCTTGCGTGTCTTCGGCAGGAACGCAGCGATCACGATCAACAGCAGGCCGCCGACGAACAGGCCCAGGCCCCAACTCGTCACCACTGTCCAGGGCGTGCGCATCAGCCAGTCGATGAACGCGCGGATGCCGTCGACGATCACCTGGGTGAGCCCTGTCAGGTAGAGACCAACCGGAAGCAGCGCCCAACCGAGACCCATGACGGCGGGGCGCGCGCGGCGGGACCGCGCCGTCACGCCCGCGGTGATGGCGAGGATCACAATGGTCAACCCGATGGTGAGGAGCAGCGACAGTGGCATGCCCACCAGTCTGGCACACGGCCCTGGCCGCGTCGCGGGCGATAGGCTCGGATCATGCCCGAGCTGAGATCCCTCGCCCAGCCCAGCGCCCGCTTCGCAGGCGACGACGGTGCGCCAGACCCCGTCGTGCGGTCCGCCATTGAGCGTGCCACGGAACAGGCAGGCTACGCTCGCGCCCTCGTCGCCCTGTGCTCCAGCCGGCTGCTGCTCCCGGTGATCGCGACGGGGGATGAGACCGATCACCCGGATCCGGACCGGCATGCCGAGATGGCGGCCGTGACGCTCAGCGACGGCTCGGGCACCTACCTGATCGCCTTCACCGGTTACGACTCCCTCCGCGCGTGGAACAGCGAGGCCCGCCCGGTGCCCTGCCTGCTCGACGAGCTCGCCGCCACCGTGATCCCCGCGGGGGCCACCCGGCTGCTGCTGGATGCAGCCGGCCCAGTTCCGTTCGTGATCGAAGGCGACACGCTGGCCTCTCTGGCGGATGGGAACGCCCTTGTGGAGCTCGACAACGGGGACTTCGCCTGGGCCAGAACCGCCTGACCGGCCGCTTTTGGAGTTTCTCTGGGCCGCGGCGTAGACTGCTGCGAGTTATCCGGCGGCTTCTGCTGCCGCGCAAAAGTGGAGTCGTCACTCCCACCCGAGCCGCCCAGGTGGCCGGGTCGCCCCAGGCGAACGGTCGTGTACCGTGCGTCGGCGTCGTGGCCTCCGCATGCGCGGAGGCCCTTTTCGTCGGTGCCCACACCATCTCTCACTGGAGGACCCATCAGCACTGAACCGCGGATCAATGATCGCATCCGAGTACCCGAAGTCCGGCTCGTCGGCCCCAAAGGCGAGCAGGTAGGCATCGTGCGCGTCGAGGACGCCTTGCGTCTGGCGGCGGAGAACGATCTGGATCTTGTCGAAGTGGCGCCGATGGCCCGTCCGCCCGTTGCCAAGCTGATGGACTACGGCAAGTTCAAGTTCGAGGCTGCGCAGAAGGAACGCGACGCCCGACGGAACCAGTCGAACGTGAGCACCAAGGAGATGAAGCTCCGGCTCAAGATCGATTCGCACGACTACGAGACGAAGAAGGGCCACGTCGTCCGGTTCCTCAAGGCCGGAGACAAGGTCAAGATCACCATCATGTTCCGGGGGCGCGAGCAGTCTCGCCCCGAGCTCGGAATGGATCTCCTGAAGCGGCTCGCCGCTGATGTGGCGGAGTTCGGCTACGTGGAGTCTTCCGCCAAGCAGGACGGCCGCAACATGCTGATGGTGCTCGGCCCCACGAAGAAGAAGACAGAAGCCAAGGTGGAGCAGGCCGCAGACCGCGACCGTCGCATCGCCGAGCGCCTCGAGCATGCCGAGCAGGAACGCAAGATGGAGGCAGAGCTGCGCGCCCAGGCGTCTCCCTCGCCGAAGAAGCACCGCGGCCCGGCAGACAACATGGACCCAGACATCGATCTCTGACGAGATCGATCAGAAGAAGAAAGCGAGCCAACCATGCCGAAGATGAAGTCGCACTCCGGCGCGAAGAAGCGGTTCAAGACGACGGGAACCGGCAAGCTGCTGCGCCGTCAGGCCAACCTCGGCCACCTCAACGAGCACAAGTCCTCGACCCGCACCCGCCGTTTGTCCGGCGTCGAGGTGGTCTCGGCTCCTGACGCCAAGAAGATGCGCAAGCTCCTCGGCAAGCACAAGGGTCGCTGAGCGATTTCCCCGGCGCCACCGCCACCTCCCACCTAGACCATTCGTCGGCGCTGCCGACCACATCCAAGGAGATCCCCCATGGCACGCGTGAAGCGTTCTGTGAACGCGCATAAGAAGCGTCGTGAAATTCTCGAGCAGGCCTCTGGCTACCGCGGTCAGCGCTCGCGCCTGTACCGCAAGGCCAAGGAGCAGCTCCTGCACTCGGCCACCTACGCCTACCGCGACCGTCGCGCCAAGAAGGGCGACTTCCGCCGTCTGTGGATCCAGCGCATCAACGCCGCCGTCCGCGCGGAGGGCATGACCTACAACCGCTTCATCAACGGCCTGAAGACCGCTGGTGTCGAGGTGGATCGCAAGATCCTGGCCGAGCTGGCCGTCAACGACACCGCCACGTTCAACGCCCTGGTCGCGGTCGCCAAGGATAACCAGCCCGCAGCAGCCTGAGAGCTCCTCAGTGACGATGGAACCGAACGTTGCCCCTGGCCTCCCCGCCTCGGTGCTGCGTTCGGTTCGTCGTTTGACGCAACGGCGGGGCCGGGACCTGTCGGGGACCTTCCTCGTTGAGGGTCGCCAAGCGGTCCGGGAGGCGCTGGCGGCGGCAGATGTCGTCGAGGAGGTGATCGTCGACGATCCCGCCAAGCACGCTGATCTCCTCGAGGGGATCGCGGTGCCGGTGTGGCAGGCCGACGAGCACGCCATGAGGCAGCTCAGCGACACGGTCACCCCGCAGGGCATCGTCGCGGTCTGCCGACAGCTGAGCTTCAGCTGGGACGCCCTGGAGGGCGCCCGGCTGGTGGTGATCTGCGCCCAGGTGCGGGACCCCGGCAACGCCGGCACGGTCATCCGGTGCGCCGACGCCTTCGGTGCCGATGCCGTGATCCTGACCGCCGGAAGCGTCGAGATCTACAACCCCAAGACGGTCCGGTCCACGGTGGGCAGCCTCTTCCACATGCCCATCCTCACCGGGGTGCCTCTCGCCGAGGCCGTCGCACGGGTCAAGGCGATGGGGCTGAAGGTCCTCGCGGCCGACGGCGACGGGGCGCCACTGGACCTCAAGGCCGCCGCCGGTGAGCTCAGCGGGCCCATCGCCTGGATCATGGGCAATGAGGCGTGGGGGCTGCCCCCGGAGGATGCCCGGCTGGCGGACGAGGTGGTCGCCGTGCCAATGTGGGGGCAAGCGGAGAGCCTCAACCTTTCCAGCGCGGCTGCGGTGTGCCTCTACGCCACCGCATCTGCGCAACGTCGAACCGGTGAAGAAGGAGGACCCGACGATGTCCGGGCCCAATGACAACTTTGATCCCAAGCAGGTCGCTGCCCTCAATCCGGATGCCATCGACTCCGCAGTGGCGGCTGCCCTGGCCGCGATCGACGCGGCCACCACCACCGCCGAGCTGAAGCAGGCCCGCCTGGACCACGCGGGCGACGCCTCGCCGCTGGCGTTGGCGAACCGCGAGATCGGCGCCCTTCCGCCTCAGGCACGCAAGGAGGCCGGCCAGCGGGTGGGGCAGGCGCGGGCCTCCGTCGCACGGGCCGTCGCGGATCGCCAGGCCGGCCTCGCGGCCTCCGAGCTCGAGGCGGCCCTCGTGGCCGAACGCCTGGATATGACGCTGCCTGTGGAGATGGGCCCCCGGGGGGCGCTGCACCCCGTCACGTCCCTCATCGACGAGATGATCGATGTGTTCGTCGGCATGGGCTGGGAGGTGGCCGACGGTCCCGAGCTCGAGGCCGAGTGGTACAACTTCGACGCACTCAACCTGGCACCGGACCACCCCGCGCGGGCCCAACAGGACACCCTGTGGGTGGACCCGCCGTCGGACGGCAAGCTGTTGCGCACCCAGACCTCGCCCGTCCAGGTCCGGTCTCTGCTCGAGCGCGGCGTCCCGCTGTACGTGATCAGCCCCGGCAAGGTATTCCGAGCCGATGAGTACGACGCCACCCACCTGCCTGTGTTCCATCAGCTGGAGGGCCTCGTCGTCGACAAGGGCATCTCGATGGCCGACCTGCGCGGCACGCTGGACCACCTGGCGCGGGCGATGTTCGGCGACGTGCAGACCCGGATGCGGCCCCACTACTTCCCGTTCACCGAGCCGAGCGCCGAGGTGGACCTGCAGTGTTTCGTCTGCCACGGGGAGTCCGTCGGCAACCCGGAGCGTCCCTGCCGCACCTGCCGGTCCGAAGGCTGGATCGAATGGGGCGGCTGTGGCGTCGTCAACCCACGCGTCCTCACAGCGTGCGGCATCGATGCCGACATCTACTCGGGCTTCGCCTTCGGGATGGGCGTGGACCGCACGGTGATGTTCCGCACCGGCGCACCGGACCTCCGCGACTTCGTCGAGGGCGACATCCGATTCAGCCGTTCAATCCTGGGAGGATCCCGATGAAGGCCCCCGTTTCCTGGCTTCGAGACCTCGTCACGCTGCCCGCAGGCGTCACCACCGTCCACCTCGCCGATCAGCTGACCGCGCTGGGCCTCACCGTCGAACACATCGAGTCCACCGAGTCGCCCGTCACGGGTCCCCTCAGCGTGGGGCGCGTGCTCACCTCGATGGATGAGCGGCAGAAGAACGGCAAGACCATCCGATACTGCCGCGTGGACGTCGGCGCGCACAACGACGAGGCCACTGACGAGTACCCCGCGAGCCGCGGCATCGTCTGCGGAGCCCACAACTTCACCGAGGGCGACCTGGTGGTGGTGGCACTCCCCGGCACCGTGCTGCCCGGCGACTTCCAGATCGCCGCCCGCAAGACCTACGGACACGTCTCCGACGGCATGATCTGCTCACAGCTCGAGCTCGGGCTGGGCGAGGATCACGACGGCATCATCGTCCTGCCCTCCGGCGCAGGTGAGCCGGGCGACGACGCAGTCGCGCTCCTGTGGACCGCCGACGAGGTGCTGGACATCGACGTCACCCCGGATCTCAGCTACTGCCTGTCCCTCCGAGGCCTTGCGCGGGAGGCTGCGATCGTCAACGCGGTCTCCTTCGAGGATCCCTACCGGCAGCACCTGCCTGAGCCCACCGACGGCGGACACCCCGTCGTGCTGGAGGACCCGCGCTGCACGGCGTTCGTGGCCCTCACCATCGATGGCCTCGATCCGGCCGCCGCCACCCCGGGGTGGATGGCGGACAGGCTGAAGGGGGCGGGCGTCCGCTCGATCTCGCTGGCCGTGGACGTGACCAACTACGTGATGCTGGAATCCGGTCAGCCCCTCCACGCCTACGACGCGGAGAAGCTGCAGGGCCCGATCCGGGTCCGTGCGGCCGGAGCCGGGGAGAAGCTTCGGACCCTGGACGGGCAGGACCGCCAGCTGGACGCAGACGACCTGCTGATCACCGACGACTCCGGCCCCATCGGGCTCGCGGGCGTCATGGGCGGCGAAGACACCGAGGTGTCCGGATCGACCACCACGATCGTGCTCGAGGCCGCCCACTTCCAGCCGGTCTCCGTGTCTCGGACCTTCCGACGCCACGGGCTCCCCTCGGAGGCGTCCAAGCGGTTCGAGCGCGGCGTAGACCCGCAGGTGCCCTACGCCGCCGCCCGACGCGCCGCCCAACTGCTCACCACGTACGGCGGAGGCGCGATGACCGCCGAGACCGTCGTCGGGTCGGCGCCGTCGCCCCACAGGGTGTCGTTGCGCTCCGGCCTCATCCCCGCCGTGCTGGGGACGCGGGTTGATCAGGATGAGAGCGTCCGGCTGCTGTCGGCCAGCGGTGTGTCGATCACTTCGCTGGGCGATTCCCTGACGCTGGAGGTGCCGAGCTGGCGCGGCGACCTCGTGGACCCCTACGACATCGTCGAGGAGGTCGGCCGTCACATCGGCTACGACCGCATCGGACTCAAGCTCCCCATCCCGCCCGTGAGCCGCGGGCTGGCGCCGCGCCTGCTCCATCGGCGGGCCGTGCTGCGGGCCATCGCGGCCCTCGGCTTCACCGAGGTGCTGTCGCTTCCCTTCGCCTCCGTCGAGGAGCTCGATCAGCTGCAGATCCCAGCCGACGACCCGACCCGGCGGCTCATCCGGCTGGCCAACCCGCTGTCCGAGACCCATCCCTACCTGCGGACCTCACTGCTGCCCGGGCTGTTCGCCGCCGTGGCGCGCAACACCTCGCGCAGCCTCACGGACCTCGCGCTGTTCGAGCAGGGCAAGGCGTTCTTCGACGGTGGCGAGCCCGCCGCACCGCGTCCCGGCGTGGCGCACCGACCTACCGACGAGGAGATCGCCGACATCGACGCGGCCATCCCCGCACAGCCGCACACGGTGGCCGCCGTCGTCACCGGCAACTGGAGGCCCGCGGGATGGGCAGGCCCGGCTGTCGCGGCGGACTGGACCCACGTGGTGGCCCTCGCGGAGCACGCCGCCGCGGCCGTGGGCGCGAGGCTGTCGCGGCGCAACGTTGAGCGGGCGCCCTGGCATCCGGGTCGCTGCGCTGAGCTGTCGCTCAACGGGATCGTGCTGGGCTACGCCGGCGAGGTGCACCCCGCGGTGGTCGCGGCTCTGCGACTCCCTGAGCGCACCGCTGCAGTCGAGTTCAACCTGGACCTCCTGCTCGGCCAAGTCGTCTCGGGAGGCACCATCGGGACGCTGTCACCGTTCCCGCTCGCCAAGGAGGACGTTGCGCTGATCGTCGATCGCGACGTCCCGGCCGCTGAGGTCGAGTCCGCGTTGGCTGAGGGCGCCGGCGAGCTGCTGGAATCCATCTCCTTGTTCGACGTGTACTCCGGCGATCAGGTGGGCGAGGGGCGCAAGTCATTGGCGTTCGCGCTGCGCTTCCGATCCGACAGGACGCTGACCGACGCGGAAGCCGCGGCCGCGAGGCAGGCGGCCGTGGCCGTCACCGTCGAACGGTTCGGTGCTGTGCAGCGCGCCTGACGCCCCTGCCGGTTCCCCGGCGTCCTAGTAGTCTGCTCAGGTGCAGATCACGCGGATGGACTACCCCTCGGGCCCTGAGGATCCAGGCTTCTGGATCTTCGAGCTCGACGCGCGTCTCTGGGGCGACGTGGTCCGCGGGCTGTTCGGCAACGACGACCTGTCGCACTCGGCGCTACGCCGCTGGGCCGAAGGGACCAGGCCCCAGTACAACCTCCAGGTGCCATTCGTCGCGTTCGCGGACGGCACGCCGGTGGGTGTCGCGTTCGTCGAGCTGCCGCAGCGTGACAACCGGCACCTGGCCTTCTTCAGCGTGGTCGTCGCGGAGGCTCACCGGGGCCGTGGCGTCGGCTCGGCGCTCTATGACGCAGCGGTCGCCGAGGCGCGCTCCGCGGGCCGCGACATTCTGCAGTCCTGGACGTGGGAGCCGGACATTCCCCGCGGCTCGCGCAGGCTCAGCGCCGCTGAAGGGGAGGGTGCCATCGACCCCGACGGAGCGCCGGCACGCTTCCTGCTGGGCCGGGGCTATCGTCTCGTGCAGGTGGAGACCATCTCAGGGATGACCCTCCCGGAGCAGGGCCTGCTGGACGCCGACGCCGCAGCGGCTCGGGCGGCCACTGCGCCTGAGTACGACCTCGTGCAGTGGTCCGGAACCACCCCAGCCGAATGGCTGGACGACATGGCCCACCTGATGGTGGTGATGAGCACCGACGTGCCGATGGGCGAGGCCGCTCTCGAGCCGGAGCTGATCGACGCCGCACGCGTGCTCAGCCACGATGAGGCGCTGGCAAGGGGCGGCTGCGAGTGGCTCTACACGGCCGTACGGCACGTCCCGACGGGGCACCTCGTCGGCTTCACTCGGTTCATCTACGAGTCCGGCCGGCCGGTGGTGGACCAGTGGGAGACCCTCGTCGTGGGAGACCACCGCGGTCGCGGCCTCGGCTGGTTCGTCAAGACGCACAGCCACGCCTCGGTGCGCGCACGCTGGCCCCTGGCCGAGCGGCTGATCACGGGCAACGCGTCGGAGAACGACTACATGTTGGCCATCAACCGGCGTCTCGGGTATCGCCCGATCGCGGCGTCGGGTTGGTTCGAGCTGCGGAAGCGGGGCTGAAGCGCGTGGCGCTGTCACGTCGGTCCATCGTTGAGGCAGGGCTCGGCATTCTCGACGAGTACGGCCTCGGCGATCTTTCGATGCGGCGGGTCGCCGACGCACTCGGAGTCCAGGCCGGGGCGCTGTACTACCACGTGCCCAACAAGCAGTCGCTGCTCGCCGCCGTCGCCGACGAGATCCTCACCGCCGCCGCGGACGACGACGTTGCCCGCCCCGATGCTGTCGCCTCATGGCTGTCGGAGTGGGCCCGAGGGCTTCGCCGGGCGTTGCTCCGGCACCGCGATGCAGCCGAGCTCGTCTCCTCTGCACACGCGCTCGGACTCGGCGCGGTGGACCCTTGTGCCGCGGGGCGGGAGCGGCTGGAGGCCGCGCTGTCGCTTGAGCCGGCCGCCACCATTGCGGCACTTCTGCACTTTGTGCTCGGGCACGTCATGGAGGAACAGACGCGGGCCCAGATGCACCAGTTGGGCGTGATCAGCCACTTTGATGCCGCCGACGCAACCCGCACCTTCGAGTGGGGTCTCGCGCTCTTCATCGCAGGGGTGGACTCATCCACGGCGCGGATCGGGGTCGGACCCGGCGCGATGCGATGAGCGCGAGTGCGCGCCTCGTCCTGCGCTCGCTGATCGGACCGGTGTACGCGCCCACGCTGGCCCAGGCCGTCGGAATGATGGCCACCCTGCCCGTGATCCCGCTCATCGCCCTGGCGCTGGGATTCTCGGTGCCGGCGGCCGCGGCGCTGACCCTCATCACCGGGGTCGTGGGGGTGCTCGGCCCCATCCCGTTGGGGGCGCTGATGACGGCGGTGGGGGAGCGGCGGGCCATGATCGTCACCGGGGTGGCTGTGACCTGCACCCAGATCGGCACGCTGGTGATGGTGGAGCACGCGCGCATCACCGGCCCCACTCCCTGGCACCAGGCCGGCCTCATCGTCTCCCTCATGGTGTCGTCGTTGTCCCGGGAGGTGTGGATCATCGGGCGGCAGACCTACCTCGGAACCGCGCTGCCACCGGAGCTTCGGGCCCGAGGGATGAGCACCTTCGGGGGCATGATGCGCATCGGTCAGGTGATCGGGCCCCTGCTCGGGGCGGGCATCATCGCGCTGGGGCATGAGGGGTGGGTGATCGGCCTCGACGCGGCGGCCATGGCCGCAGCCACGCTCATGGTGGCGCTCACCATGCTTCCCGGGGAGCACGCCGCGACGCGGCCCAGCATGCGCCAGGCGGTCGGGAGAATCCCGGTGGCGCCCTCCCCACAGGCGTCGGAGCGGACCGCGGGCATGACCATGGTCCTTGCCGGATTCGCGACGGTGCCGCTCACCATGTCGCGGATCTCCCGCCCGCTCATCTTCCCGTTGCTCGGTGCGATGATCGGGCTCCGCGGCGACGAGATCTCGCTCATCTTCGCCGTCGCCGCCGTCGTTGAGTTAGGGATGTTCGTTCCGGCGGGCACCCTGATGGACCGATATGGCCGGGGCGCAGTCCTGGTGCCGTGCCTCGTCTTCTCAGGCGCCGGGTACCTGCTTCTGGTGGTGCTGACCGCGACAATCGCTGAGGGCTCGCGGGCCGGGGCCTTCTGGGCCCTTGCCGCGTCGGCGGCCCTGGTGGCGTTCGGCAACGGGTTCGGGGCCGGCATCGTGATGACACTGGGCATCGACCTGTCGCCCGAGGCCCACCGGACCCGGCATCTCGCCAGGTGGAACACCGTCAACGGCACGGGCTGGCTGCTGGCGCCCGGCATCGTTGCGCTGGTGACGCTGGCCTGGCCGATCGCGGCCGCCGGGGCCGTGATCGGGGGTCTGTGCTGGGCGGGCGCGGTGTGGGCGTGGTGGCTGATGCCCCAGATCACGCCGGGGCCAGCAGGCGGACCTGCTCGTCGAACTCGGCCTCGATCTCCGGGTTCCGACGGTAGGTCAACGACGACACAGTGAGCGCCGTCAGAAGGTTGAGAAGGAAGCCGGGCAGGATCTCGTAGACGTCGAAGATGCCGCCCTCCATCGTCCCCCAGACGCCGACGGTCACCGCGCCCACCACCATGCCCGCGAGTGCTCCCCAGCTGCTGAGCCCGCGCCAGTAGAGACTGAGCAGCACCGTCGGGCCGAAGGCGGCGCCGAAGCCGGCCCAGGCGAAGGCAACCAGGCCCAGGATGGTGTCGTTCTGCTCCCAGGCCAGCGCAGCGGCGACGACGGCCACGGCCAGCACGGCCCCCCTGCTCAGCAGCACGCCGCGTTTGGCGGTGAGCCCGGTGGGGAAGAACGTCGCGTACAGGTCCTCGACGAGCGCCGACGCCGTCACCAGGAGTTGCGACGAGATGGTGGACATGATGGCGGCGAGGATCGCCGCCAGCATGAACCCGGCGATGAGGGGGTGGAACAGCAGCTGCCCCAAGGCGATGAACACGGTCTCCTGGTCCGGGAGGATGCCCTCGTCACGCTTGAAGATGGCGATGCCCACCAGTGCGGTGCCGGCGGCGCCGAGGCAGGAGAGGATCATCCAGCCCATGCCGATGCGTCGGGCCGGCACGGCCTCCTGGGGCGTGCGCATCGCCATGAACCGCACAATGATGTGCGGCTGGCCGAAGTAGCCGAGCCCCCAGGCTGCGGACGACACCACGCCCATCACGGTGGTGGTGGCCCCCCAGAGCTTGAAGGCGTCCGGGTCCAGCGTCACGACGATGTCGTACAGCGCGACGGGCCCGCCGACGTAGACCACCCCCGCCAGCGGCACCGCGACCAGCGCGGCCAGCATCATGAGCCCCTGGACCAGGTCGGTGTAGGAGACGGCCAGGAAGCCACCCACGAGGGTGTAGAGCACCACAACCGCGGCCACCAGGACCATGCCCAGGCGGTAGTCCATGCCGAACGAGGCGTCGAAGAACTTGCCCCCGGCCACCATTCCGCTCGAGACGTAGAAGGTGAAGAACACCAGGATGATCACGCCGGCGGTGAGGCGTAGAGCTTTCGTCGAGTCCCTGAGGCGGTTGCCGAAGAAGGTGGGGATGGTGATCGCGTCGCCCGCCAGCTCGGTGTAGGCGCGTAGGCGCGGGGCTACGAACTTCCAGTTCAACCAGGCGCCGACGCTCAGCCCGATGGCGATCCAGAGCTCCACCATGCCTGAGAGGTACAGCGCCCCGGGCAGTCCCATGAGCAGCCACCCCGACATGTCGGAGGCCCCCGCGGACAGGGCGGCGGCCGCGGGGCCGAGCGCTCTTCCCGCCAGCATGTAGTCGTTGACCGTGGTCGTGCGGTAGTAGGCCCAGACGCCGATGCCGATCATCGCGACGAAGTACACCACCATCGCTATGCCCTGGTAGGTCTCCTCAGACATGTCTTCCCTTCGACGCGGCGAACTGCGGTCAACCTATCGCGCGATCCCGGGCGCAGGACCGGCGAACTCAGCTAACGCGCCCCCTCGCCCGCGCTGAGGAGACGGCCAGGCCGAGGAGCCCGAGTGCCAGCAGCGCCCAGCCCACCGTGACGGCGGGTGCGGTCCAGTCCAGCAGAGAGGACATCGTGCCCTCCACGAGGCCCGCCTGAACCGCCGCCGCGATGGAGTCCCCGTCGGGGATGGAAACCTCGGCGAGCCTGCGCCGCCCGAGGATCACCGCGACAGTCCCAGCCCCCGCCGCAAGGGTCCAGGCCACCCAGCGCCCTCGTCGGGAGCCGACGGCGAGTCCGAGGACAGCCAGCAGGGCGGCGGCCGCATAGAACCAGATCCAGTGCCTGGCCACCGCCAACCCATCGGCGGCGTATCCCGCCTGCACGGCGTCGGGCCGGCCGAGCGCGATCCGCAGCTCCTCCTCGGGGATGTCCAGCTCCGTGACGAGGGGACGCAGGAGTTCCGGCGTCATCTCCACCAGCCTGGCCTGACCCAACTCGACGAAGGGCGCCAGTGGCAGCCACAGCGTCGGCGCGTCGGCCCCCTCGGTGCGCATGGCGTCCAGGCCGGTGACGAAGTCCGCCCGCGACAGGTCGATCGCCTCGTGCCACGCCTCCGTCACGCCGTCGTCGGTCATCGCGGCGTCGACGGCGCGCCCGATCAGGTCCTCCAGCTGCGTCCGGACTCCGGGCAGAGTGTCGACCGCAGCGGGGAGCCGTGCGACCGCGGCGGCGCTCAGTTCGACGGCGATCGCGTCCATCACCCGCTGATCGGAGGCCAGGGGGCCCGCTATCGCGTGCAGGGGGGCCGGGGTGCGGGCCACCCGGTCGAGCCAGTGGGCCCCGAGCCCGGCCAACGCGGCGCCAACCGCGGCGAGCAGGAGCACGAGCGAGATCGTCGTGCGGACGAAGCCGGCCACCGGCGCCTCCTCAGATGTGGGGAACCCAGGGTATCCCGCCCCCGGTGGAATATGTATCGAACCCATGGCATACTCAAGCCTATGACGTATTCAGTGGCGGTGGCGGGCTGCACGGGCTATGCGGGCGGTGAGCTTCTTCGCCTGCTGCTCCAGCATCCCGAGGTCGAGATCGGCGCACTCACCGGGAACTCGAGCGTCGGCGACAGGCTGGGGGTCCACCAGCCCCACCTGTTCGCCTTGGCGGACCGTGTGGTCGCGCCCACCACCGCGGCCGATTTGGCCGGCCACGACGTGGTCTTCCTCGCGCTTCCGCACGGCACTTCGGCCGCGATCGCAGAACAGTTGGGCGACGACACCCTGGTGGTGGACGCCGGGGCGGATTTCCGGCTTCAGGATCCAGCAGCCTGGGAGCGGTTCTACGGGTCGGCGCATGCCGGGACGTGGCCGTACGGCCTGCCCGAGTTGCCGGGCCAGCGGGAGCGCCTGGCCGTGGCCACGCGCATCGCAGTGCCGGGCTGCTACCCGACGGCCTGCACGCTCGCCCTGCTCCCGGCCGTGGCCAAGGCCCTGATAGATCCGGGCCAGATCGTCATCGTCGCGGCCAGCGGGGCCTCCGGGGCGGGGAAGTCACTCAAGCCGAACCTCCTCGGCTCCGAGGTGATGGGCAACATGAGCCCCTATGGCGT
>DATITN010000311.1:0-2578 GCA_035467795.1 Arachnia sp. | reverse complement strand
GGTGGCGTGCAGCGACATCGTTCCCGAGCGGGCCGAGGCGCTCGCCGCCGAGTTCGGCCTCGCCGCGATGGCGTTCGACGACATCCTCAGCGATCCGACGATCGACGCCGTGTCGGTCTGCGTCCCCAGCGGGCGTCACGCGGAGGTGGGCGTCCCGGCGCTGCTCGCCGGCAAGCACGTCATCATCGAGAAGCCCATGGAGGTCACCCTCGAGGCATGCGACCGGCTGATCCAGGCCCAGCGAACCTCGGGCCGCACCCTCGCCGTCGTCTCCCAACACCGCTTCGACCCCGCCGCACAGCTGGTGCACGAGGCGATCAGCGAAGGCCGGCTCGGCCGCCTCGTGCTGGCCGAGTGCCGCGTCCCGTGGCTCCGCACCCAGGAGTACTACGACTCCGGCGAGTGGCGCGGCACGTGGGAGCTCGACGGCGGCGGCGCCCTGATCAACCAGGGGATCCACACCGTCGACCTGCTGCGCTGGATGTGCGGCCCCGTCGAGACCGTCTACGCGCAGGCCCGCACCGCCACCCACGACCGGATCGAGGTCGAGGACGTGGTCTGCTCGACGGTGTCCTTCGCCGACGGCGCAATCGCCACCGTCATGGCCACCACCAGCGCCTTCCCCGGCTTCCCCGCCTCGCTGTCCCTGCACGGCACCGACGGGGGCGCCGTGATCAACGGCGACCGACTCGCCTCCCTCTCACTGACCGACGGCACCGTCCTCGGAGGGGAGGGCACCACGGCGCACGCGCAGCAGGTGGCCGCCGGTGGCACACGCGCCGCGACTCTCGCCGTCGCCGAGGCACCGGCCGACATCGCCGTCGACCCTGCCGACGTCTGGGGCGAGGCGCACCGCCTGCAGCTCCTGGACTTCGTGGACGCCATCGTCGAGGGCCGAGTCCCGTTGGTCGACGGCGTCGGCGGCCGGCAGACCCTCGAGCTTGTCATCGCCATCTACGCATCAGCCCGCACCGGCGACGTTGTCCGGCTGCCCCTCACCTCCTGAAAGGAAACACCCATGGCCAGAATCGGTGTGCAAGCCAGCACCATCAAGACCTCCTTCGCCGAGAACGGCACCTTCGAGACGCTGCGCAGGATGGCCGAGATCGGCTACCGCGACATCGAGATGTCGCAGGTGGCGATGACGCCCGAGAACGTTGCGGAGATGAAGCGCGCACAGGACGAGCTCGACGTGTCAGTGGTGGCGCTGTCCGCCGGCCTCACCCCGCCTCCCGGCGGCGGCGACTCGCTCAGCACCACCTATGACAAGATCGTCGCCGACTGCCGCACGCTGGGCACCGGCCTGCTGCGCGTCGGCATGCTGCCGATCGACGCGATGGGTCACCGCGACAGCATCGTGGACTTCGCCCAGAAGACGGAGGAGTACGCCAAGCGCCTGGCCGACGACGGTATCGCCCTGTACTACCACAACCACCACGTCGAGTTCGCCCGCCTCGACGGGCGCTACATGCTCGACGTCATCGCCGATCTGGCGCCCACCGTCGGGCTGGAGGTGGACGTCCACTGGGTTCAGCGTGGCGGCCTCAATCCGGTCTCGGTGCTGGCCAAGTACGCGGGCCGCGTGCGGCTGGTCCACCTCAAGGACTACCGGATCGGCCTGCTGCCCGACTCCGCCCGCGACGCCATCGCCGCCGGCGACTTCGCAGGCTTCATGTCGGGGTTCTACGGCGTGGTGCAGTTCGCCGAGGTGGGCGAGGGCAACCTCGAGTGGGAGCCGATCATCGAGCAGGCCCTGGCCAGCGGCGCCGAGCACCTCCTCGTAGAGCAGGACGACACCTACGGCCGCGACCCGTTCGAGTCACTGGCGATGTCGCGGGCGAACCTCGTCGAGCTCGGCTACGGCCACCTCCTCTGACCCTCGCCGACCCTCCGACCACCCCGTCGGCCGACCACCCCGCCCAAGCACACCGGAGACTCTTGTGAACATCGCCCCACTCACCGACATCGCCCCGGCGACCGGCGCCACGCCCCTCGGCCTTCCGGAGGGCGTGCGCCTCGAGGACGGTCCCGGCGGGCTGCGGCGGGTGGTCGTCGAGACTCCGGTGGCCTCCGCCGTCGTCTACCTGCAGGGCGCACACGTGACGTCATGGGTGCCCGCCGGGCACGCCGACGCCCTGTGGGTCAGCCGCCGCAGCGACTTCGCGCCCGGCGCGCCCATCCGCGGCGGGGTCCCGGTCTGCTACCCCTGGTTCGGCCCCCACCGCACCGACGGCGCGGCCCCGCTCCACGGGTACGCCCGCACCGCGGTGTGGGAGCTGGAATCGGCGGACGAGGCCGACGGCGTGGCCACCCTCACCTTCACCCTCGACACGGCGGGCATCCCGGGCGTCCTCGCCCACGAGCCCGCCCTACTCCGCTACACCGTCAGCGTGGGCGCCGAGCTCGGACTCGCGCTGCAGGTGACGAACGACGGGCCGGCCCCGCTCGTCGTCGAGGAGGCGTTCCACACCTATCTGGCCGTCGGCGACACCCGCCGGGCGTCACTCCGCGGCCTCGAGGACACCCCCGGCGTCGACCGGCTCACCGGCAGGCAGCTCGTCCCAACGGGTGGCCCCAT
>DATITN010000310.1:0-4665 GCA_035467795.1 Arachnia sp. | reverse complement strand
GCCGACCGCCAGGCTCGTGATCCAGAAGATCGACCCAACCGTCACCTACTCCTGGGCCGGAACGTCGTGGGAGGGTGCCGACACCCCGGTGTCGTTGTCCTTCGCCGGCGAGCTCAACGTGGGCGGCAAGGTGATCTACGGCCTGTCGCAGGGCGGCTGGAAGCCGACGGCGGTTGGCACCTATCGGGTGACGTTCTACCTGCCCACTGATGTCGGCCAGGAGACGTGGTTCGACGAAAGCACCATCATCCGCACCGCGATCGAGGTGGCGGAGGAGGGCGAGGCCGGCGGCGACGCCGTCGTCGACCCGCTCAACAACCTCACCTACATCGACATCGACGTGATCGGCGGTGGCGGTGGAGGTGGCAAGCCGGTCCGGTGACAGCTGACCTCAACACCAGCGGCGGCCCTCGCCTCATGCGGGGGCCGTCGCGGCGCGTTCAGCCGTCAGCAGCTGGGTGCCGCCGGTACCCCTGTCGACGGGGCCTCCGGCGCCGCGCGAGTCTCGAAGCCGTACCCGTCCCGCTCGGATGGATCGGCGTCGAAGACCATCGTGCGGCGACTCTCGGGGCGCCACTGCGCCCACGGTGCCTCGTGCGTGGTGACGAACCGCACCCAGGCGCCGTGCATGGCGTCCGCCAGGGCCAGGGGGGCGCCGGGTCCGCACGACGACGCCACGGCCGGATCCGCCAGGTTGTCCCAGGTGAACGGCAGTTCGCAACAGTGGGTGGCAAGGCGGTGGGCCGGGTTGGGCCACCGGAAGTCGTACGCCCAGGTGGGTCCCTGGGCTCCCCGGCTGCGGGCCGTGGCCACCTCCGGCACCCAGCGACGGAAGGTTGAGACCGTCAGGAGTTGACCGACAAGCAGAGGCCCGCTCAGCTCCGGGTGGGCCGCGACGAACTCGTCGGTCAGATCCCCGAGCGGGCTGGCGCGGATCAGCTCCACAGGGTCGGCGTCGCCGAGCGCGGGGGCGAGCTCCCAGCCGATCAGGGTGAACTCGTGCGCCACCGCGCCGAGGAGGAGCGGACGCGGGTCGGCGGCGACGGCGGACACCCAGTCGGCCGGGAGGGAGGCGGGATCGGCCTGCGGGAGGAACTGCAGCCCCAGGATCCCGGGTCCCGCCACCAGGCCGTCGACCAGGTCCTGCGGCGAGCCGGGCGGACCTGTGGGAGGGGCCTCCAGCTGGGCGGCGGCGTCCAGCACCTGGTCCTCGGTGAGGCCGCGGAACCCGTCCAGCGTGGCGGGGACGCCAGCCAGTTCGGCCAGCTGTGCGGAGCGGCGCTGCGCCAGGTCCAGGGGGACGGGTGACAACGAGCCGGATTGGCTGATGGCGGCATGGAACAGGCCGGTGGCAAGCGGGGATGCCAGCAAGGCCAGCACTGAGCCGCCGCCCGAGGACTGTCCCCCGATGGTCACACGACCAGGGTCGCCGCCGAACGCCGCGATAGTGCGCTGCACCCAGCGCAGCCCCTCGATCTGGTCCAGCAGACCCCGGTTGGCGGGCGCGCCGTCGATGGCGCCGAACCCGTCGAAGCCCAGGCGGTAGCCCACGCTCACGGTCACCACGCCGTCTCGGTTGAAGGCGAAGCCGTCGTACCAGGGGCTGGCCGGCGAGCCGGCCTTGTACCCGCCCCCGTGAATCCAGAACAGCACGGGCAGGGCGGCGTCGGTGTCGCCGGGGGCGGGGGTGAAGACGTTGACGGTCAGGATGTCGTCGCCCGGGATGCTCGGCTCCGGGATCGCCGTGACCTCCCCGAACGGTCGCCGCTGCGCGGTGGCGCCGTAGTCCACCGCGTCGCGGACCCCGGTCCACGGCGCGCGCGGCACGGGAGCCAGGAACCGCAGATCCCCGACGGGGGCCTCCGCGAACGGGATCCCAAGGAACGCGGCGCTGGTGCCGCGCCACACCCCACGGACGGTCCCCTCCGCCGTCTGGACGACGGGGTGATCTGCGGGATCGGTCATGAGGTGGCCTCCTGATCTGTGGCGACGGCGCTCACGCCGACAGTAACGGCACGAGGTCGCGACGGCTGGCCACGCCTGTCTTGACGAAGATCGACTTGAGATGGTCCTGGACGGTGTACGGGGCAAGGTAGAGGTCGCTGGCGATCGAGGCGGTGTCGAGGCCGCGCGCCACCTTCCGCACGATCTCTGCCTCCCGGGCGGTGAGTCCGAACGCGCGGACGCACAGGTCGAGCCGCTCGGCGGCAGTGGTGGGTTCGACCGCCACGCTGATCAAGCCAGAAGGACGCAGCCGTGCGGCGCGCACCGCCACCCAACGCCCGTCGCCGAGGTGGGTTCGGGCGACCGGCTCGTGCGCATCGATGCCCTCCTCCGATGCGAGGAGTTGCGCGGCGGTGTTCATCGCAGCCGCGGGCACGGGGGCCTGTCCGTCCGGGTGGGGGAGCAGCCGCCGCAGCCGGTCGTCCATACCTGGGGTGATTCCCTGGATCCTCAGGACGTCGTCCATCAGCAGGCTGGCGGGCCCGGGAGGGCCCGGCTCGTCCGAGGGCAGCCTCCGTAGGGTCTCCGCCTGTGCCCCGCGCAGCGCCGCGGTGAGGTCTGGCAGCACGGACGCGAGCAGCCGGAGATCGCCGGGTTCGAGGGGTGACGTGAGCCACAGGTCGAGGAACCCCCAACAGCCATGCCCGTCCCGGAACACCGCCGACGCCACGTCGACCACCCCGATCGGCTGCTGCACCTCCCGCCACAGGCGACTGGCCGAGGCCCGGTCGCCCAGGACGGCGACGTCGGTGAGGGTGGTCCACCGGTTCACGGAGGTGGCGTACTTGAGGCGGATCGCCGATGCCAGGTCCCGGACGCCGGGAACCTCGGCGAGCGGATCAGTGCCGACGCACGACTCCGGGTCCGTCAACACCCACACGTAGCAGTCGAAGTGGAACACCCGCCGCAACTCGCCGATCACCGCGATCCGCAGCGCGCGCCCGTCGAGCCCCTTCGCGCAGAGGCGGAGGATCGAGCTGCGAACCTGGTCCGCTGACGTTCGCCTCGTCACCGTCCCACGGTATCAATCCCGCCATCAAGGACCCAGACTTCTGGGATGGGATCAAAGCAGGGGCAGGGGAATGGTGGTTGCATGATCACACTCCACATCGAGCACCCCATCTCCGATTTCGACACCTGGCGTGCGGCCTTCGCCGGGTTCGAGGACGCCCGGGCCCGGGCCGGCGTCCGCAGCCACACCGTCCGGCAGCCGGTCGACGATCCCGCCTACGTCGTCGTCGACCTGGAGTTCGACACCGCTGGCCAGGCCCAGGCGTTCGAGGAGTTCCTCCGTACTCGGGTCTGGGGAGTGCGGGCCAACAGCCCCGCGCTGGCCGGAACTCCGGTCACCCGGATCCTCGAGGTCCGCCACTCCTCGTCCTGACCTCGCGTGGCGGATCTCTCTCAGCCAGCCGCGACCCCGCCGTCCAGCGGGGCGCGGTGTGCCGTGAGAAACGCCGCGCCGGAGACGCACGCGGCCCCCACCATGGTCAGTGCCATCGGGAGCGTGGCCTCCGGACCGCCCAACCCGACCAACGGCGCGGCCAGGGCCCCGAGGAGCGCCTGAAGCACGCCGACGACCGCCGTCCCGGTCCCGATCGCGTGAGACGACTCGCCCAGGGCGAGCGCCATCGTGCTCCCCATGATGGGCGCCAGGCTGCCCACCGTCAGCAGCAGCACGACGATCCACACCGCCAGCGGCGCGTCCAGGACGGACGCCGCCAGCGTGCAGCAGGTCCCGACCAGCAACGCCATGATCCCGAAGCGGGCCGTCCCGGCGGGGTTCGACACGCCGTCGCGCGCCTGACGCCCGAGGTGCCGGTGGACCAGCGCCATCGACACGCCGAGTCCGGTGGCGATGCCGGCGTTGACCCATGCGTACTGCTGCGCGGACAGGCCGAGCCTGTTCTGGAACAGGAACGGGGCGGCGGCCATGAACACGAACATCGTCGAGAACCCGGACGACAACGCCAGCGCGTAACCGACGAACCGCCGGTTCGTGATCAGGCCGCCCACCGTGCGCCCGAGCTCGCCGAGCCCCCCGCGGCGGCGCTCAGTTTCGGGCAGCGACTCGTCCACGGTGAGGATCACGCCCACCACCATCGGCACGCCCATGAGGGCCAGGAAGATGAAGACTGTCCGCCACGAGCCCACCAGAAGCAGCCCGGACCCGATCAGCGGCGCCGCCACGGGCGCGATCACGCCCATCAGCATCAACACGGTGATCAGCTGCGCCAAGCGGGTCCCGCTGGCGTGGTCGGCGACCACCGCCCGCGACAGCACCTGACCGGAGCACGCGGCCCAGCCCTGCACAGCCCGGAACACGAGGAGCAGCCCGATCGACGGGGCGGCCGCGCAGAGCAGGCTGGCCGCGATGTAGCACACCAGTCCCACCAGGAGCGGCCGGCGGCGTCCCACCGCATCCGACAGGGGCCCCCACGTCAGCTGGCCCACCGCGATGCCCAGCAGGTATGCGGTCAGGGTGAGTTGCGTGGAGGATGTCGACGCACCCAGATCCGCGGCCACAGTGGGCAGCGCAGGCAGGTAGGCGCTCGTGGACAGGGCGTTGATGGCCGACAGCAGCGCGAGCACGCCGACCGTGACGCCCGTCAGGCCGGCGTCGGCGAAGAGGGACCCGCCGGCTCGTGCCCCGAGCCCCCC
>DATITN010000309.1:0-12995 GCA_035467795.1 Arachnia sp. | reverse complement strand
ACCGCGCTGGGCACGGCGGCGCTGGTGTTCAACCACGTCCTGGACCTGCCCGGTGCCGACCCGTCGGTCCCGCTGTACGGGTTCGTCTTCCTGGTGGCGCTGGGGATCGACTACAACATCTTCCTCATGACCCGCGTCCGCGAGGAGTCGATGATCCACGGCACCCGCGAGGGCATCAAGCGGGGCCTGGCCGTCACCGGCGGCGTGATCACCTCGGCCGGTCTGGTGCTGGCCGCCACCTTCGCCGCCCTCGCCGTCCTGCCCATCCTGTTCCTCATCCAGCTTGCGTTCATCGTCGCGTTCGGCGTCCTCATCGACACCTTCCTCGTCCGGACCCTGCTGGTGCCGGCGCTTGCCTATGACATCGGCCCCGCCATCTGGTGGCCGGCGAAGCTGAAGGCCGACCAGGCAGCGCACGCCAAGCTCGACTGACCGCGGCCCGCGGGGACCACTAGGGTGATGGTCATGCGTGGAATCGTGGTGCGGGACGACGGTGTGGCCCTCGAAGAGGGCTGCGAGGAACTGCTGGGCGACGAGGGCGTCCTCGTCGAGGTGGTGTACTCGGACCTCAACTACAAGGACGCCCTGGCCGTCACCGGGCGGCCGGGCGTCGTGCGTCAGCGGCCGCTGATCGCCGGCGTGGACCTGGTGGGCCGCGTCGTCGAGTCACCGGACGACCGCTGGGCTCCGGGAGAGTGGCTGATCCTCAACGGCGCGGGCCTGTCCGAGACCAGGCATGGTGGGTACGCCACCCTGGCGAGGGCGGACGCCGAGCTCGCGGTCCGCGTGCCGGACGGCCTCACCCCGGAGCGCGCCGCGGCCCTCGGCACCGCCGGCTACACGGCGGCGCTGGCGGTGCTGCGGCTGGTGATGGAGGGGGCCTCACCCTCCGACGGGCCGGTTCTCGTCACGGGCGCGACGGGCGGCGTCGGGTCGATCGCGACGATGCTGCTGGCGTCGGCCGGCTTCGACGTCGCGGCGTCGACGGGACGCCCCGAAGAGCTCGGCGGCTACCTCCGTGAGCTGGGCGCGGACACCATCGTGGCCAGGGACGAGCTCGCCTCGCCGGGGCGCCCGCTCCAGAAGGCCGCCTACGTGGGCGTGATCGACTCGGTGGGCGGCCAGATTCTCGCCAACGCCATCGCACAGACGCACCCGCACGGCGTGGTCGCAGCCTGCGGCCTGGCGGGCTCCTCCGAGCTGCCGGCCACCGTGTTGCCGTTCATCCTCCGCGGAGTGACGCTGGCCGGGATCGACTCGGTGTGGGCGGACGTGGAGGACCGCGCCGACGCCTGGCGTGTGTTGTCGCGCGGGGTCGACACGGCCCTCCTGGACGCCATGACCACCAGGATCGGCCTCGACGGAGTGATCGCGGCCGGCGAGGACATGCTCGCGGGGCGCCGTCACGGCCGCACCCTCATCGAGATCTGACATCCCCATCGTTCCCTGAGGAGACGGCCCGACGGTCGCTCCGCGACGCCGACCTCCTCAGGGACCGGATGGTGACGCCGACCTCTTCGGGGCCGGGACTCCCCACGAGGGAGGGTGACGGCAGGGCGGCACGGCGCAGTGATGCCCAACCCGACGATCGCCGAACTGGCCTCCCGCCCCGGCAGACCCGCACCAGGGCCGCCTTGTCGGCACGCTCCCGGACCGGGCCACGCCACAGCGTGACCAGTGCGCGGAGCCGGGGGACGCTGCCCGGGCAGCCCTAACCACCCAGCCCCAGCGCGACAGGCAGGTGCACATAGGCGCCAACCACCAGGGGCTGCCCGGGTAGCGGCTCACGTCTCCGCGCACCGTCGGCAGGTGTCGAGAGAAGGGTCAGGCGAGGTCGATGTAGGGCTCCGCAGGGGCCTGCTCGATCACGCCCACCTCGACGAGGAACTCCCCCATCCGGCCGAACGCCGCGACATCCAGCGACACGTCCACCACCCCGTCCCTGGTCCACAGGCCCGTCGTGGCCTCCAGCACCCGGGCCGCCGACTCCCGCTGGGCGGGGTCCGCCAGCGCAGGCACCTGCTCGGCGGTGGCGTCCAGGGCCGCCTCCGGGTCCGCGATGACCGCCTCCTGCGCCTCGCGCATCCCCGCCGCGACCGCCGCGAGGACGTCGTCGGGCACCTCGGTGCCGACGGTGACCAGGCTCGGCCCCACCAGCCGCGGCGAGGCCGGGTCCGAGATCGGGATCGAGATGACGGGCTCGCCCTGGGCCTGCAGCTGCACCAGTTCGTTGTTGCGGAATCCCATGATGAAGTCCACCTGGCGGGCGGCCAGCGCGCTGAGCTGCGTGTATCCGATGTCCATCAGCTTCACGTCGGCCTCGGTGAGCCCGGCCTCATGCATGGCGGCCAGCGCAGCGTAGTAGCTGGACCCGAAGTGGCCGGGGATGCCGAGGCTGCGGCCGGCGAGCACCTTGAGCCCTTCGTCGGCAGACAGCCCCAGCCCGGCTCCTCCCATCACCTCCAGCGGGTAGGTCTGGTAGCTGGTGGCGAAGGTGCGCAGGTCCTGCCCGTTCGCGGCCGCCACCATCGCCTCGTCGGCGGAGGCGAACACGACGTGCTCCTCGCGGGCCAGGACGGCGCCGAACACGTCCTCCTGCTGCCCGTGGTGACGCAGCGTGACGTCCAACCCGTGCTTGGCGAAGATGCCCTGCGCCACACCCAGGTAGAAGGCGCTGAACTGCACGTTGGGGATGTAGGTGAGGCCCACGGTGAGCGTGCCGTTGGCGAGCATGCTTCCGGTGGGGGTGGCTTCGGGCTCGGAGGAGCAGGCGGCGAGGCCCGCAGCGCCGGCAACGGCGAAGCCGCCGAGGATGAGGGAACGTCGGGTGATCATGTTGTTTCTCCTTGGAGTCTGGCGACCGCGGCGCGTTCAGCGACGAGGACGAGGCCGTGCAGGGTCAGTGAGGTGAGGCTGATCCAGGCGACGACGGCGAACAGGCCCGCTGTGTCCGCCGCCTCCCTGGTGAGCGTGAGGAGCGTGCCCAGTCCGGCTCCGCCCATGACGAGTTCGCCGACGACGGCGCCGGTCATGGTGAGGACCACGCCGCCGCGGACGCCGGCGAGGATGGCGGGGGCCGCCATCGGTCCCTCGACGTGGATCAGCCGCTGCCAGGCGCTGGCGCCGTCGAGGAGCGCGTTCTCGACCACCCGCATGTCGAGGGATCGGAGTCCCACCACCGTGGTGGTGATCATCGGGAAGAACGCGATGATGGCGCACAGCACCGCGATGGGGACGGTGCCGTAGCCGATCCACAGCACCAGCAGCGGCGCGATGGCCACGAGCGGAATGGTCTGCGAGATGGCCACGAACGGCTCGACGACGGCGGCCAGGAGCCGCGAGTGGGTGATCACCACGCCGAGCGGGATCGCCACGGCGATGGCCATGAACGCGCCGAGCAGGGCGGCCCCCAGGGTGGGGGCGAGGTAGCGCCAGGCAACGCCGGTGGCGGCCTGCGTCACCATCCGCGACACCACGTCGACGGGGTTGGGCAGGTAGACGGGGGCGACGAGGCCGGTGGCGGTGACCGCCCACCAGAGCAGCCCCACCAGCGCGAAGGAAGCAAGCGTCGTTCTCCGACGCCCCGCCGCGGGCCGGGTGCGGGCAGGGTAAGCGGACCACACGCCGAGATGCGCGAGGGTGCGCGCCCGTCGCCGCTCCTGGATGGTCATTCTTCCCGGTCCTTTGCCTCAGGTCCCGGGGTACGCGCAGGCAGGACGGCTGAATGCGCGCACAAAAGTGCGCACGCCGTCGCGCAAGCGTGTTCCTCCCATCCAGACTTTGACTGTCGGTCTCGGAATTTCACCGAGTCAACCCTTCGGCCCTGATGGGCCTCGGGGGTCGCGGACTATCACCGCCGGTTCGGACTTACACCGACCCCGGAACACGTTTGCACAGATGGTAGCACCGGACATCCGGCCCACCGCCGCCGGTCTCGGGCTCAGCTCTCCCAGAAGACGTCGTCCACCACGTCCGAGGCGCGGCGCATCAGGCGGCGGGTGTCGTCGACCAGCTGCGAGGCTTCCCTGGGCCCGTAGCCCAGGAGGACCGAGACGGCGGCCAGTTCGCGCACGTCCGCGGGCAGTGCGTCGCTGGCACGGCCGCGCACCAGCATCACCGCGTCCCGCAGCCGGCTGGCCCTCACCCACGCCTTCTCCAGGCGCTCGGCCTGAGGCACCTCCAGCAGCTCCAGCCGTGCCAGGAGACGCAGCGCGCCGAGGGTGGAGGTGGTGCGCAGCCCCGGGTGGGCGTACGCGTGCTGCAGCTGGAGCAGCTGAATGGTCCACTCCACATCCGAGAGGCCGCCGGGGCCGAGCTTGAGGTGCCGCTCCCGGGGCACGCCCTTGGGAATGCGTTCGGTCTCCATCCGGGACTTCAGCTTGCGGATGTCGGTGACCTGCTCGGGCCGGAGCCCACCGACGGGGTACCGGAAGCCCTCCAGTGCGGACAGCACCTCCTCGGCGAGGCCGCGATCCCCCGCCCCGGGCCGGGCGCGCAGCAGCATCTGCGCCTCCCATGTCGAGGCCCATTTGGCGTAGTAGGCGGCGTAGGACGACACGGTTCTCACCTGCGGGCCGCCCTTGCCCTCGGGCCTGAGATCCGTGTCGACGACGAGCCCGGGGTCCGGCCCCGGCTTCCCGATGATGTCTGAGGCGAGGCGGACCAGCTCTGTGGCGCGGGTCAGGTCCTCCCCCTCGACGCCGTCGGGGACCACGAAGATGCAGTCGGCGTCCGAGGAGTAGGACATCTCGCTTCCGCCCCACCGGCCCACCGCGATGACCCCCACCTCCGGGGCTTCGATGCGACGACGGGCCAGCACGAGCGCGGCGTCGATGGTGGCCGATGCGAGGTCGCTCAGCGCAACCCCCACCGTCGCGAGGTCGGCGTCGCCCAGCACGTCGCTGAGCGCGATCCGGCACAGCTCCGCCCGACGCAGCGCCCGGACGGAGGCGATGGCCTTGTCTAGGTCCTCCTGCCGGCTGGCGGCACGCGTCATGGCCTCGGTCAGTTCCTCGATGGCCCGGGGGCGCAGCTCGTCGTTGCCGGCCAGCATGTGGATGTGGTGGGGGGCGCGCTTGAGCAGGTTGACCACGTACCGGCTCGAGGACGCGATGCGCGCCAGCCGGTGCGCCATGAAGCCCTCGTCGCGCAGCGTCCGCAGGTACCAGGACGTCGTGCCCAGCGACTCCGACAGCTGCCTGAACGACAGCAGCCCGAAGTCCGGGTTTGGGCCTTCAGCGAACCACTCCAGCATCGCGGGCATCAGTTGGCGCTGGATCTCGGCGCCGCGGTCGGTGCCCCGGGTGAGTGCCTGGATGTGGCCCAGCGCGGCCCGCGGGTCGGCGAATCCCAGTGCCCGCATGCGGGTCATGGCCGCGTCGGGGGTCAGCTTGAGGCCGTCGGTGGGGAGGTGGCTGACGGCGTCGAGCAGCGGGGAGAAGAAGATCCGCTGCTGGAGGCGCCGGACGCGGCGCGTGGAGTCGCGCCACTGCTTGGTCAGCTCGTCTGCGGTGAGCCCCAGGGAGCGGGCGACGTGCCGCAGCGCCAGCTCCTCGTCTGGCACCAGGTGCGTGCGCCGGAGCCTCCTCAGCTGGACGCGATGCTCGAGCACGCGCTGGAACCGGTAGGCATCTGCCATCTCCGCGCCGTCGGTGCGGCCGATGTAGCCGCTCCCCACCAGCGCCTTGAGCCCGGTGAAGGTGCCCCGGACGCGGAGCCGCTCGTCGGCCCGGCCGTGCACCAGTTGGAGCAGCTGGACGGAGAACTCGGTGTCGCGGAGGCCGCCGGAGCCCAGCTTGATCTCCTTGTCGGCCTGCTTGGCCGGGATCAGGGAGATCACCCGCTCGCGCATGCTGCGCACCTCGGCGAGGAACTCCGGCCGCTCCCCCGCCTGCCACACCATGGGCCACACCATGTCCACGAAACCCTGGCCGAGCTCGAGGTCCCCCGCTGCGGGGCGCGCCTTGAGCATGGCCTGGAACTCCCAGTTCTTGGCCCACTTCTCGTAGTAGGTGCGGCAGCTCGCCAGGGTGCGCACCAGCGGGCCGGCCTTCCCCTCTGGCCGGAGCGCGGCGTCGACCTGCCAGATGGTGCCCTCGGCGGTGTGCGCCGAGCACAGCCGCGCCTGCGCGGCAGCCAGCTTGGTGGCCGCGGCCATGGCCTCCTCCACGGTGGCCCCCTCCGACGGCTCCGCCACGTAGAGCACGTCGACGTCGGAGATGTAGTTGAGCTCCTGCGCGCCGGTCTTGCCGAGCGCGATGACCGCCAGGCGCGCCGCGCGCCAGCCGGGGACCTCGGCCCGGGCGTGCGCCAGCGACATCTCCAGCACGGCGTCGGCCACATGGGCCAGCTCGCGGGCCACGTCGTCGGCGACGGCGAGCGGATCCGGGGCGGTGAGGTCCCGTGCCGCGATCTCGATCAGCGCCACCCGGTCCGCCAGCCGCAGGGAGTCCGGGCTGCCCTGGGCGACGCCGTCGACCAGTCCGACGCGTCCGGCGAAGAATGCGTGCCACCCCTCCCGTCCTCGGGCGCGGGGCTCCTCCCTGAGCGCCTCCGCCTCCTCCGGGTGACGCACCAGGGTCTGGGCCAGCACAGAGGATCCGCCGAGCACGGCCACGACCCGCCGAAGCCATCCGTCGTCAGCTGCCATCCGGGCGAAGAGCTCCGGGGCGGCCTCTGAGATGCGCTCCAGGGCGTCGAGGGCGAGGTCGCGGTCCGCGACCGGCTCGAAGACGGCGAGGTCTACTGGTGGGTCGCCGTGGACCCGCTCCCGCCAGCGGTCCCAGACGCGGGCGCTCGCGGTGGCGGAGTCGAACCCGCGTCGGGCGAACTCGCCGATCTGCGACTGGTACCTGGTCACCGGCTCAGACTATCGACGCCGGCCCGGCCCCGCGGGTCCCACGGCGCGCCGCCACTATCCTGGGCCGATCATGTTCAAGCCCACGCCGAAGGTCGTCGCCGCATTGCGGGCCCACCTGAGCGACGACGCCGCGATCGACGCCGAGCTCGCCCGCCGCCGCCCGGACCTCACCGGGCTCCTCCTGCGCGCCGCAACGGTCCCGGGCCCGATGGACCGGGAGCTCACCGCCGCGGTGTGCCGCGCCGGGTGCGCCCTTCTCGGCCAGCGGCATCCGGGGGCGGCCATCGAGGTGCGGGTGCCGCCGTTCGCGGCGGTTCAGATCGGGTTCGACACCGGGCCGAGGCACACCCGCGGCACCCCGCCCAACGTCGTGGAGATGGCGCCCGAGACGTTCGTGGGCCTCGCCGTCGGGCGCCTCGACTGGTCCGGGGCGACGCTGAGCGCCTCCGGCGTGCACGCCGACGAGGCCGCCCGCGCCTTCCCCCTGGTGCGGTGAATGGGCTTCACATCACGCGGATGTGGCGCTCCAGCTCCCAGGGCGTGACCTGCTTGCGGTAGGCGGAGAACTCCTCGTGCTTGTTGCGCAGGAAGTACTCGAAGACGTGCTCGCCGAGGGTCTCGGCCACCAGCTCGCTCTCCTCCATCAGCCGGAGGGCCTCGTCGAGGTTGTGCGGGAGCTCACGGATACCGATGGCCTGGCGCTCACGGTCCGTGAGGCGCCACACCTCGTCCTCGGTCTCCTCGGGGAGCTCGTACTCCTCCTCGATGCCCTTGAGGCCGGCGTTGAGCAGCACGGCGTAGGCGAGGTAGGGGTTGACCCCCGCGTCGACAGCGCGGTATTCGATGCGCGCCGACGAGGTCTTGCCGGGGGTGAACTGCGGAATCCGGATCAGGGCAGATCGGTTGGCCCTCCCCCAGCAGGCGTACGAGGGGGCCTCGCCGCCGCCGACCAGGCGCTTGTAGGAGTTGACCCACTGGTTGGTCACCGCCGTGATCTCCGGGGCGTGCCGCATGAGGCCGGCGATGAACTGCTTGGCCGTCTTGGACAGGTTGTACTCGTCGGAGGCGTCGTAGAAGGCGTTGGTGTCGCCCTCGAACAGCGACATGTGGGTGTGCATGCCCGAGCCGGGGTGCTCCGAGAACGGCTTCGGCATGAACGAGGCGTGGATCCCCTGGCTGACGGCCACCTCGCGGATCACCACGCGGAAGGTCATCACGTTGTCCGCCATGGTGAGCGCGTCCGCGTAGCGCAGGTCGATCTCGTGCTGCCCGGGGGCGGCCTCGTGGTGGCTGAACTCCACCGAGATGCCCATCTGCTCCAGCATCGTGATGGCGTCGCGGCGGAAGTCCGTGCCGTCGCCGAGCGTGGTGTGATCGAAGTAGCCGCCGTCGTCCAGCGGCACAGGAGGCGTCAGCGACCGGAGAAGGAAGAACTCGATCTCGGGATGGATGTAGAACGTGAAGCCCATCTGCCCGGCCTTCTGCAGGGCGCGCTTGAGCACGTAGCGGGGGTCCGCGAAGCTCGGGGAGCCGTCGGGCAGTTTGATGTCGCACAGCATCCGCGCAGTGGAGCGGCCGGCCTGGCGCCAGGGCAGGACCTGATACGTCGACGGGTCCGGGTGCGCCACCATGTCGGACTCGAAGACGCGCGCGAAGCCCTCGATGGCCGAACCGTCGAAGCCGACGCCCTCGGAGATGGCGCCCTCCACCTCGGCGGGGGCGATGGCGACGGACTTGAGCGAGCCCAGCACGTCGGTGAACCAGAGTCTGACGAACCGGATCCCCCGCTCTTCCATAGAGCGCAGGACGAATTCAGTCTGCCTATCCATGGCCCCAGTCTGCCCGCACTTTGTTTCAAGCGCATGACGAACCGCGCCGTAGGTCCGCGTTTCCTCGCCCGGGTCGCGGCGCTTGCCAGCGCCCTTGTCGCCACTGGGCCGGTCCGGGGCCACCACCTACTATTGGCCTATGGCAGAGCCCGGCTGGTACGCGGACCCGACGGCGCCCCACGGACGGCGCTACTGGGACGGTCAGCGCTGGATTCAGGCAGGGCCCGTACGCCAAGGGCCTGGCACCGGACTATGGGTGGTGATCGCGCTGCTGGTGATCACCGCCGTGATCGCGGCCATCATCCTCGTGCCCCGCGGGGCCAATCCGTTCGCGGCCACTCCCGAGGACAACAGGTCCGCCCGCCCCTCCGGCACCCAGTGGAACGAACTCGTCCCCACGGAGACGCCCAGCCCCACCCCCGTCGAGACGGGGTTCGGGCAGCCCATCGACTGCCCCTACACCGGCGAAGCCCCCCGCAGCGACCTCCGCAACGGCCGCCTCCACGGCGGGGGCCTCTCCATCGAGCCGCCGTCCGGATCGGGCTGGTACCAGTCCGGGGCCTACATCGACTGGCTGTACGAGTCCAACGGGATGATCCGCGACATCGCCCCCGGCTGGATCAGCAACGTCAATGTCGGCTACATCCGCATCTCCGACGGCTTCTCGCCCGTGATGAGCACGGCCGCGGAGCAGTTCGTCACGTGCATGGCCTCCTCGGGCATGTTCTTCGGCTTCGAGCGCCGCGAGATCCTCATCAACGAGGACTACGTCGTCTCGGACCGGATCGGCTGGCGGCTCACCTCCAACATCTTCGTCGGCAACCAGCTCCATCAGGGCATCGAGGGCGACGTGGTGGACATCATCCTGGTGCCCACCGGCGATAAGGACCGGTTCGCGGTGTACGTCTCGTGCGCCACCATCGACAACGACGAGAACCAGCGGGAGGTCGAGCACGCGCTGGCCTCCCTGCGCTTCGACGGTTGATTCGCCCGCACGTAGACTGACGCACTGTGAACCCAGTGACACCCCACGCCATCACCCCCTTGCGCGACGTCCCCCGCTCCATCCCGCGCCCCGAGTACGTCGGCAGGCCCGCACCCAAGCGCTACACCGGCTCGGACGTGCAGACCCCTGACGTGATCGAGCGGATGCGGGTGGCCGGCCGGATCGCGTCGGAGGCGATGCACGAGGCGGCCAAGGCCATCGCGCCGGGCGTCACCACGGATCAGCTCGACGCTGTCGCGCACGAGTACATGCTGGACCACGGGGCCTACCCGTCGGCGCTCGGGTATCGCGGCTTCCCCAAGTCCATCTGCACGTCGGTCAACGAGGTGGTCTGCCACGGCATCCCGGACCTGCGCCCGCTGGAGGACGGGGACCTGGTCAAGATCGACGTCACCGCGTTCAAGGACGGCGTCCACGGGGACAACTGCGGCACCTTCTACTGTGGCGACGTCGACGAGGAGTCGCGGCTCCTCTCCGAGCGCACCCTGGAGGCGCTGAACCGCGCCATCAAGGCCGTCAAGCCCGGGCGTCCCCTCTCGGTGATCGGCCGCGTCATCGAGTCCTACGCCAAGCGCTTCGGCTACGGGGTGGTGCGTGACTACACGGGCCACGGCGTCCACACCGCGTTCCACTCCGGGCTGGTGGTGTTCCACTACGACGAGCCACGGGTGACCACCGTCATGCAGCCCGGCATGACCTTTACCATCGAGCCCATGCTCACGCTCGGCACTCACGAGACCGACCAGTGGGACGACGACTGGACCGTGGTCACCACGGACCGGTCGCGGGTGGCTCAGTGGGAACACAGCCTGGTGGTCACCGCCGACGGCGCCGAGGTCCTCACCCTCCCGGGCGACGCGGCGTGAGCATCAGGCGGGTCTCCAGCCACCTGGAGGTGGAGGTCGGCGCCACCGCGGACATGGTCTTCTCTGTCGCGGTGAGCACTCACTACCCGGAGGTCGACGAGGCGCTGACCTTCAGGATCGGCGACGACGAACTCGAGGCCGAGGAGCTGATCGCGCCCTCCGGCAGCCGCCTGCACCGGCTCCGCGACGCTCCCGTCGGCACACTCCACGTGGACTACAACGCGGCCGTGCTGGCCCCCGCCCCCGAGTACCCCCTCCAGGGCATCGACGAGATCCTCTACACCCGGCCGTCGCGCTACTGCGACTCGGACCGGCTGGCCAACCTCAGCCACACCCACTTCGCAGGCCTCACCGGGTTCGAGCTGATGAGCGCCGTGACGCAGTGGGTCCGCACCAAGGTGATCTACCGCCCCGGATCCAGCCGGGTCGTCGACGGGGCGCTGGAGACCTACCTCAGCCGGGCTGGGGTGTGCCGGGACTCGGCGCACCTCGTGGTCGCCTTCCTGCGCGGGGTCAACATGCCCGCGCGTCTCGCCTCGGTGTACGCCCCGGGCCTGACGCCGATGGACTTCCACGCCGTCGTCGAGGCCTACTGGGAAGGGTCCTGGTACCTGCTCGACGCCACCGGGCTGGCGCCGCGCACCTCCATGGTGCGTATCTGCACCGGGCGCGACGCGGCGGACACCGCCTTCATGACCACGCTCGGCGGGCTCACCACCCTGAACCGGTTGACGGTCACCGCGACCGTTGACGGCGACCTGCCCTACGACGACAACTTCAGCTTCAGGACGCTCACCTGAGGCGCCTCGTCGCCCTCCATCGGGAGGACGTCGACCCCCACGCTCAGCCGTGAGGTCGCGGCCTCGGTGACGATGACCCCCCGCAGCGGGCTCACATCCGCGAAGTCGCGGCCCCAGGCCGTCACGATGTAGCGCGAGTCCGCGAACTGCCCGTTGGTGGGGTCGACGTCGATCCACGCCCCCGTGGGCGCCAGCACCGAGATCCAGGCGTGCGACGCGTCGGCGCCCTCCAACTTGGCCTGCCCGGGCCCCGCGACCGTCTCGATGTATCCGGAGACGTAGCGGGCCGGCACGCCGAGCGAGCGCAGGATCGCGATGCCGAGGTGGGCGAAGTCCTGGCAGACGCCGGCGCGCAGCTCTAGGAGCTCGTCGACGGTGGTGCGCACGGACGTGACGCCCGGCCGGTAGGCGAAGTCCCGACGGATGCCCCTGGTGAGCTCCACCAGCGCCTCACCGAAGCCCAGCCCGGGCGCCAGGATGGTCTCGGCGTAATCGGCGAGGTCCTCCCGGGACGCGACCTTCACGTGCCGCGACGGCAGCGAGAACATGGCGCGGTCCAGCCGGAACGCGGCGTTGCCTGCGGTGGCGCGCCGGGCCGAGGCCAGCGTCCACTGGTTGAGGGAGTCCACGTTCACCTCGGGCCAGGCCACGTCGACGATGGCCTCCTTGACCACCACGAGGTGGGTGTGCGGGTAGTGGATCTCCAGGTAGTGGCTGGTGTTGCCGAAACGGTCCAGGTGCTCAGTGTGCAGGAGGGGGTGCGGCAGCACCTGGGTGCCGTGGGCGCGGAGCCGCTGCGTGGCGGTGTCGCGGGGGGTGAGGAACCCGCGCTCGTAGCAGAGCGTCACGGGCTCCGGGTACTCGTAGCTGGTGCGATGCTTGACGAAGTAGCGGCGGGGCGTCAGGTTCTCCGGTAGCTGCCTCACGCGTCCTCCCCCAGCAGTGCCCCGGCGCTCCACTCGCTGAGCGTGGACCGGCGCGGCGCGGACCGGGTCAGGTGCCTGCGGCTGAGTTCATCGGAGATGGCGCGAAGCTCGGACAGCTCGGCGGCCGCGAACCCCGTCACCAGCGCTCTCGGGCCGGTGAAGAGCCGCACCAGGTCCGCGTTGACGAAGGCCGCCACCAGGTCGGAGGCCCGGGCCGCCACCTCGTCGTCGCCGATCAGCTTGAGGTCCTCGACGAGCCTGTCCAGCTGGTAGGCCACGGATCGGGGGTTGGACCTGTCGCACAGGAGCAGCTGGGTGGCCGCCAGCACCGGGCGACGAGGCCCCTCACCCGAGGCGGAGCGGCGGCGCTGCGTGATGAGCGACTCCCCCATTTCGAGGATCGCGTCTGCGAGCTGGTTCTCCACCACGGCCGCACGGTCGTCTCCGAGGGTGTGCAGCACCACCGCGAGCGTGCGTTGCGAGCGCTCGATCCTCACACCTGCGTCGATGAACGCCCAGGTCACGTCCCGGGTCAGGCTCTCATTGTTGAGGCCGGCCACGGCCAGGGTGCCCGCGACGAGGTCGTCCAGGACGCCGGCGAGGTCGCGGCGCCTTCCCGCGTCGACGCGCAGCCGGTTGAGCTGGCTGAGGATGTGCCAGAGGTCGCTGGACATGATGTCGGGCACCGGGTTGGCGGCCTCCGTGAGAC
>DATITN010000308.1:0-13918 GCA_035467795.1 Arachnia sp. | reverse complement strand
AGGTTGTGCGGCGCCCACGAGTTGAGCATGCCCACGTACATACTCCAGTCCGTGTTCATCTCCTCGACGCCGGCCGCGATCTCCTGGATCCCGTCGGTGATGATGAGCTCCAACTCCCTCGCCTGCGCCAATGGGGTGGCGGTCTGCTGCGCCCGCGTCAGGGTGGAGGCGTACAGGGCCTCGATCTGCTCGTGTGCGATGGCCTCGACGAGCGCCTGGGCCTGCGTCAGCCCGTTCTCGTTGAGGGGCGCACCCGGGTAGGCCGTGTCGAGTTGGCGGTTGACGTTGCTCTCGGTCTCCCCGTGACGGATCAGGATCAGGCGCATGGGTCCACCGTACCGGGGGCATGCGACAGGGGCGGAGCCGCACCGGCCCCGCCCCTGCAACTGCCGTTCTGGCTAGCGGTTCTTGCGCTCGTCGATGATGACGGCGATGACGATGATGGCGCCCTTGACGACCATCTGCATGAACGGGGAGACGTTCATGAGGTCCAGGCCGTTGTTGATGACGCCGATGATCAGGGCGCCGACGACGACGCCCCACACCACACCGATGCCGCCGTTGAAGGACACGCCGCCGATGACGGCCGCGGTGATGGCGTCCAGCTCCAGCATGACGCCCAGGGTGGGCTGGCCGGAGCCGATGCGTGCCGCGAGGATCATGCCGGCGAGCCCGGCGAGGATGCCGATCAGGGTGTAGATGAGGAACTGCACCTTGCCGATGCTGATGCCCGAGACGCGGGCCGCCTGCTCGTTGCCGCCGATGGCGTAGGTGTGCCGGCCGAAGCGGGTCCGGTTGAGCACCACCCAGATGACCACGGCCACCAGGAGGAAGATGATCATCGGCACCGGGATGCCGAGGATGGCGCCCTGGCCCAGCCAGTTGAAGCCGTCGGCGAGGTTGGAGACGGGTCGTCCGCCGGTATAGATATTGGCCAGGCCACGCGCCGCCGTCATCATGCCCAGTGTGGCCACGAACGGCGGGATGCGGAAGTAGGCGACGAGGGTGCCGACGATGGCGCCCACGATGGCGCCGACGAGCAGGCCCACGATGATCGAGACGAAGATCGGCATCGGCGGGAGGCCGGGGAACATGGCGGTGTCGCTCTGGACCTGGGCGAGGCTGGCCGAGACGACGGCCACCAGGGCGACGGTGGAGCCCACCGAGAGGTCGATGCCCTTGGTGATGATGGCGAACATCATGCCGAGGGCGACGATGCCGATGGGGGCCACCTGGACGACGACGTTGATGAGGTTCTGTGACCTCAGGAACGTGCCGCCGGTGACGATGGCGAGGATCACCATGAAGGCGATCAGGATCAGGAGGATGGCGTATTTCTTGATGGCCGCCGTCGCGTTGAACTTCGGTTTGGCCTCAACTGTGGTGTCAGACATGAGTAGTGGTTCCTTCCTACGCGGCCGCGGTGCCGCCGGTGGCGAGTTGCATGATGGACTCCTGGTTGGCCTCCGCGCGGGAGAGCTCACCGGAGATGCGGCCTTCGTGCATGACGATGACGCGGTCGCTCATCCCGAGGACCTCGGGCAGCTCGGACGAGACCATGATGATGGCCTTGCCCTGCTGTGCGAGCTGGGACATGAGGCGGTGGATCTCACTCTTGGCGCCCACATCGATTCCTCGGGTGGGCTCGTCGATCATGAGGATCTCAGGGACGGTGAGCAGCCAGCGCGAGATGAGCGCCTTCTGCTGGTTGCCGCCGGAGAGGTTCTTGATCAGCTGCTCAAGCGTGGGGGTCTTGATGCGCAGCGCCTGGCGCTGGGCCTCGCTGTCCTTGCGGATCTGCGCCATGTTGAGGAAGCCCTTGGGGCTGTACTTCGGCAGCGCGGCGATGGTGATGTTGTCGCGTACCGACAGCACGCCCATGATGCCGTTGTGCTTGCGGTCCTCCGTCAGCATGCCGATGCCGGCCGCGATGGCTTCCTTCGGTTCCCGGATCCGGAGCTGCTTACCGTCGACGAAGATCTCGCCGCTCTCCGTGGGATGGATGCCGAAGATGGTTTCGAGGACCTCGGTGCGGCCCGCGCCCATGAGCCCGGCGAAGCCGAGGATCTCGCCGCGCCGCACCTCGAAGCTGACGTCACGGACGAGCCGGCCCCGGTTGAGGTTGCGGACCGACAGGACGACCTCGCCGATCTCGGCCTCCAGCTTGGGGAACAGGCTGGTGAGCTCGCGGCCCACCATCAGCTGGATCAGCTTGTTGCGGTCCAGCTCCTTCGCCGGGAGGGAGACGACGTGCTTGCCGTCGCGGAAGACCGTGATGTCGTCGGAGATCTTGAAGACTTCGTCCATCTTGTGGGTGATGTAGACGATGGCCACGCCGAAGTCGGTGAGCCGCTTGATCATCCTGTGCAGGTGGTCCACCTCCCGCTCGGGGATGGCGGAGGTGGGCTCGTCCATGATGATGATCTTGGCGTCGTAGCTGATGGCCTTGGCGATCTCCACCATCTGCTGGCGGGCCACGGTGAGGTCCTTCATCTTGGCGCGCGGGTCGATGTTCATGTCCCACTCGTCGAAGAGTTCCTGGGTCTTGCGGATGATCAGCTTGGGGTCCAATAGCCCGAACCTGCCGCGCTGCTCCCGGCCGAGCCAGATGTTTTCGGCCACCATCATCTCCGGCACGGGAGACAGCTCCTGGTGGATCATGGAGATGCCGTGCTCGAGGCCGTCCTTGGTGTCCTTGAAGCTGACCATGTCACCGGCGAGTTCAACCGTGCCGGCGTCGGGGGTGTACATACCGATCAGGCACTTCATGAGCGTGGACTTGCCAGCGCCGTTCTCTCCCATGAGCGAGTGGACCGTGCCGCTCCGCACGTCCAGCTGTACGCCGTCCAAGGCCACCACGCCGGGGAACGTCTTGCGGATGTCGCGCATCCGCAGAATTACCTCTTGCATTTCCTATCCTCCCTGCCGAAGCAAGGGGCCGGGGCGATCATCGCACCCGGCCCCCTGGGTCCGTCACTTCTCGAAGTCGGCCATGTTGTCAGGGGTGACGAGCTGGTAAGGCACGTCGATGACGCCGGCGACATCTTCGCCGTTGTACAGGTTGACGATGGAGTCGATTCCACCGGCGCCCTGGCCTGCCGCATCCTGGAACACGGTCACCTCGAGCTCGCCGGCCGCCATCGCCGCCAGCGCGTCGGCGGTGGCGTCCACGCCACCCACGATCACGTCGTCGAGCTGGCCAGCGTTCTTCAGGGCCTGGATGGCGCCGAGCGCCATCTCGTCGTTGTTGGAGCAGATGATGTCGATCTCGTCGCCGGACTGGATCCAGTTCTCGGTGATGGCCAGGCCCTCTTCGCGGTACCAGTTGCCGGCCTGCTCGCGCAGGAGCTCCATCTCCGGGTAGTCCTCGAGGATCTGCTTGCAGCCTT
This sequence comes from Arachnia sp., assembly GCA_035467795.1. Taxonomy (GTDB): domain Bacteria; phylum Actinomycetota; class Actinomycetes; order Propionibacteriales; family Propionibacteriaceae; genus Arachnia. The sequence goes on along the minus strand of DATITN010000308.1, from coordinate 10,529 downwards.
CGGTGCGGTCACGGGCGGCCTCGTTGGCGGGATCGCCGATGAGGATGCCCACCTTGCCCTTGCCGTCGGCAAGCTCAGCGAGCGCCTCCATCTGAAGCTGGCCGGCCACCAGCGAGTTGGACCCGACGTAGGGCACGCCCGCGGGCAGGTCGGAGGGGCGACGGTTGACGTAGACGAGTGGGATCTCGGCGCCCATGGCCTTCTCGGTCATGGGGCCGGCCGCGTCGGTGTCGACGGGGATGATGATGATGCCGTCGAGGCCCTGCGAGATGAAGTTCTCCACCTGGCCCAGCTGGACGTCGGCCTTCTCCTGGGCGGACACGATGGTCACCTCGACGCCGGCCTCCTTGGCGCGGGCCTCGATGCCGTCGGCGACGGTCTGCAGGAACTGATCCAGGATGGGGAACGTGACGCCGATCTTGATGACCTCGCCGTCGGCGGGCTTGACGACCTCGCCGGGCTCGAAGGTCACGGTCTCGAGGGGGGCAGACGAGGGAGCGTCGGATCCTTCGGCGGCGGAGGTGGTGGGGGTGCTGGCGGTGGTGCCGCAGGCACTCAAGGCGAGGGCGCCGGCGGCCAACAGGCCGACGAGCTTGATTCCTTGCTTCATTGCAGTCTCTCTTCCGAGGGTGGTTGCGGTGTCTGGTGACTCCGCAGGGAGGGAGTGTCGCATCGTTGCAACACCGCTATGATGACCTGACAAAGAACTGTATGTCAAGACAAAGATTTCAGATGTTATCAGTTCGTTGTGAACTCGGCCTCGAGGCGCTCCCGCATCCGGACATGGATGGCATCGGCGTCCTCCTCCCAGCCGAAGACGCACACCGACAGGCGGGCGTCGTACTCGATCTCGCGCAGGTACCCGAAGACCTCGTCCCAGGGCACCTCGCCGTTGCCGATCTCGTTGTGCTGGTGAATGCGCGCGTCAACGCCCGGGGGGTTGATGATGTAGCGGTTTCCGACGTTGGCCAGGTGGTTCCACACGTCGCCGATGTGGATGTGCCGGAGGCGGTCTCCGGCGTACTCCATCAGCTCGCGCGGGTTGCTCTTTCCCGAGGACAGGTGGAAGAGGTGGGGGAGGCAGAACTGGTAGTTGAACCAGTCCTTGTTGACCCCGCGCACCACCTGGACGGCCCGGTCGTTTGTCTCAACAAAGTCGTACGGGTGGGCCTCGACGACGCACTCGATGCCGCGCTTCTCGAAGTCCGGCGCGAGCTCCTCGATGGAGCGGTAGAACTGGTGCTCGCTCGTGAGCGCCCGGTTGGGATCGCCCGAGAACTCGGTGGCCATCATCGGCACCTCGAGCTCCTCGGCGATCTCGAGAAGCCGGCGCCAGTTGCGCACCTGCGCCTGGCGCTCCTGCTCGTCAGGTGAGGACCAGTTGAAGACGGGGTTGAAGGTCTCGATCTTGACTCCGGTGGCCTTCATCGCCTTCTTGACGCGCGCGATCTCGGCGTTGTCGACCTTGGGGTAGTGGTGCCACTCGTGGAAGTCGGCGCGCGGAGACAGCTCGATGTAGCCGTAGCCGAGGTCGGCGGCCTTCTCGCACTCCTGGGCGACGGTGAGGTGGGGGTGGTACATGGAGGGGTCGAGCAGGATCTTGACCATGTCGGACTCCTTCTGCCGTAGTGGGGGAGGGGTGAGGGGCGCCCGCCCGGGAGCGGGCGCCCGTCAGGTCACGCGTAGAGGGCGGGACGCTCGATCATCGAGATTGGCACTTCGCCGTCCTCCGTCAGTGCCTTGACGCCGGCGTCGCACACCACGGCGGCGGCGTAGCCGTCCCAGGAGCTGGAGCCGGTGTGGCGGTCCGCGGACGCCGCGGTGATCCACTCCTGGACCTCGGTGACGAAGGCCTGGCCGAAGCGCTGGTTGTGGTCCATGGTGAGCCGGTTGTGACGCCCGAGCTTGTCGGCGCGGTGGACCAGTTCCTGGTCGCCCAGGCGGACGATGCCCTGCTCCGCCACCAGTTCGCACTGGATGTCGTAGCCGTACTGGCAGTTGACGAACACCTCGTCGTCGACGCGGACGCCGGACTCGGTGGTGAGGATCAGCACCAGAGGATCCTGCAGGTGCTCGAAGCGCAGCGAGGTCTTCTTCGGCTTGTCGACGCGAGCCGAGACGAACTCCTCGCCCAGCAGCCAGCGCATGGTGTCGATCTCGTGGATGGCCGTGTCGTTGATGGCCATGTCCCAGGTGTACATCTCGGGCACGGTGGGGTTGCGGTGTGCGTTGTGCACCATGAGCGCCTCGCCCACCTCGCCGTCGTCGAGAATCTTCTTCATCTCGCGGTACGAGGCGTCGAAGCGGCGCATGAAGCCGACGGTGACCAGCTTCTTCCCGGCCTCCTGCTCGGCGTCCATGATTTCGACGCACTCGGCCGCCGTCGGGGCGAGGGGCTTCTCGCAGAACACGTACTTGCCGGCCTTGATGGCCGCGATCACGTCCGGCTTGTGGGCCGGTCCATAGCTGGCGATCATGATGGCGTCCACGTCCGGTGAGGCGATCAGCTCGGCGCTGGTGGCGTAGGCCGTGCCGCCGATCTGCTCGGCCACCGCGGCGGCGTTGTCCGGGTTGACGTCGCTGACGGCCACCACGCGGCCGCCGGAGATGACGGTGTGGATCCGCTCAATGTGAGCCTTGCCCATGCCGCCGGGGCCGATCATTCCAATACGAAGTGTCATGAGGGGGTAGTCCTTCGGGGATCAGAGGAGACCGAGGCCGACGGAGGCCAGGTACTCGCGGGTCTTGATGGCGTTGGGGAGGGGGTAGCCGGGGTCGCAGCCGAACATGTCCTGCTCGCAGATCACGTAGAGCTCCTTGCTGAGGGCCGCGAGGGCCTCGATGAGCGACGGCATGTCGGGCTCGCCCTCCGGCGGCGCGACGGAGCAGCCGGCCTTGACGGCCTTGACGAACGGCCAGTCCTCGTCGTGGGCCTGCTTGACCAGGACCGGGTCCATGGCCTTGATGTGCACGTAGCTGATGCGCTCCGGGTAGTCCTGGATGAGCGCGATGTTGTCTGCCATGCCGTAGACGATGTGGCCGGTGTCCAGGCAGAAGCCGACGTACTCGGGATCGGTGGCCTGGAAGATGCGGTCGATGTCATCGCGGGTCTCGATGTGCGAGTCGCCGTGGGGGTGCAGCACCATCTTGAGGCCGTAGTCCTCCTTCATCATGCGGCCGAGACGGTTCGCATTGTTGATGTAGAGGTCCCACGCGGCGCCGTCGAGGTGGCGGTCGTCGGTGAAGTCACCGGTGATCTCGTCGCGGAACATCGGCGGCAGATGCACCACGTACTCGGCGCCGACGGCGGCATGGGTCTCGCCCACGGCGCGGAAGGTCTTCTCGGTCTCGGCCCAGGCCTCCTCCTTGTGGAGGATGCCCCAGGCGGTACCGGCCACGACGCGGAATCCGCGCTTGCTCATCTCCTCGGTGAGCCGCTTGGGCTCGGTGGGGAAGTAGCCGAACGGCCCGGTCTCCATCACGGAGAAGCCGGCCTCGGCCATCTCGTCGAGTGCCTTCTCCCACGGGATCTGGTCCGGGTGCTCGGGGAACCAGACTCCCCATTGGTCGGGGCAGACTCCGACGGTCAGCTTGGAGTAGCGGGGGTCAGTGTTACGGCTCTTGTCGACAGCCATCGTCATCCTCTCGGGTTGCTCATCCTTGAGCTGGCTTCAGCCTAGATCCTCCCCTTTGTACTGTCAATAGGGGGTCGGTTAAGACTTCGCTAGGGCGATGCCGAGCGCGACGAGCCAAGTTGTCCGCACATTAAACGCGCGGTGCGGCGCGCCTTGAGGGCTAGTCAGCCTTGCGTCACGAGGCGTTCCAGGGTGGACACCTCGAAGCCGGGCCGCTCGGGCCGGTTGGTCATCAGCGTCCACGCGACACCCGCCTCCGGGTTGATCCAGAACTCGGTGCCGGACCAGCCAGCATGCCCGAACACGCCGTCGGTCACCCCCCAGCCGGGGAGCTTGAAGGTGAAGCCGTACTCGTCGCCGTCGTCCTCGGGGAGGGGTTCGTGCACGGGGATGCCGACGGTGAGGGGGCGGCGCATCAGGTCCAGGGTCTCTGGGCGCACGACGGCGCCGTCGCCCCGCAGGAGGGAGATCGCCACCGTGAGCAGGTCCTCCGCCCGCGCGATGACGCCGGCGCCGGGGTGGTGCTGGGCGGCGAAGGCGTCCATGTCGAAGGCTCCGAGCCCGAGAACGGGCGGCGGGTCCGCGGCCTCGTCGAGCGTGAAGCTGGAGCCGAGTTCGTCGTTGAGGGCGGAGAGCCCGGCCTCCCAGGTCGAGCCGCCGGCGTGCTCGATCAATGCCGCGACGCCCTCGAACGCGAGCGAGGAGTAGCGGCGCAGGGTTCCGACGGGGGTGTCGCGGCCGGCTGCCTCGAGGGCCTCGCGCAGGGGGCGCGGATCGTCCAGCTCGGGCTCGGTGATGCCGGAGGTGTGCGAGGCGAGGTGGCGGAGGCGGACGACGTCATCGCGGCCCGCGCCGAACCCGGGCAGTGCGTCGGTCAGGGGAGTGTCGAGGGAGAGCGTGCCCCGCTCCAGCTCTTGCGCGGCGAGGAGTCCGACGAGGGGCTTGGTGATGGAGAAGAGCCGGTAGTGGTCGCCCGTCCGCGCCTCGCGGGTGCCGGTGCGCCCGAACGATTCCAGTGCCACGATGCCCTCGCGGGTGGCAATCCCCAACACTGCGGTGGGGAGGGCGCCGTCGCGGACAAGGGCGGAGACGTAGTCGAAGGCTGCGCCGAGGCCGGGGGAGTGGGAGGTGGTCGTCATTGGTTCGCCTCGTTGGGTCTGGAGTGACAGCGCTTGCCTTCTCGACATCGTAGCGGCGCGATCATCGCCCCAGGCCAAGGGGCCGAGGGCTCAGGTTCGCCGCCCGCCTCAATGTCACGCTCAGAGTCGAGTTCGACCCCAGCCCTGACAATTGGTCTCCAGGTCGGGGCGGCTAGGGGAGGTGGGGGACGTCTCCCCGCAGGCCCGTCGACGTCACGATGGTGTCGGGCTGCCCCCCGCTGTGGGTGATGGTGCGTTCGTCGTCGTGGACCGTCAGCTGCGTCCGATGATGCCGCAGCGCCTTCGCGATGCGCGGGCGGTACCCCTCGAGGTCGAACCACCTCGCCGCGACCTCCCGGTCCGTGGTCAGCGCCGCGAACGGGATCCCCACCGACTCGGCGGCGGCTCGGCTCAGGTGGTGTGTGCGGACGTGGTCCGGGTGGCCGTATCCGCCGTCGTCGTCGTAGCTGACGACGAGGTCGGTGCCCATCTTGCGCAGGAACGTCGCGATGTCCGCCGTCGCCTCCGACTGGTCGGCCGAGGTCAGCGAGAGCTCGTCGGCCTCCTCGCCAGGACCCGCGACGCCCTCGGAGATCCACCGCATCCCCGAGTCGAGGTAGCGGCGCGGCTCCTCCGACGCCCGGGCAGGCGGCATCCCCAGATACGCATGGGCGTGCACGCCCAGCGAGTCCAACGCCCCCGCGAGCTCGGCTTCGCGCCGCTGCTCCAGCGCAGGCGTGCCCTCCAGGTAGGACAGCGGACCCGGCACCACACCCCCCATCTCGCCGCGCGTGCAGGTGAGCACCGACACCTTCAACCCCTCGTCGACCAGATGCGCGATGAGCGCGCCCGACGCCAGGGTCTCGTCGTCCGGGTGGGCGTGGATGAAGGTGACGTGCTTGACCGCGCCGTTGGCGATGGCGCGACGGTACGCCTGCAGAGTGCGGTCGGCGACGCGGGCCCAGGTCATGGTCTCAGCCCGCTCACGGGCGACGACGCCCATTCGGGCCCGACGATCGGGGTCGCGGAGGAGGCGCAGGAGCGCCGCGGCCCAGTCTGCGGGATCGTGCGTGGGTACCAGGTCTCCGGTGTGGGTGTTGCAGATGGCCTCGGTGAGGCCGCCGGCGGCCGCGGCCAGCGTCGGGATGCCGGAGGCCGACGCTTCCAGGGCCACCAGGCCGAAGGTCTCGGAGTACGACGGCACCAGCATCACGGAGGCGTGTCGCATGATCCGCGCGAACGACTCGCGGTCCTGCCCGGGAAGGAAGGTCACCTCACCCGCGACACCGCCCTCCTCGACGAAGCGGTGCAGCTCCGCCTCGTAGTCGGCGAAGTCTGCGGAGACCTGCCCCACGATCACCAGGTGCGGCCGCTCCTCGGCCGGGATGAGCCCGAGCGCCCGGATGGCCACGTCCGGGGCCTTGAGCGGCTGGAGACGGGCGGCGAACAGCACGTATCCGGGCTCGACGCCGGGCGCCGGCACCCACACGTCGCTCGGCGCGGCCGGGTGGAACAGTTCGGTGTCCACGCCGGGGCGCACGATCATCACCTGCTCCGGGTCCGCCTGGCACCGCCCGATGACGACGGCTGCTTCGTGGCGGCTGACCGCCAGGATGAAGTCTGACTCCGTGGCGCAGTAGACCTCGCCGTCGATCCGCGCCGGGGATTCCGCGGGCTCGCCGTCGCGCAGGGAGGAGTTGGGGTGCGCCGCCACGGAGTGGAAGGTCATCAGATGCGGAATGCCGGCCGCGCGGGCCAGCGGGATGGCGGCCACGCCGGACATCCAGTGGTGGGAGTGCACGAGGTCGAAGCGGTCCAGCGAGCCCAGGTTGTCGCGGAATTCGTCGATGTGGGCGTCGATCTGGCTCTTCGGCAGGGGCGTTGCCGGGCCGGCGGTGATGTGGTGGACGATGAGGCCGTCGTCGAGAGTGGCGGTCGCGGGCTGATCGGCTGACGAGCGTCGGGTGAAGAACTCCACGTGCGCCCCGGCCTGCTGCAGAGCCGTGGCCAGCGCCCGGATGAGGACGTTCATGCCTCCTGCGTCTGCGGTGCCGGCCCGTTCTGCTGGCGACGTGTGGAGCGAGATGAAGGCGACGCGCATGAATGGACCGTACACGAATGGCCTCAACGGCCCTCGGATCAGCGGCGGGACAGGGCGTCGCGGACCTCGTGGCCCAGCGCGTTCGCGTGGGCCTCCGCGGCCTCCGCGTCCCCGTCGGCGATCGCGCGGGCCAGCGAGTGGTGCCTGGCCAGCGCCTCCGCCTCGGGGAAGGCGGGCTGGAGGCCCAGGCGGGTGCGCCCCACGAGCACCTCGCCGATCGTGCCGGTGAGGGCGGCGAACATCTCGTTGCCGGAGGCGTGAAGGAGGAGGGCGTGGTACTCGATGTCTGTGGCGAGGAACTCCTCCTCGTGGCCGGCCCCGGCCTCGCCGAGGCGCCCCAGGGTGGCGGCGAGCTCGACGATGCGCGCGCGCTGGGCGTCCGTCGCGCGCGTTGCCGCCAGGCGTGCGGCGGCCGGCTCGACCGCGAACCGGAGCTCGGTGAGCGACCTCAGCTGCGCGTCCTGCTGGCCCGACTGCAGGCGCCACTCGATGACGCGGGGGCTGAACACGTTCCACCGCTCGGCGGGGAGGACGGTGATGCCGATCCGCGGCCTCGCCGCCACCAGCGACAGCTCCTCCAAGGCGCGCATCGTCTCCCGCGCGACCGTCCGCGACACCTCGAACCGTTCGATGATGTCCTGGAGGGTGAAGGCGGAGCCCGCCGGGACCTGCCCGCTGACGATCTCCACGCCCACGATGTCGAGCACCGAGTGGGAGAGAGCGACGCGGGGGGCGGACATGGGGCCAAGGCTAGTGGGCATGGCCGGCTTCCTCGCCCTCACTCCTCCACCGACGTCGGGCTGTCGCGCAGCGAGCGTTGCCGGAACTCCCGGGGCGAGACGCCGTTGACCGCGCGGAACTGCCGTGAGAAGTAGAGAGCATCGGTGTAGCCGACGCGCTCACCCGTCTCCGCGACACTCAACGACGTCGTGATGAGCAACTCCCGGGCCCTCGCGCTGCGCAGACGCTTGAGGTACTCGGTCACCGACATTCCCGTCGCGGCGCGGAACAGCGCCGAGAAGTGGGAGGCGCTCAGATTCGCCATGCGGGCGAGTTCACCGACACTCAGTGACGTGGCCAGGTTGGCGCGCAGGTAGTCCTGCACCACCTGAATGTGGTCCGTCGTCCGCGACACCTCGCCTCGCCGGAGATCCGCCGCGACAAACGCCAGCGCCTGCCAGGCAGCCCCCGAGGCCTCGTACAGCGTGGCGGTGGTGTCGTCGACCTCCAACGCATCGATCGCCTTCTCGATGCATCCCGTCACCCGACGCACATCCCGCAGCCGGACGGTCGGCCCGGCCGCCTGGTCCCGGATCATCGAGACGAACTCGTGCGCGTCAGTGCCGTCGAGGTGCATCCACCAGATGCTCCACGGATCGACGGCGTCGGCCAGGTACGAGTGGGGGAAACCGGCGGGGATCACCGCTGCATCGCCGGCCGCCACGTCGTGGACGGCGTCGCCCAACCTCAACCGCCCGCGACCCCCCACGCACACGATGATGATCACCTCCCTGGCGCCGCGTCGCCGGGCTCGCCCATGGGCCGCGGCGTGCGGGAAGTACCCGGCGTCGGTCACCAACAGCCGCTGCGTCAGCGGTGAGCGGAGCGCCTCCTCCACCGTCGGTGCAGCCAGCACCCGGAGCCGTTGTCCGGGGAAGCCGTCCCTCACGAGCATGCCGCTCAGGCTACCGGAGATCAGAGAATCGTCCAGGTCGATTCGTCGGGACCACCATTCTCGAAACCCTTGGTGGTTCGTAGGCTTGCCGCATGCCCAGCCAAGTTCACGCCCGATCCGCCCACGCCCCCTACCGCCCCCGTCCCGTGGCGGCCCACCTGCCCGACCGCCTCACCATCTGCTTATGGGACTTCTCGTGGTACGTGCGGTCAGGCGCTGGTGAACCGTTCGAGCACCTCGACGCCGCCGCCAAGGCCACCGCCGAGCGCGGCTACAACACCGTCCGCATCTGCGCGATGCCCTTCCTCCTGTTCGGCTCGGGCCTGGACACGAGTGAGGTGTCGCTGGACCGGCTCAGCGGCCAGTACGCGCAGGGGGTGCGGTGGTACAACGTGGCGTCGCCCGCCCGGTTCGACGGCCGGGCGAAGCTGATCGAGCTCTTCGAGGCCTGCCGGCGGCATGGGCTGTTCATCATCCTGTCCTCCTGGGAATACCAGCAGTCGGCGTCGTTCTCGACGACGAGTCGCTGGTGGGATGCCTTGGCGGCGGTGGACCCCGAGGATCGGCCGACCCGGCTCGCTGACGCGCTGGCCGACCTCGTCGACTTCGTGACCGAGCGGGGGCTGGAGGACCGGATCGCGTTCACCGAGCTACACAACGAGGTCACCACTGGACACCTCGCCGACGGACTCGAGGACCTGACCGATCTGGAGAAGGTCGTCGCCATCGAACCGCGGCTCAGCCGCGGACTCGCGCGGTTCCACGAGCGGGAGCCTGAGCAGCCGGTGACGGTCAACTACTTCCCGGTGCCGGTCGGCGCGATGCGGGCCGTCCCCCGAGAGATCGACGTCTTCATCGCCCACCCCTACGTGTACGCGGTGCTCAACGAGGTCAACGAGGCTTTCGATCTGCACGGCTCCCTCGCCGACTTCCCCCGCGCCGCGGTGGACGCCGCAGGGCTGCTGCGCCCCGGGGCGCCCGCAGCCACGGACTGGGTGATCCCCGACGAGATGGCTTGGAAGTTGAACGCGACCGTCCTCGGGCAGCCGCAGATCTTCTTTCACGACTGGGTCGACGCCGAGGCGTTCGACCGCTTCCTCTACGAGCGTTACGAGTCCCACCGTATCGAGATGACCCGCATCCTGAGCACCTGGTTGGAGGCGGCGGCAGACTTCGCGATCGACCGGGGGATCCCGTTCGCGTTTGGCGAGGGGTGGATCGGCTACACCCCCCTGCACGGGAACTTCGAGGAAGGGCCCGTCGGTGCCGAGTACTGCCGCTTCGCCGTCCGCGAGTCGGCACGGGTGGGCGCCTGGGGCACCATCGTCTGCTCCAACGCGGCCCCGCACCACCCCATGTGGGCCGACGTCGCGCTCCAGCGGTCCTGCAACGAGTTCTTCTTGGCGGAGGACAAGGACGCACGTCTATGACCACCCCGATCGGCGGGCAGGCAGCCGACGGCGAGGGCGGGGTGCCCGAAGAGCTGAGCGCCCGGCTGGCGGCCGGCCAGGCGGTGGCCTGGCGGCAGACGCTGACCCTCCCCACCTATGAGCCCGACGACCCCGCAGACTTTCCCATGTACCTGGACAACCGCGTCTACCAGGGCTCCAGCGGCCGGGTGTACCCCATGCCCTTCGTGGAGGGGGTGGCCCGGACGCCGGTGCCGCGCGACTGGCAGGCCGTGATCCTGGAGAACGCACACGTCCGGGTGGTGGTCCTGCCGGAGCTGGGCGGGCGCATCTACACCGGATACGACAAGACCACCGGCTACGACTTCTTCTACCGCAATCAGGTCATCAAGCCCGCCCTGGTCGGCCTCGGGGGGCCGTGGATCAGCGGCGGCGTCGAGTTCAACTGGCCGCAGCACCACCGCCCGGCCACCTACTTCCCGACCGAGTCCACCGTCGACCTCGACGACGACGGCAGCGCGACGGTGTGGTGCGGGGACCACGACCCCTTCGCCCGTATGCACGGCACCC
>DATITN010000307.1:0-2263 GCA_035467795.1 Arachnia sp. | reverse complement strand
GGCTCAGACGCGAGCCCAATCTCAGCCCATTATGCCCCCGAAATTAGCCCAAAACGAGCCCACAGAGTGGCATGTGGTGGCGGACTCTGGCGCCCAGTGGCGATCGCAATGTGGCTTTGTCTAGGCCTTTCGACCGCTTCTGACCTTGTCAGCCAGGTCATCGAGGAGTGGAGCATAGGGGACTCGAACCCCTAACTTCCACCTTGCAAAGGTGGCACTCTACCAATTGAGTTAATGCCCCGAATCGACGGCAAGTATAGGGCAGCACGCGCCCCGGGGCACCTCGCGACTGCGGGCTGATCTAGGGTCGGAGCGTGAGCTTGTCCGAACGCTTCTACTCCGCTCTCCTCCACCGCGACCTCGACGCCGAGCGGGCCCTCCCCGGAGGCGCGGGAGATCACGTGGCGTACAACGGGCTCCGGCAGGTGGTGGCGAGCGCCCTGCAGTCCTCCGGCGATCAGATCGTCAAGCCGTCGACGGTGCTGCCGTGGCTGCTCAATGCACTCGGCGCGCCCACAGCGCTGATCGGCCTCCTGGTGCCGATCCGCGAATCCGGCTCCATGCTCCCACAGGCGTTCCTGACACCGCTGGTGATGCGGGTTCGGCACCGCAAGTGGGTGCTGGTGGTCGGCTCCCTGATCCAGGCGGTGGCCGTGGCCGCCATGGCGCTCACGGGCGCCGTCGGCTCCGGCTTGGCGGCCGGGCTCGCCATCATCGCCGCCCTGGCGGTGTTCTCGCTGGGCCGCTGTCTGACGTCGATCGCGTCGAAGGACGTCCAGGGCCGCACCATCCCGAAGGGCGAGCGGGGGCAGATCAACGGGCTGGGCACCACGGCCGCGGGCATCGTCGCGATCACGCTCGGGCTGGCGATCCGCATCTTCGCGGGCGACAACCTGTCCGCCGGCCAATTGGCGTGGATGCTGGCCGCGGCCGCGGCCCTCTGGGTGGCCGCCGCCGTCGTGCAGGCGGGATTCCGCGAGCCCGCCGACGGCGCTCCCGACGCCTCGGCCGACGGCACCCCCACCGGTGTGCTGGCACTGCTTCGCACGGACCGCGAGTTCCGCAGCTTCGTCACCACCCGCAGCTTCCTCCTGGTCTCCGCGCTGAGCCCGCCGTTCGTGGTGACCCTGTCGGCGACGTCGGGCACAGACACGCTGACCGGTCTGGGTGGTTTCGTGCTCGCCTCGGGGGTGGCGTCGCTGATCGGCGGCCGGATCTTCGGTCGGCTGGCCGACCGCTCCAGCCGAGCCCTGATGTCGTTCGCCGGTGCCGCGGCGTCTGTGGTGGTCCTCGTTCTGGTCGCGGTGGTGTCGCTGCCGGGCTTCGACGGCGGGGCGGCCTGGGGCACCGTCGTCCTGGTGACGGGCTACTTCCTCCTCACCCTCCTCCACACGGGGGTCCGGGTGGGGCGGAAGACCTACGTCGTCGACATGGCAGAGGGTGACATGCGGACCGTCTATGTGGCGGTGTCCAACACGGCGATGGGCGTGATCCTGCTCATCGTCGGCGGGATCAGCACCTTGCTGGCGCTGGCCGGAGTGGTGTGGGCGCTGCTGTTCCTGGCGGGCCTGGGCATCCTGGGCGCGTGGTGGGGGTGGCGGCTGCCTGAGGTGTCGCGGGGGCGGTAAGGCCCCGACCCTCTGCCTGCACGGCACGCGCACCTAGGATGCACGTTCGTGCACCTCGTGGTCTAGACTTGCCGGCGACGGAGTACGGCGAGTCCAAGGAGGGGCGAGTGGTCAACCGCACCAGCGACTCATTGCTCACGGTGGCGCGCATGTACTACGTCCAATCCGAGACGATGGACGCTATCGCGCACCACCTCGGGGTATCCAGATCGACGGTGTCGCGGCTCCTCAAGGAGGCCCGGGATCGCGGCCTGGTGCGCGTCTCCATCGTGGATCCCGACCGCCCGCTCAACCGCATGGCCGAGCTCTTCGAGAAGTACTTCCACGTCACCGCACACCTCGTCCACGTCCGCCCCGGGGCCAGCAGCATCTTCCGGTTGGACCAGGTGGGGCGGATGGCCGCCGGCCTCCTCAGCAACTCGGTTCAGGACGGCGACATCGTCGGCATCGCGTGGGGCACCACCGTCTCGGCCATCGCCACCCACCTGCATCCGCGGGACCTGACCGGCGTCACCGTCATCGGGCTCAACGGCGGCGCCAACCATCAGACCACCGGCCTGCCGTACGTGGGCAGCATCCTGTACAAGTTCGCCCAGGCCTTCGGCGGCCAGGAGCAGCTGCTGGCTCTGCCCGCC
>DATITN010000306.1:0-2336 GCA_035467795.1 Arachnia sp. | reverse complement strand
AGCCGGGCCGCCTCCGCCACGGTGGTGAACGGGGCGTTGATCAGCAGGTTGACCGGCTTGGGTGACACGGCCGAGATGATCGCAGATACGTGCTCCAGCGAGGTGATCCGCGGCGCGTAGAGGCAGTCGGCGCCGGCCTCGGCGTAGGCGACCAGCCTGCGGATCGTCTCGTCGATGTCGGGACGCCCGCACACGAATCCCTCGGACCGTCCGGTCAGCAGGACCCCGGTGCCGCCCTCGTCGATCGCGCTGCGCGCCGCCCGGATCCGGTCGACGGCCAGGTCGAACTCGAAGAGGGGATCCGCCTCGTCACCGGAGGCGTCCTCAATCGACAGACCCGCGATCCCCGTCGCCGCCGCGAGCGCCACGTTCGCCGCGACCCCCTCCGGATCGACGGCGTAGCCGCCCTGGAAGTCCGCGTTCACCGGCACGTCGACGGCGCCCGCGACGTCGCGGAGATGCCCGAGCGCCTGCTCGAGTCCCAGGTGGGCGTCGGAGCGGCCGACCGTCCAGGCGAACCCGGCGCTCGTCGTGGCCAACGCCGGGAATCCCAGCTGCTCCAGGACACGCGCGCTCCCGACGTCCCAGGGGTTGGGCATCACGAAGCACCCCGAGGAGTGCATCCGGTGGAACTCCGCCACCAGGTCTTCTCTGCTGTTCATAGCGAACCTCTCTCCCTGTCAGGAGCCAGTGTCACCGCGTCACGAGCCCGCGCTCGGCGCGTTCCTTGATGCCCATCAGCATCCGGCGTTCCATGACGAACCCGATGGGCTCCACCACCCGCCACAGCAGGCGCTGCCCGCGCGGATGGGCGTTGAGTTGGCGGGCGACGAGCCGGGTGGCTCGCCCATCCCGGACGGGGTTGAGCACCCACTGCCAGGTGGCACCCGTGCCGTCCAGCACGGGCGTGGGGACGGGTTCCTCGGTCACGTGGTCCGCGCTGATGAGGACCAGGGACCGGCCGGGGTCCACCGTCGAGACGCGGAAGCACGGCGAGCCGGGCTTCCCCAGCCGGATCAGGTCGCCGGGCTCCGGTTGCTGGTGGAGGGGAAGGATCTCGTCGGCGCTGTGGATGTCGAGGCCGAGCAGGTTCTCCAGGTCGTCGTAGCTGTACAGCCCGCCGCGACCCTGCCCGATCTGCGCCAGCCACGGCCACACGGCGTCCGGGGGCGCGCCGATGGTGACCGCCCGCGTCGAGGTCAGCACCGGATCGGGCACCAGTTCGTCGCCTGGCATGGCGGCGCGGCACTCCTCGTCGGTGGCACCCCACCGGTTGTACCGGCCCCTCAGCAGCGGCGACCCGACGAGCATCGCCGCGATCGCAGCGGCACCACCCCCCGCGTCGAGAACCCTCCGGACGCGCGAACGCGGACCGCGACCCATCGTGCTGGTGCCCATGATTCGACCTCCATCTGGATGGTAGGCCGAATCATGGGCTCAGCGGGGGGGTCGCCGGAATCGGTGGCCATGGCCAACGTCGGCCCGCCGGGGGTCCTGGCCGGCGGGCCGACGGTGCTCAACTCTCCAGCGACATCAGCCACGCCAGCAGGTAGGTGCGCGTGTTGCCGTCGTCGACGGCATCGAGGCTGCGCGCCTCCTCCAGCGCCGCGACCCGCGCCTCCTCCCCCGCCAAGGCGGAGTACATGAGCAGGTAGTCGCCGTAGGTCTGGTTGAACCCCGCTGTCGACGTCGCCTCGGCGACGTTGCGCTCGATCCGCTCGGGATCGCCCGCCAGGTGGTCCGACGACGGGCTCACCGGGATGAGCAGGATGGCCAGCATGGCGGCCGGCTCGGGCGAGAACCAGGTGGCGTAATCGCGCTTGCCGCCGAAGTTGAGCGGCAGCACCGTGTGGCCGAAGCCCTCGTAGACCGGGTCCGACTCGTCGAAGTCCGTCCAGTACGCCCGAGCCGACTGGGCCTCGAGCGCGTGCAGCCAGGTGGCCTCCCGCTCGAGATCGTCCTGCCCAGAGGCCTTCGCCCACAGCGACAGCCCCGCCCAGGCGAGCACCGCCTCCGACGACGACTCCTGGTTGTTCCCGTCCGCGAACGGCGAGGTCCCCGAGGCCCACGAGTGCGACGCGTACACGTCGAACGTGCGCCGGCCGGGGAAGTACTCGTTGGCCGGAGACGACGCGATGTCCGCGGCGAGCAGGTCCATCACCGGACGGATCTCCTCGACAAGTTCAGGGTCATCCGCGCCCAGCACGCCGGCGGCGTAGAGGAAGTAGCCGTAGTGGAAGTGGTGGTCGTTGAACTCGTCAGACCCGAACGACGGGGTGAGCCCGACGATCCCGCGGTTGACCTCGTCGTAGCCGAAGCAGAACGCGGCCTCCGTG
>DATITN010000305.1:0-2213 GCA_035467795.1 Arachnia sp. | reverse complement strand
TCGTCGCGGAGGGCGTCCAGTTCGTCCCGGGTGATCGGAGTGTTCTGGAACTCCTCAGGCGCGGCCGGCAGGTAGATGCCGAGCTTGGCGGCCGCGGTGGCCGGCTTCATGGTTTGGCTCATGCGCGCAGCCTATCCGGGTGGGGTACCCTGCGCCCGTGACCACTCCCCGCGACCCCGGCTCCGCATCACTGCGCGTGGGTTTCGTGCCGGGGGTCACGGTCACCAAGTGGCGGCGGATCTGGGAGGAGCGGTTCCCGCGGACGCCGCTGAACGTGGTCGAGGTTGCCGAGGCGGACCAGCGGCGCTCGCTGCTGGGCGACACCGTCGACATGTGCTTCGTCAGGCAACCGATCGACGGCGACGGCCTGCACGTCATCCCGCTGTACGACGAACTTCCGGTCGTGTGGATGTCGAAGGACCACGAGCTGTCGCTGCTCGACGAGCTGACGGCGGCGGATCTGGTTGACGCGCGCGTGATTGCCGACGCAGAGTCCGCCAGCGTCGAGCTGGCCACCTACTCGGCGGCCGTGCTGCACGTGCCGATGTCGATCGCCAGGTCACACAGCCGCCGCGACATGGTCTACCGGCCACTCGTCGACGCCCCACCCACGACGGTGGCACTGGCCTGGCGGACCGACAGCGGCAACGAGTGGATCGACGAGTTCATCGGCATCGTCCGCGGCCGGACACCGAACAGTTCGCGCACCGCCAAGGAGCGCGGTGACGAGCAGAAACCTGCCGAGAAGGTGGCGCAGCCGCGGAAGAGCGGGGTCGCGGGGAGAGGTGGGCGTCCGACGGGGAGAGACGGCCGGCCTCGCCGTCGCTGACCTCGACGGGTTCCAGAGCGTCAGCGACGACGCGGCGGCGGGGTCTCCCCGTTGGCAACCTCGTCGATCCAGTCGATCGCCTCGTCGGTCAGATAGAACCCGTCTGCACCGCTGTCGCCGGCCCGCCACGCGTCGGATTCGCTGTCGCCGCCGGCCCGCGTGATCTCGGCCACGAGGGCGGCTGGCACCACGTCGCCGTTGTTGGCGATCAGGTAGTCGCGCGACTCGCGCCGCAGCTTGGGCCACCACTCTTCGATGTTCATGACCACATTGTCGACCAGAGCCGCGGATCAAGGGGCCACTGACCCGAACTCGCCGCGGCGGCGCCTCGGCGGAGACGGCTGCAATGTCCATCGATGAACGCCCGGTCGCGGCCATGTGGCGGGGTCGGAACGGTTCCCTCATGCAACAAAGAAGGGCTTCGAGAGGGTCCTGAGCCTCCCGCTGAGCTTCGGCCATAGCCTTTCGGTCACGCATGCCCGAGTCATGAAATGCACTAGCCAAAGGGCATTAGAGCGGGGCGAAAGTGCCGGACAGGAGCGCGGGTCCGATTGGGGCCGCGATTGTCTGGCTAAAAGTTGACCTTCAAAAGTGACCCCTCCGCCTGTTAGCGTCGGAAGCGGGTTCCTGCCTTGGCTGGAACCCGAATCGAAGGTCGCGTTTCAACACCCGGGGGGGGACCAACTCATGGCTGAGTCGTACTATCTGGGAATTGACGTGGGCACAGCCCGCGTTGCGGCCGCAACAGCGCGGCCAACCCACGACGGCAGCGTGGTCGTCTCCCATGTGACCTTGGGCCACCGGAACGACAACGCGCCCGCGGTGGTGTTCGTCACCTCGCACGGCGGCCTGCTCTTCGGTGACACGGCCGAGCGCCGCGGCCTCGCCGAGCCCGAACACCTCGTGCGCGAGTTCACCCGCAACGTCGGCGACGACGTGCCCCTGTCAGTGGGCGGTCACAGCGTAGATGCCCCCCATCTACTCGCCCAGACGGTGGCCTCCGTCGTCGCCGCGGCCACGGAGTCCGAGGGCACGGAGCCCGCCGGCGTGACCGTCACCTACCCCTCCTCCTGGGGCCCCCACCGCACCGGCCTGATCCGCTCGGCCCTCAGCGACGTCGGTATCCCAGATGTGGCGTTGATGTCCGAGGCGGAGGCTGCGGCCCGCAACTATGAGGCCACGCACCCGTTGGAGCCAGGCCGATCCGTCGTGGTCTACGACCTCGGCGGCACCACCTTCCACACGGCCGTCACCCGGAAGGGGAAGGACGGCTCCCTCTCTTTCGTGGGCCAGCCCTCCGGCCTGGAGAACCTGGGAGGTGCCGACTTCGACGACCTCGTCTTCCGTCACGTCCTCCGCGGCTCCGGCGCCGAGGGAATGGATC
>DATITN010000304.1:0-4301 GCA_035467795.1 Arachnia sp. | reverse complement strand
GGCGATGCCTTGGTCCCGCAATGCAGCGACGAGCGCCTCCGGGCCGGACGCCGAGCCGCCCATCTGCACCAGAACCGCCTCGGCCTCATGCTCGTTGACCACCAAGGGATCAGCTCGACGGATGACGTCCGGGGGCAGTGGAATGACAGGGGCCAGGTTGAGCAACCAGCGCCCACGAACCATCTCGGCAACCGCCTCCGTGGCTTCCGCCGGAATCTCCCCCTGGGACACGACGATGTCGGCATTCGCGATGAGGGGTGCCCACCCCTCGATGTTCGAAGGGGCGACCTGGGCGTTGGCTCCGGAGACCACCACCACAGTGTTCTCGCCGTCCTTCGCGACCGAGACCACAGCGAGCCCAGTGGGCCCGGGCAACTGGACGACGTGGCTGGTGTCGACCCCGGCATCACCCAGCAGCCGCAGCGCAGTGTGCCTGGAGTCGTCCGAGCCGACCGCTCCGAGCATCGTGGTCGGGGCGCCCGCGAGCGCGGCCGCGCAGGCCTGGTTGGCTCCCTTCCCGCCGGGGGAGAGGCCACCGCCCCTGGCTAACAGCGTCTCGCCGGGTAGTGGATGGCGTTCCAGCCAGAGATGCAGGTCGACGTTGAGCGAGCCAACAACTACAACTCCCACTTCAACCATCCTCCTCCGGGGCGCGATACCCCCGGGTGACGCTCCCCGTTGAGCTGTCTCTCGGAGCGTAGCGCCGTCTCTCTCCCTGTGGGGCCCGGCCTCCCCAAGGAGGTGTCGAGCGCAGTACGGATGCCAGCGGTCACCCGCGGGAGATCGTGGGACGGAAGCCTCCCCAGCGATTGACCATCGCTCCGAGCCACGCTAGAATGAATTTGCAAGCACGGGTGAATAGATATGTGGCCGATCAGGTCGCAGGGTCAACAGGTGGACCCGATTCGCCGCCCGACCTCACACGAAGGAGAAGCAATCATGACTGCACCCGAGTTCGGAGCTGGCCTCTGGAACGTCGCCACCTATCTCGACCGCTACGCCACGGACGGCTACGGCGAGCCGCGAGGCACGCTCGACCAGATCGACCTGGCCGCGCAGGTCGGCGACATCACGTGGGTTGACCTGAACTTCCCCTTTTCGGCCGGGGTCTCCATCGACGACGTGAAGGCCAAGCTGGCCGAGCACGGCATCAAGGCCATCGGCCTCACGCCGGACATCTACCTGCGTGAGCACTGCAAGGGCGCGTTCACCAACCCCGATCCCGCCAAGCGCGCCTCGGCGATGGCGATCATGAACGACGCGGCCAACGCGGTGCGTGAGCTCGGCGCCAAGTACGTCAAGATCTGGCCGGGCCAGGACGGCTTCGACTACCCCTTCCAGGTGGACTACCGCGAGCTCAACCGCCTCGCGGTCGAGGGCATGCGCGAGCTGGCCTCCGGCCACCCCGATCTCAAGTTCGTCATCGAGTACAAGCCTCGCGAGCCCAGGACCCACATGTTCTGGAGCTCGGCGCCTAAGACCATCCTCGGCATCCAGCAGATGGGGGTGGACAACGTCGGTGTCCTACTCGACTTCGGCCACGCCATGTTCGGCGGCGAGCCGCCGGCGGAGGCCGCTCAGATGCTCATCGACCACGGCCTGCTGTGGGGCATGGACGTCAACGACAACTACCGCGGCTGGGACGACGACATGATGGTCGGCTCCATCCACATGGTCGAGATCTTCGAGTTCTTCCACGTCCTCAAGGTCAACAACTGGGAGGGCGTGTGGAACCTGGACCAGTTCCCGTTCCGTGAGGACGCCGTCGAGAACGCCCAGCTGTCCATCCGGTTCCTGAAGGCCATTCACCGCGCCCTCG
Source organism: Arachnia sp. (assembly GCA_035467795.1). Lineage (GTDB taxonomy): Bacteria > Actinomycetota > Actinomycetes > Propionibacteriales > Propionibacteriaceae > Arachnia. Next base: position 2,482 of record DATITN010000304.1, on the reverse strand, counting down.
AGACGCTCGACGAGGAGGGCCTCGCCGCCGCTCAGGCCAAGCAGGACGCGCTCGGCGCTCAGCGCATCATCCAGAACGCGCTGCTGAAGTCGATGGCGGTCGATCTGTGAGCGACACCAGCAAGTGGGACTTCGCCACACCAGTGCTCGGACGGATCGCGAAGGACGCCCCCCGTGAGGACGTCGTCGCGCACCTGAAGTCCGCGGCGTACGAGCTGCGACGCAGGGATCCGATCATGATCGCCCATTCGGGAAATGGGCACATCGGCGGCGACTTCTCGATCGCCGATGTGCTGGTCACCCTGATGCTGCATGAGCTGAACCTCGACCCGGCCGAGCCGCTGGCGCCGGAGCGGGACCGCCTCGTGCTGTCCAAGGGTCACACCGCGGGCGCGCTGTACATCGCGATGGCGCTGGCCGGCTACTTCCCCGTCGATGAGCTGATGACGTTCATGGATCCGGAGTCGCGGCTCAATGGTCACCCGAACCGCACCTACCTTCCGGGCATCGAGGCCAACACCGGGCCGCTGGGGCACGGGTTCCCGATCGCGGTGGGCACGGCGCTGGCCGCCAAGCTCGACGGCTCCCCGCGCCGCACGGTGGTGCTGCTCGGCGACGGCGAGCTGCAGGAGGGCTCCAACTGGGAGGCCATGATGACGGCGGCCCACTACAAGCTGGAGAACCTCGTCGCGGTCGTCGACCGTAACCACCTGCAGCAGGGTGCCACGGTCGCCGACACTATGGGCCTCGAGCCGCTGGCAGACAAGCTCCGCGCGTTCGGGTTCACCGTCCGCGAGATGGACGCCCACAACTTCGACGAGATCCTCGACACGTTCGGACAGGCGCCTGAGCCTGGCAAGCCGACCTTCATCATCTCCCACTCCCACAAGGGCCATCCGATCTCCTTCATGAGCGACAACGTCGCCTGGCACCACCACGTGCCCACTGAGGCTGAGATCGACGGCATCCTGGCCGAACTGGAGGCAGCCAAGTGAGCACGCAGACCTACGATTGCCGCGAGGCCTACTCGAAGACTCTCCTCGAGCTGGCCAGGAACGACCGCGACCTGATCGTCGTCGTCAACGACTCCGTCGGCTCCTCGAAGCTGGACACGTTCAAGAAGGAGCTGCCGGACCAGATGGTCAATGTCGGCATCGCCGAGCAGGACATGGTGGGAACGGCCGCCGGCCTGGAGAACGGCGGCAAGGTGCCCTTCGTCTCCGGCGCCGGCTGCTTCCTCAGCGCCCGGGCCACCGAGCAGATCAAGGCCGACCTCGCCTACAGCAAGCGCCACGTCGTGCTCTGCGCGCAGAGCCCCGGCGTCGCCTACGGCGCACTGGGCGCGACGCACCACTCCATCGAGGACGTCGCCTGGATGCGGATCCTCCCGCACATGACCGTCCTCGTGCCCGCCGACCCGGCCGAGACCGAGCAGGCCATCCGCTGGGCATACACGCACGACGGACCGGTCTACATCCGCGTCTCGCGCGCCAAGGTGCCGGCGGTCCACCCCGAGGGATACACGTTCGCCCCCGGCAAGGCCGTCGTCCTGCGTGAGGGCACCGACGTCACCATCGCCGCGAACGGCACCGTGCTGCACCGCGCGCTGGCCGCCGCCGAGCTGCTCGCAGAGCGCGGAATCCAGGCCAGGGTCCTGTCCGTGGCATCGGTGAAGCCCCTCGACGAGGACGCGATCATCGCCGCGGCCAAGGAGACCGGCGGCATCGTCACGGTCGAAGAGGGTCTCGCATCCGGAGGCCTCGGTGGCGCCGTCGCCGAGACCGTCGCCCGCACTCACCCCGTGCGCGTCGCGATGCTGGGCCTGCCCGACACCTTCGCCCCCACTGGCTCCGCCGAGTGGATCCTCGACCACTTCGGCATGGACCCGGCTGGGATCGCGGAGACCGCCGCATCCCTCAGCCGGGCTGCCACCCAGTTGGCAGGGAGCTGGGCGTGATCCTCGCCGTAGACCAGGGCACCAGCAGCACCAAGGCGACGCTGTTCGACGCATCCGGCGCGGCGGTCGCGTCGGCCTCGGTGCCGCTGGGGCAGGCCCACCCCCGCCCCGGGTGGGTGGAGCAGGACGCCGCCCTGATCCTCGACGGCGTGCGGACGGTCATCGCTGAGATTGCCGCTGCGCGCACCGTCGACGCCGTGGCGCTCAGCACACAGCGCGAGTCCGCCCTGGTCTGGGACCGGGCGACGGGGGAGCCGGTCGGGCCGATGCTCGGCTGGCAGGACCGCCGCACCGCACACCGTGTCGCGGAGCTCACCGAGCACGCAGGTCGGGTGCGGGAAATCAGCGGGCTGCCGCTCGACCCGATGTTCTCGGCGCTCAAGCTGCAGTGGCTGCTGGACTCGGTGGACCCGGACCGCAGCCGTTCCCGCGCGGGCGAGTTGGCGGTGGGCACCGTCGACTCCTGGCTCGTGACCCAACTGACGGGCGAGCACCGCATCGAGGCCGGCAACGCGTCGCGCACCCA
>DATITN010000303.1:0-10323 GCA_035467795.1 Arachnia sp. | reverse complement strand
CACCAGGATGGCGCGCGCCAGGGCGAGCCGCTGCCGCTGCCCCCCGGACAGGCTGAGCCCCTGCTCCCCCAGCCTTGTCTCCAGGCCCCACGGCAGGTCGTAGACGAACTCGGCGGAGGCTACCCGCACCGCCTCGGCGATGTCGTCGTCGGTGGCCTCAGGGCGGCCGAGGGTGAGGTTCTCGCGCGCCGACATCGAGAACAGGATGGGGTCCTCGAAAGCGGTGGCCACCAGGGAGCGCAGCTGGGTCAGCTCCACCTCGCGGATGTCGACCCCGTCGAGCAGGATGGCGCCGCCGGTGACGTCCTGGAGCCGCGGGATGAGGGAAACGATGGTGGACTTCCCCGACCCGGTGCCGCCCACCAGGGCAACCGTCTCGCCGGGGGCGATGTCGAGGGTGACGCCCGAGAGCGTCGGGGTGTCCGCGTCGTCGAACGTGAAGGAGACGTCCCGCAGGCTGAGCGCGCCGCGGGGATCCGCCAGGCGGCGGGTGCCGGAGACGATGGTGACGGGCGCGTCGAACACCTCGCAGACGCGGTCCGCGGCGGTCTGGGCCTCCCGCATGAAGGACAGCAGGAAGCCGAGCGATCCCACGGGCCAGGCCAGCGACAGCAGCAGGGTCACGAACGCCACCACCTCGCCGAGGGTGAGCAGCCCCTGCGCCGAGGCGACGGCGGCGCCACCGAGCACCATCACCAGAAGCAGCGACGGGAACACCTCCAGCAGGGTCCACAACACCGAGGCCAGGCGCATGCGACGGACACCTGAATCCCGCAGCAGGACGGCCCGACGGTCGAAGCCGCGGAACGCGAAGGGGACCCGCCCGAAGGACCGGATCACGCGGACGCCGTGCAGCGCCTCCTCAGCCGTGGAGGCCACGTCGCCCGTGCGATCCTGCACCTCCCGCGACACCAGGCCGAAGCGATGGACCAGTGAGGTGGTCACCCCCACCACGGGGAGCACGGCGACCAGCACAGCCACCCCCAACGGCCAGTGCATCGCCACCATGATGGACACCACCACGACGATCTGCACCGTGTTCATCAGCAGCATGAGGACACCGAAGGACATGAACCGTCTGAGGAGCCCGAGGTCGCTCATGATCCGCGAAAGCAGCTGGCCCGACTCCCACCGCTTGTGGAAGCCGAGCTGGAGCGCCTGGAGCTTGTCGAACAGGTCGAGACGGAGGTTCGCCTCCAGCGCCGACGTGGCCCGCGTCATCATCCACCGACGCAGCAGGCTGACCCCGGCGTCGACCGCCCCGGCCGCAAGGATCAGCATCGCGTACAGCGCCACCCCCCAGCCGTCGCGGCCCGCGATGGGCCCGTCGACGATGCGTCCGAGCAGGAGGGGAATGAACACGGCCATGGCCACGCCCAGCGGAGCCAACGCCAGGGCGAGCGCGAACTGTCTCCAGAAGGGGCGCAGGTAGGGAAACAGCCGCAGCAGACTCGAGCGCCGGGGCGCGGCGGGGCGAAGGGTGGTGGGGGGCTGGGGCACCACGACAGGCTACTCCGGTCCCAGTTCGGGGTTCCCGACTAGACTCCGTGGCTATGACATCGCCCCTGCTCAGCGCCCTCGTCGAGGGCATCGATCGGGCACTCCCGGACGCGGCGGCGCTGCGCCGCGCCATCCACGCAGAGCCTCATCTGAGCGGCGAGGAGGAACCCACCCGCGACACGTTCGTTCGCGCCGCGGAGTGGACGCACTGGACCCCGGTGGCCCACACCGGGGCATGGGCGCGGCTGGGCCCGCCCGGCCCCGCCGTCGGGCTCCGCGCCGAGCTCGACGCGCTGCCGATCACCGAATCGACGGGAATCGAGTGGGAGTCACGCAGGCCAGGCGTCATGCACGCCTGCGGGCACGACGTCCATCTCGGCGCCCTGTGGGCCCTGATCACCGCCGCGCGCGGCCTGGAGCTTCCGGTCGGCATGGTGCCCATCCTGCAACCGCGAGAGGAGATCACTCCCCCGGGCGCGAGCGACGTGGTGGCCTCGGGTCTGCTCGATGATCAGGAGATCGAGGCCATGGTCGGGGTTCACGTCCAGCCTGAGGTGGACCGCGGCGTCGTGTCCACCGGCGCCGGCGCCGTCAACGCCGCCTACGACGAGTTCGAGATCGTGGTGCGCGGGCGGCCCGGCCACGGGGCCTATCCGCACGTGGCGATCGACCCGATCACCACACTGGCCAGCATCGTGACCGCGGTCTCAGGGCTGCCGAACCGGATCATCGATCCCACGCACCCCACGGTGGTGTCGATCGGCCAGATCTCCGGCGGCACGGCCCCCAACATCATCGCCGACGAGGCCCGCTGCCGCGGCACCATCCGCACCTACTCCGACGAGGATCGGGCCCTGCTGCACGAGGCCATCGCCCGCACCGCCGACGCAGTGGCGCTCGCCCGGGGCGCCGCCGCGGCCACCCGCTTCGTCCACGGCGGGCCGGCGCTGGTCAACGATCCCGGGCTGGTGCGGCGGCTGGATCCCACCCTGTCGTCGCTGGGGATCACGGTGGCGGAGACGCCGTTCCGGTCCTGCGGCTCGGACGACTTCGGGGAATACGGCCTGGCCACCGCCTCCGTGATGTGCTTCATCGGCACCGGCCGGGTCGATGGCGTGGGGCTGCACCATGGCGCCTTCCTGCCGGGCCGCGACGCGCTGAGGCTCGCGGCGCACACCCTGGCGGCCGGCTATGTGGCCGCTGCGGAGACCGTGCTGGGGCGGCGCGACTGACCCGCGCCGCTCATCTCCGTGGGGTCAGAGGCTGACGCCCACGAGGTTGACCTCCGGCACCAGGCGCACCCCGAAGCGGGCCTCGACGCCGTCTCTGACCTCTCTGGCCAGCGCCACCAGGTCCTCGGCCGTGGCGCCGCCGCGGTTGGTGAGGGCGAGCACGTGCTTGCCAGACAGCGCCGCGCGCGGCCCGCCGTGCCCCCTCCCGAACCCGGAGTGTTGGATCAGCCAGGCGGCGCTGGTCTTCACGTCCTGGCCTGAGGCGAAGCGGGGCGCGTCGGCGGGCAGCCCGGCGGCCTCGTCGGCGGTGAGGATGGGGTTGGTGAAGAAGGAACCCGCGCTCCACGTGTCATGATCCGCCGGATCGAGCACCATGCCCTTGCCGCGCCTGACGGCGAGCACGGCGTCGCGGACCTGCCTCGCGGGCACCCGCCTGCCCGGCTCCGTGTCCAGGCGGGCGGCCAGCTCGGGGTAGGCGATCGGCGCGCCGAGCGACCCGAGGGGGAGCTGGAACCCCACGTCGAGCACCACGTAGCGGCCCGGCTCGCGCTTGAACCGGGATGACCGGTACGCGAAGCCGCACTCGCTGACCGGGAACGTACGCTGGGTGCGGTCGCGGCGATCCCAGGTCCGCACCGAGGTGATCGTCTGGGAGACATCCGAGCCGTAGGCGCCCACGTTCTGGATCGGGGTCGCGCCCATGCTGCCGGGGATCCCCGAGAGCGTTTCCAGGCCGCTCCATTCCTGTTCGACGGCGTAGGCCACCACGTCGTCCCAGTTCTCGCCTGCCGCCACCCTCACCGACGCCCCGCCGCAGGTGGACACGTCAGCGTCCAGTCCCGCGAGGGCCACCCGCACCACCGTGCCGGGGAAGCCGTCGTCGGAGATCAGCAGGTTCGAGCCGCCGCCGAGGATGAGCAGCGGCTCGGCCGCCTCGTCGCACTCGGTGACCAGGTCGATGAGCTCGCGCTCGGTCTCGGCCACCTCGAAGCGCCTGGCCCGTCCGCCCACCCGCAGCGTGGTGTGGTCCGCCAGCAGGGCCGAGTCCGCCACGTGGGGGGCGCCCGTGTCCACCGAGAGCCGGTCGATGCGGCACTCAGTCAACGCGCACCTCGGCCTTTGCGGCCCCCAGCACCGCGTCCTCGCCGCAGGTGGCGGTGATGGCGACGGTGGCCACGCCGTCGCTCAGGTGCGTGACTGTCGCGGTGTAGGTCACCTCGGTGCCCTCGTCGGTGTCCGGCACGACGACGGGGCGGGTGAAGCGGACGAAGTAGCTGAGCACCCGGGCAGGGTCCCCCGCCCAGTCGGTGACGATCTTGAGCCCCGCGCCCATGGTCCACATGCCGTGGGCCACCACGCCTGGCAGCCCGATGGCGCGGGCGTGCCGGTCCGAGAAGTGGATCTCGTTGAAGTCCGTGGAGGCGCCCGAGTAGCGCACCACGGTGGAGCGGGTCACCGGAACCCGCAGCAGGGGCAGTTGCTGGCCGATGGTCACGTCAGGCATCGTCGTCCTCCCGGGTGTGCATGAGGGTGGAGCGGGCCTCGCAGACGGTGGCCCCGTCGACGGCGAGGTCCACCAGGACGGTGATCATGTCCAGCTGGCCCCGGTTGCGCACCTTCTCGATGCTCAGCTCGGCGACGACGACGTCTCCCGGGCGCAGGGGGCGGTGGAAGGTGAAGCTCTGGTCCGTGTGCATGGTGCGGTTGAGCGCCAGACCCAGTTCCTCGTCGCCGAAGAGGGCTCCCCACGCCTGGGCCGCGATGACGGCGGCGAAGGTGGGCGGGGCGATGGGGTGCTCGCCCCGATAGGCGGGATTCTCGTCACGCAGCGCCTCGGCGAACTCGCCGATCTTGGCGTGGCTGATCACGTACGGCGGGGCGGCGGGGTAGCGGCGCCCGACGTGTTCGGCGGTGATGGGCATGGGCGCAAGGCTACCCCGGCGGGGCAGGCATGAAACAGACCGGCCACCCCTGAGAGGGGTGGCCGGTCTGGTGGAGCGGTGGGTGTGTTCAGCGGGTCTCGCGGTGCGCCTTGTGGGTGCGGCAGCGCGGGCAGAACTTCTTGATCTCGAGACGATCGGGATCGTTTCGACGGTTCTTCTTGGTGATGTAGTTGCGCTCCTTGCACTCGGTGCACGCGAGCGTGATCTTCGGACGAACGTCCTGACTCTTCTTGGCCATGATCAGATTCCTTAGCTAGCTTCGCGCGGTGCGCTGGTGTGGCGGTATCGGTGACGAGGGCGGGATTCGAACCCGCGACACAGCGATTATGAGCCGCTTGCTCTACCGACTGAGCTACCCCGTCAGAGTTCCCCCCTGGTGGTGCAGGAGGGAACCGAGCCCCCATGCGGATTCGAACCGCAGACCTTCTCCTTACCATGGAGACGCTCTACCTACTGAGCTATAGGGGCCAGCCGACGACCAACCATACATGGGCCGCGACGATCACCACAAATCGCCTCCGCGTCGCCGTGACTGGGGGGCCGATCAGGCCTTCAGGGCCGCCACCGCGACCTCCAAGGCCCCCTCGAACAGCGTCTCGCGTTCCTCTGCGGAGAGGTCCGACGAGCCGTCCTTCAGGTGGTCCGAGACGGTCAGCACCGCGAGAGCCTCCGCGTTGTTGGCCAGGGCGCAGGCGTAGAGACCCGCGGCCTCCATCTCGACGCCCAGGGTGCCCAGGCGGTCGAGGCCCGGGATGATGTCCGTGCGCGAGGAATAGAAGAAGTCGCTGGTGAACACGGCCCCTACGTGGACCGGGCGGCCCGCGGCCCGGGCGGACTCGACGGCGCCGCGCAGCATGTCGTAGGACGCCGCCAGCGAGAGGGTCACCCCCGGAATGTCGAGCGTGGCCACGGCGGAGTTGGTGTGCGCCGCCGAGGCGACGATGACGTCCTTCACCGCGACCTTCGACGAGATGCCCCCGCAGGTCCCGACGCGGCAGATCCGCTGCACGCCGAACTGGGAGAAGAGCTCGGTGGCGTAGATCGACAGCGACGGGACGCCCATCCCAGAGGCCATCGCCGTCATCGGAACGCCGTCGACGGTGCCCGTCCAGGCGGCAATGCCGCGCACGTCAGAGACCAGGCGCACGTCCTGCATGCGGGTCCTGGCGATCCGCTCGGCCCGCTTCGGATCTCCGGGCATGATCACCAGTGGTGCGATGTCGCCGGGCTCGCAGGCGATGTGTGGGGTGGCCATCGTCGGCCCCTCTCTGAGGATGAAAACGAAACTAGGCCCCGTACCAATCCGGTCCGAGGCCTAGTGGCAGGTGTTGGATTTGAACCAACGTAGGCTACGCCGACGGTTTTACAGACCGCTCCCTTTGGCCACTCGGGCAACCTGCCATGCCGGGCATCCCGGCGACGCACGAGCTTAGCAGCGCCCGGGCCCCATCGCCAACGCACCCCCGCCGTACAGGTGGCGCCCCCGCCCCCAGGCGGGCTGGCACAATGGGGCCAAACCACCCCGAGACTCACCGCAGGAGGCCACCCATGGCTGCAGACAGCTCATTCGACGTCGTCAGCAAGGTCGACCGACAGGAGGTCGACAACGCGCTCAACCAGGCGGTCAAGGAGGTCGGCCAGCGGTTCGACTTCAAGAACACCGAGGCCAAGATCGCCTGGTCGGGCGAGAACATCGAGATGGAGGCCGTCTCCGAGGAGCGCGTCAAGGCGGTCCTCGACGTGTTCCAGTCCAAGCTGGTCCGCCGCGGCGTCAGCCTCAAGGCCCTGGAGGCCGGCGACCCGCGCCCCTCCGGGAAGATCTGGAAGATCACCGCCACCACCAAGCAGGGCATCAAGACCGAGGACGCGAAGAAGATCTCCAAGCTGCTGCGCGACGAGGGGCCCAAGGGCGTCAAGTGCCAGATCCAGGGCGAGGAGCTGCGCATCTCGTCGAAGAGCCGCGACGACCTCCAAACCGTCCAGGCGATGATCAAGGAGCAGGACTACGACTTCGCCGTCCAGTACGTGAACTACCGCTGACGCGGGTCCTGACCGACCCCATGCGCATCGGCACCCACAACGTCAACGGAATCCGTGCCGCCCTCCGTCGCGGCTTCCGCCCCTTCTGGGACGCCACCGCGGCGGACGTCATCGCGCTGCAGGAGGTGCGCTGCCGCGTCGAGGACCTCCCTCTCGAGGCCTTCCACGGCTACCACGTCACCCTGGACTCCGGCCAGCGGGCGGGCCGCAACGGGGTCGCCGTGCTCACCAGGGCCCGTCCGGCGCTGGTGCGCAGCCTCGACGGCTCCGCCACCCAGTTCGGCCCGGACCTCACCCCGGAGCCGGTCCCGGCCGTGCGGATCATCAACCGCGACCTCGCGAACTTCGCCACCGAGGGCCGCTACCTCGAGGTCGACCTGGCGGATGCGCCCCTGCGGGTGGCCTCGCTCTACCTCCCCAAGGGGGCCGCCTGGCCCCACGAGGAGGGCAGTGAGGAGAAGTACCTGCGCAAGATGCGCTTCATGCGAGGGTTCGCCCGGCTGCTGACCACGTCCCGGCGGGAGGCCGCGGCCGAGGGGCGCGAGTTCCTGGTGATGGGCGACTTCAACATCGCCCACACCCGGCAGGACCTGCGCAACTGGCGCACCAACCAGAGGTCCGAGGGCTTCCTCCCCGAGGAGCGCGACTGGTTCGGTTCCATCCTCAGCCCCCGCAGCCTCGTCGACGTGGTGCGCCGCGTCCACCCGGACGTGGAGGGCCCCTACAGCTGGTGGTCGTGGCGCGGCCAGGCCTGGGCCAACGACACCGGGTGGCGGATCGACTACCACCTGGCCTCCCCCGGCCTCGCCCGCAGCGCGACGGCGGCCTGGGTGGGGCGCGAGGCCAGCTACGAGGAGCGGATCAGCGACCACTCCCCCGTCGTCGTGGACTACCGCCTCCCGGAGCCGGCCTTCACACCGTGACGCTCTCAGCCTCGTCCATGGGCTGGCTCAGCTCGTGGGTGTGCATGATCCAGTAGCCGGCGGCGAACAGGATCAGCACCAGGGCCCACGCCCCGTTGCGCAGCCCGAAGGTCAACGCGCCGAAGCCGAGCAGCATCACCGTCATCACGATGGCCGCGCGCAGCACCTTCGACGACGGGTGCGCCATCGGCAGCAGCACCGCCCCCCACAGCAGGTACCAGGAGTGCAGCGCGGGGGCGCAGAGCGCGAACCAGAGGAACGAGTAGGCGAGGAAGTGCAGCGGCCGCCGGCCGAGGTGCTGGTGGGCCAGCACGGCGATTCCGATGAACGAGACCACCGCCCCGATGGCGCGCACGACGGTGACCACCGCGCGTCCGCTCGGATCCCACCCGAGGGCGGTGGCCGGGTACTGCAGGGCGTGCCCGAGCAGGGTGAACGGGGAGATGGTCTCTGCCATGCCGGGCACGTTGAGGGCGTTGATCCAGCCGAATCCCATCCCCGAGACCACCGAGATGAGCGCGAACACCGCCACCGCGAGGGCCAAGGCCGTCAGCGCCTTGGCGGCGGCCCAGGCGACGTCGCGGGGTCGCCAGGAGGTCCAGGGGGTGACCAGGAACGGGAGCGCGATGGCGGCCAGGAAGGCGGGCTGCTTGATGGCCGCGGCCGCGCCGACGATGAGCGCCCCTGCCCACCAGCGGCGGTACCGCATGGACACCCAGATGCCCAGCAGCATCAACCCGACCATGAGGGCGTCGTTGTGGGCGCCCCCGACGAAGTCGATGATCAGGATGGGGTTGAGGACCGCGAACCAGCTGGCGGCCGACGGGTCGACGCCCACCCGCCTGGCGATCCGGGGCACCAGGGCGCCGATCAGCAGCACGCCGATCAGCGCGGGCACCCGCATGAGGACGGCCGAGAGAAAGGGGTCGAATCCGGCCAGGATCACGATGCCGTGGCTCATCCACAGCGACAACGGGCCGTAGGGCGCCGTCGTCTCCCGCCACACCCACGCCACCTGGTCCGCGTAGTAGCCGGGAAGGATACCCGGGCCCACCTGGTACGGGCTGAGGTTGTTGTGGATGAGCCAGCCGTGCGCGGCGTAGGAGTAGGCGTCGTGCGAGAAGATCGGGGGCCCGAGCGCCAACGGGGCCGCCACGATCGCCAGCACCGCCCAGTGCCGCAGCTGCGGATGCCCGGCCGCGCGCCGTCTCGCCGGCCGCAACCTGAACCACGCCTCCAGGAGCAGCGCGAGACCACCGAGGGTGGCGACGCTGCCGACGACCTTCGTGGTGTCACCGTCGATGCCCAGGCCGCGCAGGACGTCCCACATCGGGGAGGCCTGCGGCAGGTACGCCGGGCTCAGCGAGCCGATCAGGATGCCGAGGCTGCCGAGGAAACCGAACCAGACGGCGCGCGTCGAGGCAGCCTGCTTCAGGTCCCGGGCCGCCCTCTCGAGGGCCCTAGCCACCGCCCTCCTGTCGCGGGGCGAGACGGTCGCGGTGGTGGACGAGGTCCACGAGCCGGTCCGCGGACGGCACCCGCGCGCTCCCCCACTCGAGCGCGTCGGTGGGGCACTGCTCGATGCACACGCCGCAGTACATGCACAGCGCCCAGTCGATCGCGAAGCTGTCGAGCACGTTGTGGGTGCGGGGCCGGGCGCCGGGCGCCGGCACCGTCTGCTCGAGGTGTGAGGTCAGCGTGATGCACCAGGTGGGGCATTCGCGGGCGCAGATCATGCAGGAGGTGCACCGGTCCTCGATCAGGGCGATGGAGCCGTGGGCCGTCATCGCGCCCTCCTGACCCGGGCCCCCGTCGCCGACAGCGCGATGTCCGCGGCCGTGGCCTCCGGATCCGCCACGACGGCGGGGTCCGGGACGCCAGGGGGCACGAGCGCCCGCCGGCCGGGTGACTGCTCCGCCTCGCCCGGCTCCAGCGCGCCCGGCCAGTGCTGGGACTGCCTGGGTGCGAGCAGCACGTCCTTGCGCATCGGGGCGCCCCCGCCGTGATGGATCAGCGGCCGCTCGTCGGCCCCGTCGAAGCGCACCCCGAAGAAGTCATGGATCTGGCGCTGCAGCCAGGCCGCACCGGGAAGGATGTCCGCGAGGTCCGGGAGGTGCGGGTCGACGCGATCAGCCAGCACCGCCAGGCGCAGTGGGGCGCCATCGTCGGGGTTCTCCAGCCAGAGCAGCACGCGGATGTGATCCGAGTGGCCCACCTCGTCGACGGCGGTGAGGTTGGCCAGGAACGTGAAACCCTCGGACAGGGCCGCGGACGCCCGGGAGTGCCACTGTGCAGGCTCGACCATCTCCACCGCCCCGGGTCCCCGGCGGGGCGGGTCAGCCTTGGGCGACGTCACGACGGATCCCCTCCAGGTATGCCGTGAGCGCCTCCGGCGGGGGCGGGCAGCCGGCGATGAAGTGGTCCACCCGCACGAGAGACTCGGCCCCGGCGAGCACCGAGTACGAGTCCCAGTACGGCCCGCCGACGCAGGCGCACGCTCCGAACGCCACGACGGTCCTCTCGGCGGGGAGCCGGTCCAGGGTATCCATGATGGCCGGGACGACGGGGGCCGTGAGGGTGCCCGACAGCGTCACCACCAGCTTGGCGCCCGGCGGGATCGACGAGGCGTCCACCACCGGCCGGTCCCCGGCGGCGGCCTGTGTTTCGAGCGCGCAGCACGCCAAC
>DATITN010000302.1:0-7307 GCA_035467795.1 Arachnia sp. | reverse complement strand
CGGGCCTTGATGTCGTCCATGTCGTGGATGTTGCGCAGGACGTGGACGCCGGGCAGGTCGATGCCGGGAAGCTTGAGCTTCAGCGGGTCCGCCCCTTGGCACAGCGCCAGAGCGTCGTAGGACTCGGTGTACTCCCTGCCGGTCTTCACCTCACGCACCGTGACGGTCCTGGCCTGGGCGTCGAGCGCCACCACCTCGGTGGCCACGCGCACGTCGATGGCCAGCGACTCGTTCAGGCTCTCGGGCGTCTGGAGGAGCAGTCGGCTGCGATCGGTGATCACCTCGCCGATGTGGTACGGAAGCCCGCAGTTGGCGAAGGACACGTACTCGCCCCGCTCGAAGACGATGATCTCAGCGGTTTCATCCAGGCGGCGGGCGCGCGCCGCGACCGACGCACCTCCCGCGACACCGCCGACGACGACGATCTTCATGACAGGGCTCCTCTGATCACTGGTGGGACTCACCTCTGTCAGGACAATACCCGTGGGGGTACCCGCGTCTGCGGGCGGGGTGGGCGTTGGGCACCTCCCGCCTCGGCCACCCGCGACCGCCTGGTCAGACCCGGGTGCACCCCCGACGCCGGATCGACGCCGACGGTCTGACCCCCTCCTGGCCCCCTCCCCCTAGGCTGACCACATCATGATGGACAACCGATGGTCGCGCGACGGGCGCACCGTCCTGCGCGACGCCGCTCTGGCTGCGGTGTTCGCCGTCGGCACCGGGGTCCCCGTCCTGGCCGTGCCCGATGTGGACTTCTCTCGGCGGGCCATCGCATGGTCGCTACTCATGTGCGCCTCGTTGGTGGTGCGACGCGTGGCGCCGCTGGTTGCGCTGGGCGTGCTGAGCGCCGCCGGCGTCGGCATGGCCGCGACACTCACCACCCCGGTCCCCGCCCTCCTCGCCGTCCCCGTCGTGATCTACAGCGTCGGCAGATATCAGCGGATGTCGTCGGTGCTGTTGGTGGTCGCCTTCGGCGTGGCCGGCTCGCTGGCCGGGCCGCTGAGCTGGACGGGTGGCATGCCGCAGCCGTACCGCCTCCTCGGCACCACGCTGCTGGTGCTGCTGTGCCTGGCCATCGTCGCGCTCAGCTTCCTGTGGGGCCGGTTCCTGCGCGAGCGGGCCTTGACGGAGGCGCTGGACCGCGAGATCGTCACCGAGCGGTTCACGGCCGCGCAACACTCCGAGCGGCAGCGCACAGAGCTCGCCGCGAGGCGGGCGCGGACCGAGGTGGCCCAGGAACTCCACGACGTCCTCGCCCACTCGCTGTCGATCATCGTCGTGCAGGCCGAGGGCGCCCGGGCGATGGCGGCGAAGCGCCCCGAGGCCGCCGTCGAGGCCCTTGACGTGATCGCCGACACGGGACGCAAATCGATCGGGGAGGTGCGCCGGATCGTCGCCCTGATGCGCGGCGACGCGGACTCCCCCGCCTTCGGGCCCTCACCGTCGCTGACGCAGATCCCCGAACTGATCGCCGGAGCGGGTGACCGGATCACGTTGGAGGTCGACGGCGAGGTCCCGCTGGTGCCCGAGTCGTTGGGCGTGACCGCGTTCCGGGTCCTGCAGGAGGCGGTCACCAACTTTCTCAAGCACGCCGGCCCCACCGCGACCGCGAAGGTACGCGTGGGGTTCACACCGGAGGCCATCGAGATCCAGGTCCGCGACGACGGGCTGGGCGCGCTGTCGACCTCCGACGGACACGGCTCGGGGATCCCCGGGATGCGGGAGCGCGTGCTGGCGATGGGCGGCGAGTTCACGGCCGGGCCGTGGGCCGGCGGCGGGTACGAGGTGCGGGCGCGGCTGCCGATGCCGAGCCAGCTGGGCAAGAGTTGGCTGAGAGGGGCCTGACGTGATCACAGTGCTGTTGGCGGACGATCAGTCGTTGGTGCGCAGTGGCTTCCGGATGCTGATCGACTCGGCCGACGACATGGAAACCGTGGGCGAGGTGGACAACGGCCGCGACGCTGTGGCCGCCGTCCGGACCAGGCAGATCGACGTGGTCCTCATGGACATCCGGATGCCCGTCATGGACGGCATCGAGGCCACCCGGCAGATCAGCGCCCTCGGCCTGGACACGAAGGTCCTGGTGCTGACCACCTTCGACCTGGACGAATACGTCTTCGCGGCCATCCGGGGCGGCGCCAGCGGGTTCCTGCTCAAGGACGCCCTCCCCGAGGAGCTCCTGGGCGCCATCCGTGCGGTGGCCAGCGGCGATGCCGTCGTGGCCCCGTCGGCGACCCGACGGCTGCTCACCCAGTTCGCGCCGCTCCTCCCCAAGGCGGGCCTGGCCCCCGACAGCCGCCTCGACGCCCTCACCGACCGCGAGCGCGAAGTTCTCGAGCAGGTGGCGCACGGCGCGAACAACACCGAGATCTCGCAGCGCCTGTACATGGCCGAAGGCACAGTCAAGACCCACGTCGGGCGGCTGCTGAGCAAGCTGGGCGCCCGCGACCGTGTGGGCCTGGTCCTCATCGCCCACGAGTGCGGCCTGCTCGACTCCTGACCCGGCCTGCATCGGCGGGGGCTCAGGCGCGCAGGAGATCCTCGGTGCCGCGCTCCAGCGCCTCACGGCCCAGCCGTCGGCTCACCTCCGCCAGCACCACGGCGCAGGCCGCATAGACGACGGCGAGGCCCAGGAAGGCGGGGGTCGAGAGCCCGCCCGGGGGGAGCACCGCCACGGCCACCAGCCCGGCCAGCACGAAGGCGCCGTTGAAGCCCATGTCGTAGAACGTGAAAGCCCGGCCCTTGTACTCCTCGTCGACGTGCGCCTGCACGATGGTGTCCACGCAGATCTTGAACGACTGCACGGTCAGGCCGATGAAGAAGCTCGCCACCAGCAGCGGCAGCATGGACGTGGTGAGGGCGGCGCCCACCGACACGACGGCGGCCGTGGCGAGCAGCGCCGTGGCGGCCCGCCGAAGCCCCAGCAGGCGAACCAGTGCGGGCACCACGGGCGCCGCCAGGATGAACCCGGCGCCCGTGACCAGCCCCCACACGGTGAGGTCCGCCAGCGCATCCCCGGGCCTGTCGACCGGGTTCCACAGGTGCCTCGCGGCCAGGATCACCGCGACACTCCACACCCCGAACAGCAGGCGCGTCACGGCCATCAGCGCCAGCGCGAGCACCGCAGCGGGCCGGGTCCGAAGGTGCCGGCCCGCTGCGGCGAGGCCCGCGAGAACCCGCCTCATGCTCGTCCGCTCTCCCGCGACGTCCGGCCCCAGCGCCCCGCGCGCGAACCCGCGACACACCAGCACGGAGCCCACGAACATGGCCGCGGCAAGCCCGAACACGACGGCGTCCGCCTGGTGCGCCGGCAGCACCCCGCCCAGCGCCGCGCGCGTCACGAACCCCAGGACGGCGCCGATGACCACGCCGAGTGGGCCCACCGTCGGCAGGATCGACGACGCGGTCAGGTACTCATCGGCGTCGACGGTGTGCTGCAGCCCCGCCGACAGCCCGGCCAGCATGAACCTGTTGATGCTCATCGCCAGCAGCAGTGCGCCGTAGAGGACCACGGCCCAGCCCCCCGTCGTCGCGCCTGAGGCGATGACCAGGCCGATCAGGGCGGCAAGACCGGCGCGGGCGACGTCGGAGTACAGGGCGACGTTGCGGCGGGGCCAGCGGTCCAGGAGCGGGGAGACGAACGGCCCGATCACCGTGAACGGCAGCAGGGTGATCGCCAACACCCCGGCGATCGCGGCCGCGTTCGGCTGCGACTGTGGCGAGAACAGGATGTAGGAGGCCATCCCCACCTGCAGAGTGCCGTCTGCGGCCTGGCTGAGCGTGCGCAGCGCCAGGAGACGGCGGAACGACGCGTGGCGCCAGAGCCGCCGGAGGGCGGCGATCACCTGCATGCGTGCCGGCTAGCGCCTGGTGGCGTCCGCGTGCATCCGGTGGGCCTTCTCCACCGTACGCAGGGCCCCGGTCTCCTCCATCTGCTCCATGAGCTTGTCCTGGTCGAACTGCGTGAGCGCCGACTCAGCGTCCAGCATGCGCTGGTAGTTGGCCTCGCGCTCGTCCTCGTCGCCGTGGTATTCGGTGTGGATGTAGCCGTAGGCGAGGCGGTCGATCTGACGGACGGCGGTCTGCATCATGCCGGTGGGGCTGAAGATCGACGCCAGCACCGTGACGATCAGGATGCCGAGGATCACCGACAGCGACAGCCCGATCTCGATCTCGTAGACCGGCACCATCTCGCCACCGTTGATGAACGGGAGGGTGTTCTCGTGCAGCGCGTGCAGGATCAGCTTGACGCCGATGAAGCCGAGGATCAGGGACAGGCCGTACTTGAGGTAGATGAGGCGGTCCAGCAGGCCGTCGATGAGGAAGTACAGCTGGCGAAGCCCCATCAGCGAGAACGCGGTGGCCGTGAACACGATGAAGACGTTCTGGGTGAGGCCGTAGATGGCGGGGATGGAGTCCAGCGCGAACAGGATGTCCGTCCCGCCGATGGCGACCATCACCAGCAGCATCGGGGTGAGCACGCGGCGCCCGTTCTCGATGGTGAACAGCTTGTCACCGTCGTAGTGGTCCGTGGTGCGCAGATACTTCTTGGCCAGGCGGATGATGAAGTTGTTGGCGTCCTCCTCCTCGCCGTCCTTCTCCGGCGCCAGCAACTTGCCCGCCGTGAAGATGAGGATGAGCCCGAACAGGTAGAACGTCCACGAGAACGCCTCGATCATGGCCTTGCCCGCGAAGATGAACCCGGTGCGGGCGATCAGCGCGAAGACGATGCCGAACAGCAGCACCTTCTGCTGGTCCTGCCGCGGGACGGCGAAACTGGACATGATGATGAGGAACACGAAGAGGTTGTCGACGCTGAGCGCCTTCTCTGTGATGTAGCCACCGAAGTACTCCGCGCCCATCTGGGCGCCGCCGAAGATCCAGACCAACACTCCGAAGAGCAGCGCCAGACCCACGTAGATGGCCGACCAGATGGCCGCCTCCCGGAGCGTGGGGATGTGCGCCTTGCGAACGTGGAAGAAGAAGTCGAAGGCCAGCAGGCCGAGAATGACGAGGATGGTGATGGCCCACACCCAGAGGGGTACGTTCAACGGAATTCTTCTCCTGTGTTGAGGCGACTGGCTCGGGAAGACCCGGGTAGCAGGTCTGCGAGACGCCTTTTCCAGGGTACCGGGGCAGGCGCCGACCACCAATCCCCAGCGGAGCCTGCCTGACCGAGCGTTCCACATGGTTGCCCGACGGCGCGGTCGCCGGAGGTGCCGGACGGCCCCGGTAGCCTTGTCACGAACAGGAGGTCCCCCATGAGACGACGTCTGCTGGCCGCCGCGATGACGCTGGCGCTGCTCCTGGCCGGGTGCGCACCCGGGCCGGACCCTGATCCCAACCCCAGCGGATCGCAGGCGGGGCGCCCGGATCTGCCCCCCATCGACGAGGCCCTGGCCGCCGTCGTGGATGCGCTCAACGCGCAGGACGTCTCCGGCCTGCCGATGGTGGGGGTGGCCGCGGAGGCGCAGACAGACTTCGAGGCCATCTTCGCGGGGATGGACGAGATCTACCCCACCGTCAGCGCGGGACCGGTGGCCTACGAGGCCAACGACGACGTGGCCATCGTCACCCTCACCATGAGCTACCAGCTGGGCAAGGAGGGGTGGACCTACCCGTCGCAGGCGAGGCTGCGCTACTCCGGGGAGCAGTGGCGGTTGAGTTGGGCGCCCTCGATCATCCACCCGGAGCTCACCGAGGCCACCCGGCTGCGGCACACGCTCACGGAGGGTCGCCGAGCGCCCATCAACGACAACGCAGGCGTGGCGATCGTCGAGGAGGGGGCCATGTTCGAGGTGGGCCTGGACAAGTCCTCGGTGGAGGCCGCCGAGTGGCCGACGGCCTCCTCAGACCTCGCCGCCATCCTGGAGGTGGACGCCGCGGCGTTCACGAAGAAGGTGCTGGCCAACGGCCCGAGGGCGTTCGTGGTCGCGGCCACCATGGTCCAGGCTGAGATTCCGCCCACCATCAGCCAGGTGCCCGGCGCCTACGTCCGCGAGATCTCGGCCATCGTCGGCCCCGGCGGCTCCTTCGCCGCACCCATCCTCGGCTCGGTCGGCACCCCCACCAAGGAGATGATCGACGAGTCCGGCGGCACGCTGACCATCCAGGACCGGGTCGGGTTGAGCGGCTTGCAGGCCCGCTACGACGAACAGCTGCGCGGCGTGCCCTCCGTCCGGGTGGACCTGGTGCCGCGCCAGGACGCGACGGCGTCGGCGTCGGCCTCGCCCGGTCCCGAGAAGGCGCTGTTCCAGCAGGATCAGAGCGTGGGCTCCGGCATCGACCTCAGCCTGGACCGGGATCTGCAGACGAAGGCCGAGGAGGTGTTGAGCACGCAGGCCGGCATGGCGGCGCTGGTGGTGCTCGACGTGGCCGACGGCGGCGTCCTGGCGGCGGCGCAGTCCCCGGCGGGCGGCACCTACCCGCACGTGACGTACGGCAATTACGCGCCCGGCTCCACCTTCAAGGCGGTCTCGGCCCTGGCCATGCTGCGGTCCGGGCTCACGCCGTCGTCGACGGTGAACTGCCCGGCCTCGCTCACGGTGGGCACCTACACGTTCGGCAACTACTCGGGGTATCCGTCGGGTTCGCTGGGCCGGATCCCGCTCAGCACAGCCTTCGCGCAGTCGTGCAACACAGCCTTTGCAGGTGCGTCCGAGTCCATCACCGGCGAGCAACTGCACGCCGCGGCGGGGTCGCTCGGGGTGGGCACCGACTACGACGTGGGCTTCACGTCCAACTTCGGCACGGTCCAGCCGGCCAACTCCATCGACCTCGCGGCCTCGATGATCGGGCAAGGGCAGGTCACGATGTCGCCGCTGGGGATGGCGACTGTCGCGGCGTCTGTCGGGGCGGGGCGGACGGTCCTGCCCTGGTTGGTCAAGGGCGCGGAGGCCACCCCGACGGCGGCGCCGCTCACGGCGGCCGAGGCGGAGTCCCTCCAATCCCTGATGGAGACGACGGTGACCTCGGGCACGGGCCGGTCGCTGCAGGGCGTCATGACGGGCGCGAAGACGGGCACGGCTCAGTGGGGCACGGCGGGGGCGCTCCAGACCAGCGCGTGGATGATCGCCTACAACGACAGGTATGCGGTGGCGTCGTTCGTCGAGGTGGGGGATTCGGGTGGTACCACGGCAGCCCCACTCATCATCTCGTTGTTCCGCTGAACGTCACCCCTCGTTCACCTGGTGTTCTCCGGGGGCCTTTAGCGTCGCGGCATGACTTCTTCTGCATCGCTGCGCCGCGCCGTGCGCCTCTCGCTCGCCGCCGTCGTGGCCGGGGCGTGTGTCCTGGTCCCCTCCGTC